>NZ_FNWK01000001.1:1501785-1802142 GCF_900108295.1 Sphingopyxis sp. YR583 | reverse complement strand
TCATCGACCTGATCGTCGCATCCGCGCTGATGTCTCTCGGTATGATGATGCTGTCGCCGACGATCATATCGATGCCGTTCAAGCTCCTGCTCTTCGTCCTCGTCGATGGCTGGGCGCTGACGATGGGATCACTCGCCTCCTCCTTTGTAAGTTAGCGGGATGGAGGCCGACTATTTCATCGGGGTCGCGCAGCAATCGCTGTGGATACTTGCCCTCGCCTCGGCCCCGCTGCTGCTGCCGGTGCTCGTCATCGGCGTGCTGCTCGGCATGGTCCAGGCCGCGACGTCGATCAACGAGCAGACGCTGACTTTCGTGCCCAAGCTGATCGTTGCCGCGATCTGCCTCGCGATTTTCGGCGGCAGCATCCTCGTCCTGCTCACCGATTTCACGCGCGAGTTGTTCGCGCAAATTCCGGCGCTCGTCCGCTAGGTCGATGAATCCCGCCGACATCCCGAATATCGAGGCGATGCTCCAGCTTTGGATGCTGGGCATGATCCGCCCCGGCGCCGCCTTCATCGCCGCACCGGTATTCGGCGCATCCAGCGTCCCGATACAGCTCCGGCTCGTCATCGCGCTTGCCGTCGGAGTACCCGCTGTCGCGGCATCGGGCATGGCGCTGCCGCCCGAGGGTATCGTATCGGTTCCGGGCTTTTTCTTCATCATCGGCGAGGTCGTGATCGGCCTCGCGATCGGCTTCGTGCTCCAGATGGGGCTCGCCGCCGCGCTTCTCGCCGGCGAGGTGATCAGCAACGCGATGGGGCTCGGCTTCGCGTCGATGGTCGATCCGCTGAGCGGCGCCTCGAGCTCGGCGATCGGCCAGTTCCTGTCGATGATGGCCACCGCGCTGTTCCTCGCCGCCGACGGCCATCTCGTGCTGATCGACATCGTCGTGAGCAGCTACACCGCGCTGCCGCCCGGCAATGCCTTCCCGTCCTGGGATGCGCTCGGCGGGGCGATCCGTTTCGGTAGCCTGATGTTCGCCGCGGGGCTGACGATCGCGATGCCCGTCGGCTTCGTCCTTATCCTCGTCCAGATCATCATGGGCGTGATCGGTCGTTCGGCGCCCGCACTCAACCTGTTCGCGGTCGGCATTCCCGCGACGTTGCTTGCCGGGATCGTCCTTCTCGGCGTCGCGACGCCGGCGATGGCGGAAGCGATCGCGCATATCCTGTCCGACGCGCTCGACGCGGCACGCATGGTCGCAGGGATCTGACCGATGGCCGAAGGCAGCGACAAGGACCAGAAGACCGAACAGCCGACGGCGAAGAAACTCGCCGATTCGGCGCGCGAAGGCGATGTCCTCATGTCGCGCGAGCTGGCAACGGCGCTGATGATGCTTGCTGCCGCGGGCTGGATCGTCGCCGCGGGCGGCTGGTTCGTCCAGTCGGCAAGCGATCTTGTTCGCCGCGGGCTGACCCTGACCGCCGCCGATGTCGCCGATTTCGCGCCCGGAGAGGCGCTGATGCGAAACGGGGTCGAGATTCTGCTGCCGCTTGCCAGCCTGTTTGCGCTCGCGCTCGGCGCCGCAATCGCGGGTCCGGCGATGCTCGGCTCGATGGGCTGGCGCGGCAAGGCGTTGCAGTTCAAGGGCAACAGAATGAACCCGATGAGCGGCCTGAAACGCATGTTCGGGATGCAGGGCGTCACAGAGCTCGGCAAGGCGTTGGCGAAAGTCCTGCTGCTCGGCACGATCGGTTACTGGCTCGTCCTGAAAAGCCTGCCCGCGATTATGACGATGGCATCGACCGACCTGCTCGCCGCTATCGGCCTCGCCGGAAAGGAAATCGGCCATGCGATGCTGACGCTCGCCGGCGGACTGGTGATCATCGCGCTGATCGACGTCCCGGTGCAATGGTTCCAGCGCAACAAGCGGCTGATGATGAGCAAGCAGGAGATCAAGGAGGAAATGCGCCAATCGGACGGCGCGCCCGAACTGAAGCAGGCACAGCGCCAGCGCGCGCATGAGATTTTGAGCGGGTCAGCGCGCAAGGCGGTGTCGGAGGCGACCGTCGTCCTGACCAACCCGACCCATTTTTCGGTCGCGCTGCGTTATCGCCCGGGGACCGATGCGGCGCCGGTCGTCGTCGCGCGCGGGCGCGGCGATGTCGCGATGTCGATCCGCGAGCTTGCCCGCGCCGCCAGCGTGCCGATGCTCGAATATCCGCAGCTCACCCGCGCCATCTATTTCACCGCGCGCGCGGGACGGACGATTCCAGAGGAATTGTTCGTCGCGGTCGCCACCGTGCTCGCCTTCGTCTTCCAGCTTGAGCGCGCGGCGGCCGAAGGGACCGCCCAGCCTTCCGTCGACGTTCCGCCCTCGCATCGTTTTGATCCGGAGGGTCGCCGACAGGCTTAATCTTGTCCGCGGGCCGCCGTTAAGGGGTTCGAAGGATATTTGCCATGGTCAGCTCAATCGCAAACAGCCTCGGCTTCGGGTCGGGTATCGACATCAAACAGCTCGTCACCGACCTGTCGAACGCATCGCGTGATCCCAAGATCAAGCAAATGGCGGATTTGACGCAAAAGAACCAGACGCGGATCAGTGCGCTGGCGCAGGCGCGATCCGATCTTGATGGCTTTGCCGATTCCCTCGGCCAGATGGTGAGCGACGGAACACTGCGCAGCACGCCGACGGTTTCCGACGAAAGCGTGCTCGGTGCGACCAGCCGCGCCGGCCTTTCGGCCGACAGCTTTGCCGCGACCGTCGTCGTGAACCAGCTCGCGCGCGCGCAAACCAACTATTCGGGCGTCGTCGCCGACCGCACCGCCGCAATCGGCACGGGTACGATGACACTGACTGTCGGCGGCGTCGCCAAGACGATTACCATCGGCGCAACGAACAACAGCCTCGACGGACTTGCGAATGCGATCAATACCAGCGGCGCCGGTGTAACCGCGTCGATCATCGCCGACGAAGGCGGCCATCGGCTGATCCTGAAAGGCCCGACGGGCGAGGCCGGCGCTTTCACGTTCAGCGCCGACGCGGGCGCAGATCCCGGACTTTCATCTTTCTCCACCAGCGGAATGACGGTCGGACAGAGTGCGGCAAACGCCGAATTCACGATCGATGGCGTCGCATTCAGCCGTGCGACCAACATCATCGACGACGTCGTTCCCGGTATGTCGCTGACGCTCAAGAAGGCGGCCCCCGGACAGCCCGTCGATATCGGCGCGAGCCGTCCGCTCGACATGATCAAGCAAACCGTCGGCGATTTCGTCGCAGTGTATAATCAACTCAAGAAGAGCCTTGTCGCGGCATCGAGCATGTCGGGGCCGACCACCTCACTTCGCGAGCTCGAGCGCGAACTGTCCGGGCTCCTGCACAAAGTCATTTCGAGCCACGGCAGCATCAACAAACTATCCGATATCGGCATCACGTCGACCAAGGACGGCCTTCTGGCGGTCGATAACGCCAAGCTCGACAAGGTGCTCGCGTCCGATGCCGGCGCGGTTGAGGCGCTCTTCAATCCGCGACGCGACGCGACGCATACCGAGCAGAGCGATCCCGGCATCGCCTTTGCGCTCGACGCGATCCGCGACAAGGCGGTTGGCGTGAACGGCGCGATCGAGCGCGTTTCGAAGTCGCTGACCGAGAAGAAGGAAAATCTCGCCGAACAGCTCGAGAAGATCGAGGAGCGCGAAGAGGCGTACAAGAAGCGGCTCGAGAAGCAATATGGCTCGCTCGAGGCTCGCCTCGCGTCGTTCAAGGCAACGCAAAGCTACCTCGAACAACAGATCAAGCTCTGGTCGAACCAGGGTAACGACTAATAGCTAGAGCTTGGGGACCACCGCCGTGACCGCTACCGCCTCGACCGTCCGGGCAACCGGGCTGTATCGCCGATTGCAGAATGAAAGCCGCGCCGCAGCGGCCGATCCCGTCGAGCTGGTTACCATGCTCTATGACGAGCTCGAAACCGCTGTCGGCGTTCTGGGAGCCATGGTTCGGCAGGGACAACGCATTTCGGCGACCGAGCCCGCGCATCGCGCGCGCGCGATCCTGATCGGCCTCGACGTCAATCTCGACCGCGACAAGGGCGGCGACGTCGCGACGGCACTATCGCGCGTCTATCGCAGCATGCGCCGCAAGCTTGACGATGCCGTCGCCGCAAACAGCGGCGAAGGGCTGGCCGAACTGCTAGAGGGAATTTTGACGATCAGCGCCGCCTGGCGACAGCTCCGCTGACATCGGCCTCACCCGCCTGACAGCAAGACGGCCCGCCCTTTCAAGGAAAGGAGCGGGCCGTTGTCGTTTTCGGGTTCGTAAGAGCCCGCTGGTTACCCGGCCGCCCAAAGGTGGGGACGGGCGGCCGGGTGGTGCGGGAGCGGACCAGAGCTCCCTTTTCCAGCGGGTGCTGAAACTCGTGTGTGCGGGCTGGTCAGGCGGCCTGCTGGTGAACGCCATATTTGCGCATCTTTTCGATCAGCGTCGTGCGCTTCAGCGTCAGCAGGCGCGCAGCTTCCGAAATAATGCCGTCGGCAAGGTCGAGCGCGACGTGGATCTGTTCGAGTTCGATCGTCTCGATCTCGCGCTTGAGGTCGATCGGACGGCCCGGCGCCGGCGTCTTTGCCTGCGGCGTCGCCGAAGCAAAGGGCATGGCGGCGAAGTCTTCCGCGCTGGCCTGCACCGCGGCAGGGCTGCTGGGGACAGCCTGCCACGGCGCAAGCGCTGCGGTGGGGTTCAAAAGCATGGCGACGTCTTCGAGACCGAGCGTCTCGCCGCTATGGAGAACGCTGGCGCGTTCGACGAAGTTACGCAGTTCACGGACATTGCCCGGCCAAGCGTGCTGCATCAGCAGGGCCATCGCGGCATCGTCATAGCGGCACTTGGTCTCCGCCGGCATGTTGCGCTGAAAGTGGCGGATGAGCGCCGGAATATCCTCGGCGCGGCTGGCAAGGCTGGGGACCTGCAGCACAACCACGCCGAGCCGGAAGAACAGATCTTCGCGGAACTTGCCATCGGCGATCGCGGCGCCGAGATCCTGATGAGTGGCCGAGATGACGCGAACGTCGACGGCCTTCACTTCGCTGCTGCCGACGCGGACGATCGTCCGGTCCTCCAGCACGCGGAGCAGCTTGACCTGCATGTCAAAGCGCATGTCGCCGATTTCGTCGAGGAAGAGCGTGCCGCCCTCGCTCGCTTCGAAATGGCCGATGCGGCGAGCATGGGCGCCGGTGAAGCTGCCCTTCTCATGCCCGAACAGTTCGGATTCGATAAGCTCGCCGGGGATCGCGCCGCAATTTATCGCAGAGAAGGCCTTGCCCGACCGGGCACCCTCGTCGTGGATCGCACGCGCCACCAGTTCCTTGCCCGAGCCCGACGGGCCACAGAGCATCACCGATGCGTTCGAGCGCGCTACGCGCCGGATCATCTCGCGCAGCCGGCAAGCCGCCGCGCTCGTGCCGATGATCAGCGCTTCCAGCGCCGTATTGTTGTTGTGCCCCACAGTCATTCTGGTCTCCACCGCACCGCCCGCTCGGTGCCCCTTCGATGGATTTACGAATTGACGAAACTGGTAAACAAAAGCTTATCGAGCGTTAGCTAAGTCATTCAAAACAAATAGATATTACCATATTGGCAGTATCTGGCTCGCAATTGCGTCAATCGGCTCCAATATGCCGCCAAATTGGCACTAATTGTCTTCGCCGGTTCGCCAGCCGAGCGTGATCGAGATGCGGCGATTGCGCGGATCGAATCGGTCGGAGGGGACATAGGGCTCCCGATCGGCGACCCCCTCGATTCGCGAGAAGCGCCCCGAAGAGATCCCGCGGAACTCCAGATAGTGGCGCGTCACCTCGGCACGATCGACCGACAGGCGCCAGTTGTTCGTGCCCGACTTCGCCGACCAGGGAGCGGCATCGGTGTGGCCGCGGATCATCACCTGGTTTGTCACCGCTGCGACGGGCTTTGCGATTTCGCTGAACAGCCGCGCCCCGTCGGGGGTCAGCTGGCTGGTTCCGATCACGAACATCGAAAAATCGGCGTCATCGACAACATCGATACGCAACCCTTCGAGCGTCTCGGTAAAACGCAGGTTCGGCGCGAGGCGCTTCAGATCGCCCTTGCTCTGCAATTGCTCCATCAGCGTCTGCGCCAGTCGCTGGAACCGCTGCTTGTCGCTTGCGCGTTCGCGCCCCGAGGCTTCGCGCGGTCCGCCCGTGGCGTCGCGCGGGATCGTCATCGAACGGGTCCCCGTCTGCGCCGCGCCGTGGGGATATTTGTCGACCGAAACGAGCGAGTCGCCTCCGAACAGGCCATTCGACCCCGCCGTGTCCTGCTTGCTCTGGACGATGGTGGGCGCGAAATAATCGGCGAGCGCCTTGCGCTGCTTCTCGTTCGTCGCGCCGAGCAGCCACATCAACAGGAAGAAGGCCATCATCGCGGTCACGAAATCGGCATAGGCGACCTTCCACGCGCCGCCATGGTGGCCGCCGTGCGCTTCCTGGATCACCTTTTTGACGATGATCGGCCGCGGCATGTTGGGGCGCGCGGCCATCAGCGGCCCCGCATCCCGTCAAAGACCTCGGCAAAGCTCGGCTGGTTGCTATGGTCGACGCCCGAGCGCGCGGCCTCGATCACCAGCGGCTGCGGATGGCCGTGGAGCGACGCGATGATCAGCTGCTTCACCGTATGATAGATGGCGTTGTCGCTCTCGATCACCGCCTTGGCGCGCGTCGCGAACGGACCGACGAGACCATAAGCGAGCAACACGCCGAGAAAGGTACCGACGAGCGCCGAACCGATCATGCCACCAAGGATTGCCGGCGGCTTGTCGATCGAACCCATCGTCTTCACGACGCCGAGCACCGCGGCGACGATGCCGAGCGCCGGAAGCGCGTCGGCGAGGCTCTGCAGACCCTCGGCGGGTTTCATCGAATGATGGTTGTGGCTCTTCAGCGCATTGTCCATCACCTCTTCGACCGCATGCGGATCGAGCGTACCCGACGACACGACGACGAGGCGCAGCGTATCACAGATCAGATGGACGAGCGTGTCGTCCTTCAAAAGCTTGGGGTATTGCTGAAAGATCGTCGAATTTTTCGGATCTTCGATATGCGGCTCGACCGCGACCGGTCCTTCGGTGCGCATCATCTTCATCAGCGTCGAGACGAGCAGGATGCAGTCGAGATAATCCTGCTTCTTATATTGCGGCCCTTTGAACACCTTGCCGAGCCCGCCGCCGAGCGCCTTCAGATCGGCGCCCGAATTGCCGATGATCAGCGAGCCGAGCGCGGCCCCACCGATGATCAGCATTTCGTGGGGCAACGCATGCATGACCGGACCCAGATTGCCCCCGGTCAGCGCGAAGCCCCCGAAGACCAGCAGGATCAGTACGACAATGCCGACAGCGGGAAACATGTGCGAGCAACTCCATTCGGGATCCGACTGTCGAAGCCGGCCCCCGCCAATTCAGGTACGTCTTGATGATTAACGGCAGCAGCGCCGCAAAGTTGAGCGGCCTCAGTTCAAAATATCGAACAAGGTCCGGCTGTTGATCTTTGCGAACGCCGCCTGCGCGGCTCGCAGCGTCAGATCCTGCGCATTGAGTTCGGCAATCGCGACATCGAGGTCGGTGTCCTCGATATCCGATCGCTCGTCCTTGAGCGTGATCTTGCGCAATTCGAGCCCGTCGCCGATGCGGTCGAGCCGCCCGCCCGCAAGCCCGATTTCGGCATGCTTGTCGGCGACATGGTCGATCGAGGTGGCAAGGGCGCCCAGTGAAGCGTTCATTCCGGCCTTGTCGCCGGCAGCGACCGCCGTAGCGGCGTCGCGGATACCGGTCGAAAGGCTGTTTCCGCCGACGACGAAAACATCGGCCGCCGACGGAACCGGCGCAAAGGTCACGTCGGAATCGAAACGCATCACGCGCGCGGTGCCCGTCGCGAACACCGGTTCACCATTCGAATCGCGCGTCGCGGCCAGCGCATCGAGCTCGTCGGCGATCGTGCCGAGTTCGGCGGCGATGGTGGCGCGGTCAGCGGGGTTCGTCGTATCGCTCGATGCCGCAAGCGTCAGTTCGCGTGCGCGCGTCATCAAATTGGTCACCGACTTCATGACGCCGTCGGCCTGCGACACGAGCGCCGATGCCGAATTGATGTTCGACGACCAGGCGGTCATGCTCGATTGGGTCGTCCCGATCGTCGCGATGCGCCGTGCGGCGACCGGATCGTCGGACATGCGAAGCAGCTTCTTGCCTCCCGAAATCTGGATCTGCGTCCGTTCGAGCGCATCGGCGAGTTTCTGTTGGCGCGCGATTTCGCGCGTCATGCGGTTGCCAACGGCGTTGATCATGGTCCTGCCTTCCTTACAGCGAGCTCAGGAGCGTCTGCATCGTTTCGCGCGCGACCTGGATCGTCCGGGCGGCCGCCGAATAAGCCTGCTGAAAGCGCAGCAACTCGGCGGCTTCGGTATCGAGATCGACCTGGCTGACGCTGTCGCGCGCGGCGGCCGAAGCGTCGGCGCGGGTGGCCGCAGCAGCATCCTGCGCGCGGGCCGACGAAACCGCCTGTGCCTGCGTCGCAAGATGCCCCGACCAGCGGGCCTCGGGATCGTTCGCGCCGCGCATCGTACCAAGCGCAAGCATATTGCCGTTGCTGCCCGACGCGTTCGCCGCCGCCACCTGATCGGGGTTCAGCGCCGCGGCGGTCAGCGTGGCGGCACTGGTGCCGGTGAACAATGGCTGGCCCGGATTGCCATTGGCGTCGGTACCGGCCTGATGCGCCGCGTTGAGCTGGCTCGCGAACTGAGTCGCCATCGTATCGAGCGAAGCGCGCTGATCGGCGACATGGTTCGCGCCTTCGGCAAGGCCGGCCAGCGAGCCCGTCGAGATGGCGAGCGGCGATCCGCCGACGCTGTACGACAGGCGGCCGTCGGGTGCGGCGGTCACCGAAATCGGATTCACCACGCCGCCGCCGACGAGCAGGTCGCCCGATCCGGCCGCACGCAGCGTCACGGCGCCATTATTGTCGAAGGTCGGACTGACGCCCGCCTGCGCCGACAATTTGTCCAGTAACCTGTCGCGTTCGTCGAGCAGGCTCGCCTCGTTGGTCGAGCCCGGCCGCGCCTTACGCAGCCCGATGTTGATCTGTTCGAGCGCATTGAGGTTCGCGTTGAACTGATCGACTTCGCTCGTCGCGGCCCCTTCGATCCCCTCGCCCATCTTGTCGAGCTGGTTCGCGGCGGTACGGAAACCCGATGCAACATCGTCGACCGACTGCAGGAACTGCGCGCGCAGCGTCCGGTTTGCCGGGTCGGAAGTCAACTGGTCGGCGGTCGTGTACAGCTTGGTGAGCCCGGTCTTGATGCCGTTGGTTTCGTCGCTGAGCGCACCCTCGACCTTGTCGAGCCACGAAAGCTTCGCCGCCGAACGTTCGGCATCGCCCGAGGTGATGCGCGAATCCTCGATCAGCCACTGGTCGACCGAACGGTCGATGCCGCGGATGTCGACGCCGCCAGGATTGGTATTGCCGCGATAGAAGATCGAATTGCCGCCACCGACGGCTTCCATCATCTCGAGCCGACGGCGCGCATAACCGGGCGTCTGCGCGTTGGCGATATTGTCGCCGATCGTCGAGAGCGCACGCGAATAGGCCTTGAGCCCGCTGTAGCCGATGCCGAGCAGGTCGCTCATTGTACGCCTCCCCCAAATTTGTTGGCGTGAGCCGCAAGCTGGCCGCGAAACTGCTGCTCGACCATGTCGGCGATCCCGAACTGGCGCATCGCGGCGAGGCTGTCGGCAGTGCGCGCGTCGGCCATTTCGCGGAAATTGTCGGTCGCGCTCGATCCGAAGATGTCGTCGCCGAGCTTCGCCTGCCGCATCGACGCCATCAGCTGGCGCAGGATCACGGCTTCGAAAGCCTCGGCTGCCTTGCGGAGCCCCCCGTCGCCGCCACCGGCGGCTGCGGGGGTCGGCGTCGCGCCGATCGAAGAAATGGGGCTCGTCATATGATCACCAGTTCCGCAGTGAGCGCGCCGGCCTGGCTCAGCGCTTCGAGGATGGCGACGAGGTCGCCGGGAGGAACGCCCATGCGGTTGATCGCATCGACGAGTTCGGAAAGCGAAGCGGTCGGCTTGACCAGCATCACCGGACGATAATCCTGTTCGACACTGATATCGCTCGACGGCTCGATCGCGGTCTGCCCGCGGCTGAACGGCGCGGGCTGCACGACAGTCGGCGATTCCTTGATCGAGACGGTGAGCTTGCCCTGCGTCACCGCCGCGGTGCCGACGCGAACCGCGCCATTGATCACCACGGTGCCCGTGCGGGCATTGACGATGACCTTGGCCGGCGGCTCGGCGCGCTGGACGCCCAGATTCTCGATCTGCGAGATCAGCCGGATGCGCTCGTCGCCGGTGCCCATCGCGCGAATGGCGATGCTGGCGCCGTCGAGCATCGTCGCCGATCCGGGGATCGCGGCGTTGATCGCATCGGTCACGCGCTTCGCATTGGTCGCGTCGAACTGGTGGAGGTTAAAGGTCAGCTGGCTCGCCGAGGCAAAGCCGGTATCGACCGCACGCTCGACCGTCGCGCCGCCCGCGATGCGTCCGCTCGACGGCACATTGACCGTCAGTTTCGATCCGTCGGCGGCATCGACGCCAAGCCCGCCGATGACGAGATTGCCCTGCACCATCGCATAGATCTGACCATCGGCACCATAAAGCGGCGCGAGTACGAGCGTGCCGCCGCGAAGGCTTTTCGACTTGCCGATCGCCGACACGGTGACGTCAAGGCGTTGGCCGGGCTTGGCGAACGGCGGCAGCTCGGCGGTGATCATCACGGCCGCGGCGTTCTTCAGCGCCGGATTCACCCCCGGCGGCAGCGTCAGGCCGAAGCGCGACACCGCGCCCTTCATGCCCAGCGTCGAATAGTCGAGGCTGTCGTCGCCCGTTCCCGCAAGGCCGACAACGATGCCGTACCCCGTCAGTTGGTTGGCGCGCAGGCCCTGGAACTGGCCCATGTCCTTGATGCGCTCGGCCTGCGCGGGCGCCGCAAAGGCGAAGCTCGCGAGGAGAAGCGCAATAAGGGTGAACAGGGTCGGACGCTGGGTCACTTCAAATTCCTCTGTTAGAACGGGCTGATGATCGAGAAGAAGCGCTGCAGCCAGCCCTGCTGGCTCGCGCGGGCGATCTCGCCCTTGCCGACGTAACGGATCTTGGCATCTGCGACGCGGGTCGACAGGATGCGGTTGTCGGGGCTGATGTCGATCGCGCGGATGATCCCCGAAATCTGGACGCGTTCGTCGCCGCGGTTGAGCGTAAGCAGCTTTTCGCCGCGTACGAACATCGTGCCGTTCGGATAGACGGCGGCGATCGTCACGCTGACTTCGCCCGACAGCGCGTTCGACTGCGACGCGTCGCCCTTGCCCTTGAACTGCTGGCCGCCACCCGCAGCGATATCGCTGGGGCTGAACAGCGACAGCGGGCCGGTCGTGGGCGGCGTGAGGCCGATGCTGCCGTCGCGCTGCGTGCCGGCGGCATTGCTCTTTGTCGCGGCGGTGCGCTCGACGAGCTGGATCGTGACGATATCGCCAACGGCGCCTGCACGGCCGCCCGAGGTGAGCGCCACATAACTGCCCTGAAAGATCGAGCCGTTCGCCGGCGGTGCCGGCGGCGGCGGCGGCATCGAAACCGAAAAGGCGTCGGGCGGCAGCTTGTCCTTCGCGAACGCCGAAGCAGGCGCCAGCACGAGGACCAGCATCGCCAGTTTAGAGAGTCTGCGACGCATTTTTCATCATCTCGTCGGTGGCAGAGATCATCTTCGAATTGACCTCATAGGCACGTTGTGTCTCGATCATGTCGACGAGTTCCTCGACGACATTGACGTTCGATCCCTCGAGCATCCCGCCACGCAGCGAACCACGACCTTCCTCGCCCGCACCGCCGACCAGCGGCGCACCCGATGCCTGCGTTTCGACGAGCATATTGCCGCCGATCGCCTGCAATCCGGCGGGGTTTGCAAAGCGCGCAATCTCGATCCGGCCGAGTTCGAGCGCGGTGCCGTCGGAACCCGTTGCCGATACCGTGCCATCGAGCCCGATCGTCACATTGCTCGCATCTTCGGGAATCTGGATCGCGGGGGTCAGCGGCTTGCCGTCCGAGGTCACGATCGTGCCGTCGGGGGCGCGGCCGAAATTGCCCGCGCGAGTATAGCCGGTGCGCCCGTCGGGCATTTCGACCTGGAAATAGCCGGCGCCGTCGATCGCGACATCGAGGCCGTTGCCCGTCGTCTGGAACGTGCCCTGCGTGTCCATACGCGCGGTGCCGTTAAGCGCGACGCCGGTACCGAGGTTGAGCCCGGTCGCATAGCGGTTTTCCGCCGTCGACGGCGCACCCGGCGCGGTCATCATCTGATAGCTCAGCGTCTCGAAGCTCGCGCGGTCGCGCTTGAAGCCCGTGGTGTTTACGTTGGCGAGGTTGTTGGCGATCACCTGCATCCGGAAGCCTTGGGCATCCAGACCGGTCCGCGCGACGTGCAAGGCACCGATACTCATTTCATTTTCTCCTTAACGGGGGAGCTGCATCAGATTGGCGGTCGCGCTGTCCATGTCGCGCGCGTCGCTGATCATCTTCAATTGCGTGTCCCAGCTGCGGCTCGCCTCGATCATCTCGACGAGCGCGGTGGTGGCGGTGACGTTCGATCCTTCGATCGAGCGGGTGAGCAACCGCGCTTCGGGATCGTCGGGCAATATGCCGCCGCCCTTGACGCGGAACAGGCCGTCGAGGCCCTTCGCAATGTCCGACCCCGTCGGGGTCGCAAGACGAAGCCGGTCGACCTCCTGCGGATTTTCGGGATCGCCGCCCTGCGGCACGATCCATACGCGGCCTTCCTGGTCGATATTGATCGCGTCGGCGGGCGGGATGGTGACCGGGCCCTGCGTACCCTGGACGGGACTGCCGTCGCCGGTCGTAAGGAGACCACTCGGCGAGACCTGCAGGTCGCCGCGCCGCGTATAGGCTTCTTCGCCGTTCTTTGCCTGCACTACGAGCAGCGCGTCGCCCTGCATCGCGATGTCGAGGTCGCGGCCCGTCTGGGTGACGGTGCCCGCCTTCATGTCGGCGCCGAGAACTTCCTCGGAAGACATGGCGCGCGCATCGAGCCCGCCGCCGTCCAGCCACAGCGCCTGCGCGCTTGCCATGTCGGCGCGGAACCCCGGCGTCTGGGCGTTCGCCAGATTATTGGCGATCGCCGTCTGCCGGGACATGCTACCCCGCATCGCGGCAAGGCTGGTGTAGATAAGGCGGTCCATCTGATTACTCCCGGCAGGCGGCGGTCAGCGATGCGTCAACGCATGCCGATGATCGTCTGGGTCAGCTGCGACGCGCCCTCGATCGCCTTGGCATTCGCCTGGAAATTGCGCTGCGCGGCCATCAGCATCACCAGTTCCTCGGTGATATCGACGTTCGAACGCTCGAGCGCGCCGGCGCGGATTGCGCCCATCGGGCCATTGGTCGCGGCATCGATCGTCGGCGGGCCGCTTTCGCCCGTCGATTGCCAGTGCGCGTCGCCTGTCGGACGCAGGCCCGACATGGTCGGGAACGTCGCCATCGCAACCTTGCCGAGCACCTGGTCCTCGCCATTGGCGAAGGTCGCAGTGACGAGGCCGTCGAGGCCGATCGAAACGTTGACGAGGCCCGAGGCGGGGTCGCTCGGCGCCCCGGCGGGCAGGCGCATGTCGAATGCACCGGCGAGCGTGTTGTTCGTGACGTTACCGTCCGCGTCGACCGGAAGCAGCTGCAGCTTCGCGCCCGTCGAATCGATGACATAGCGGTCGGGGGTCGGTTCGAACGAGCCGTTGCGCGTGTAGGTGATCGCCTCGCGCGGCGGATCGCCCTTCACGATGAACATACCCTCGCCGACGATCGCCAGATCAAGCGTCTTTTCGCTCGATTCATACGACCCCTGCGTGAACTGCTGGGTGATGCCGTTAAGGCGGGTGCCCTGACCCGCGATCATCTTCGTCGACTGCGTCGGCGACGACGCGAAAATATCGCCGAACTGCGCCTTGCTGCGCTTGAAGCCGATCGAACCGGCGTTCGCGATATTGTTCGAAATGACCGACATGTCGGTCTGCGCGCCCTTGAGGCCCGAAAGCGAGGTATAGAATGACATGGACTTATCCTTCTTGAGAAACAGGGCTTAAGTTGTGGGCGTCGTCGGCGCGGGCGCCGGCGTGGCGGCCTTGATGTCTTTGAGCAGCTGCGTCTGCGCCGTGAGCTGTTCCGAAATCTTCGCGAGCGCGGTGTTGGTATCGCTGATCCCGGCGAGGCTCGAGAATTGCGCCATCTGCGCAACCATCTGCTGGTTATCGACCGGATTGAACGGATCCTGATGCGACAGCTGCGCGGTCATCAGGCGCATGAAGTCGCTCTGATCCATCTGCTTGCCGCCCTTGGGCTGGAATACGGGGTTGCTGTTGTTGGTGACGCTGTAGACGCTCATTTTACTGTCCCATCCTGAGGGTTTCGTTGATCAGGCCCTTCGCGGTTTCGAGGACCTGGACATTGTTTTGATACTGGCGCGCGGTCTCGACCATCTCGACCAGCTCGGCGGCGCTATCGACCGCGGCTTCCCAGACGTTGCCGTCCGCATCGGCGAGCGGGTTCGACGGATCGTGGCGTTTCGACGGCGCCATTTTCGAGGTCGTGACCTCGTCGATCTGGACCGTCGCGCGGCCATGATCGTCCATCACGGTACGAAACACGGGCTTCAGCGAACGGAAAGCGCCCGCTTCGCTGCCCGCGACCGTTCCCGCATTCGCGAGGTTCGATGCGGTGGTGTTCAGCCGGACGAGCTGCGCCGACATCGCGCGGCCGCTGATATCGAAGACGGAGAAATTGCCGTTCATCGTCATTCGCCCTTGATCGCGCGCGACAGCGTATTGATGCGGCCACTGAGGAACGACAGGCTCGAGCGATAGGCGAGCGCGTTTTCGGCATAAGCGGTCTGCTCGGTCGCCATTTCGACAGTGTTGCCGTCGAGCGAGGCCTGCACCGGGACGCGATAGCTGATCGCGCCCTCCATGGCATGGGCGGTCGAGCCGCCCTGCTGCGCCAGATCGAGCGCCTTGGCAAAGTCGATATCGCGCGCCTTGTAGCCCGGCGTCGCGGAGTTCGCGATGTTCGACGCGAGCATCATCATGCGCTGGCTGCGCAGCTGCAGCGCCGTCGCATGCAGGCCAAAGAGTTTCTCGGATGCCATCATCAAATTCCTTTCGCCGGGGTCCGGGCCGGATCGGGCACGGACGCGCGGAAAAACACCAAGGCATTATGCAATGGGCGTGCCAAATGTAATTTATGTATTATTTTCAATTATTTGATATGGATTTGAGATGCAGCTGATTTGCACGAGTCAAAAAACCGACGATGTCGCGCGCGGCCCTGCAAAACCGGGCATCAAACCGCGACTGGCACGCTTCCTGCTTAATGAGGGTCGACCATTTTGGACCGAAGGAGATGGACCTTGTCCCGTAACACTCTCGCGCGCCTTGCCATATGCGCCGCCACCCTGTCGTTCGCGGCCCCGGTCGCGACCTATGCCCAGCAGGGCAATGAGGATTGGCAGACGATCGATGTGCTGACCGACATGGTCGCGAACGCGATGGGCCGCAACGCGACCCCGATCGACCGTCGCATCAAGCTCGCGCGCTGTCCCGAACAGGCATCGGTCACCGCGGTCGACGCCCATACGCTCGCGGTTCGCTGCGCCTCGCTGGGCTGGCGCCTGCGCGTCCCGATGACGGGCCCCACCGACGCCGCACCGATCGCCGCGAGCTTCGCTCGCCCTGCGGCGAGCGCCCTTGTCATCCGACGCGGCGACAATGTCCGCGTCACGATCGAAACCGAAAGCTATTCGATCAGCTACACCGCCGTCGCGACGCAGGACGGCCGCGTCGGCGAGACGATCGCGCTGCGCGGTGCCGACGCGAAATCACCGCTCAGCGCCACCGTTACCGGCGCCGGACGCGCGATCCTGCAAGACTGAAAACGCCCTCTCTACCCACCATCTGGCCCGGGCTGTCGGCTTTCCGACGGCGCCGGGCCTTTCTTTTGTCTTTTTTGCGACGGGCCGCCTTAATCGCCGCATACACCATCCGTTAAAGCCTTCGTGAACCGCGTCGTCACTTTTCTGACGGCACCGGATGGAGGCTTTTATGTCGGGTGACAGCAAGATCGGACCAGTCGGCGGCATCGGCCGTGCCGGCCCGCTGCGCAGGGTCGCCAGCGAGGCGACGACCGCGATGCGCGCCCCGGCGCAGCTCCAGCCGACGCAGGACAATCTGCCGACCGCGCGCCTGACCCGCCTCGCGAGCAGCCTCGCCGAACAGGCGCCGCCAGTCGACGTCGCGCGCGTCGCATCGCTGCGCACCGCGATCGCAAATGGCAGCTACGGCGTCCATCCCGCCATCATCGCCAGCGCAATGCTCGACTTCCACGGCGGGGCCGAATGATGCTGGCGCAGATGGAAGAAATTGAAACGCGGCTCGAAACACTGGTCGGCGCACTCGACGGGCACGACGCCGGCGCGATCATCGCGGCGACCGAGGAACTCGCGACCGCCGTCATCCTGTTTCGCGGCGCGAACGTTCCCGCGGGCAGCGAACATCGCGCGCGGGCACTGATCGGGCAGACGCTCGGTCAGCTCGAAGCCGCCGCGATGCGCGTCAACATATTGAAGAACTGGACGCGTCAGAGGATTGACAAGAACCACGAGATCCGTGGCACGCGTCCGCGCGGAGCGGCTTTAAGCTACTGATAACCCTATAATTCACTGCCGTTTCCGCGAAATGGCACGATGATTGCTTTTGGTCTGCTGAACAAGCGGAACCAAGAGCCATGAACGCAATCAACAATCCCAATGCCGCGACCCGCATCGCCGCACCCGTCCTGGATGCGGTGCAGAGCGCGTCGGCGCGCACGGGGATCGATTTCGATTATCTGTTCGACGTCGCACGCGTCGAAAGCGGCTATAATCCGACCGCAAAGGCGCCAACTTCTTCGGCGCGCGGACTGTATCAGTTCACAAAACAGACCTGGCTCGCGACCCTCGACCGCCATGGCGCCAACCATGGGCTCGCCTGGGCGGCCGATGCGATCGGCCGCGACGCGTCGGGACGGCTGACGGTCGCCGATCCGGTGCTCCGCCAGCAGATTCTCGACCTGCGCGACGATCCGACGGCATCGTCGAGCATGGCCGCTGCGCTGACCGGCGACAATCGCGACTATCTTGAAAGTCGTATCGGCCGCGCCGCCGAACCGGTCGACCTCTATCTTGCGCATTTCCTCGGGAGCGGCGGCGCCGCCAAATTCCTGACGGCGCTCGAAACGAACCCTGACCAGCCCGGCGCATCGATGATGCCCGAGGCCGCCGCCGCGAACCGGTCGGTCTTTTACGCGCCCGACGGCAGCATGCGCAGTCTCGCCGAGATCCGCGAACGCTTTCGCGTGAAGCTCGAGGATGGCGGCGGCAAGATCGAAAATATGAAGCCCTTCGCCCCCGGGGGTTGGCACGTGCAAGCGAGCAGCTCGATCGGACTTGCCGGCCCAGGCAACGGAGGGGGGCGTCCGCCCCTGCAAATGATGGATATCCAGCCTATGCCCAAAAAGCTCTCGATGGGCTTTGCCGCCGATGCCTATCGGCGGCTCGCGTCGCTTTCGGGAGGCGCGGCATGACCGACGGTTTCAACCTCCGCAATTTCTCGCGCATCGCCAGCCTCTCGGCTTTGCCGGCGGGGATGCTGATCGTCGTCGGACTGATGGTGATCCCGGTTTCGCCGCTGATCCTCGACATCAGCTTTGTCGCCAACATCATGATCAGCCTGCTCATCCTGATGGTCGCACTGCAGGCGTCGAAACCGCTCGACTTCTCGGCATTCCCGACCGTCCTCCTCCTCGCGACGCTGTTCCGGCTCGCGCTCAACGTCGCCTCGACGCGCGTCGTGCTCGTTCACGGCCACGAAGGCACCGCGTCGGCGGGCCATGTGATCGAGGCGTTCGGCCAGGTGCTGATCGGCGGTGACTATATCGTCGGCCTGTTCGTCTTTTTCGTCCTGATGATCATCAACCTGATCGTGATCACCAAGGGCGCAGGACGCGTGTCCGAAGTGTCGGCGCGATTCACCCTCGACGCCCTCCCCGGCAAGCAGATGGCGATCGACGCCGACCTGAACGCCGGGCTGCTTACACCCGAAGAGGCCAAGGCACGCCGCGTCGAAGTCGGCACCGAAGCCGATTTCTATGGCTCGATGGACGGTGCCTCGAAATTCGTGAAGGGCGACGCCGTCGCCGGCCTGCTGATCCTGTTCGTCAACATCGTCGGCGGGCTGATCCTCGGCATCTTCAGCCATGGCCTCAGCCTGTCCGAAGCCGGCAGCACCTATATCACGCTCGCGATCGGCGACGCGCTCGTCGCGCAGATTCCGGCGCTGCTGCTCTCGATTGCGGCCGCCGCGATCGTCACCCGCGTGACCTCGCCCTTCGACCTCAGCGGCCAGATCGGCAGCCAGTTTTCCTCGCCCACCATCTGGATGGCGGTTGGCGGCATCCTTTTCATCCTCGGCCTCGTTCCCGCGATGCCGCAGATGCTGATCCTGCCCGCCGCCGCACTCGCATTTGCGGTCGGTTGGCAACTCCGCCGCGCCGAGGCCGCCGTCGCCGACCTGCCCGAACCCGTCGCGCCCGCACCCGACCCGTCGCATATCGAATGGGCCGACGTCAGCGACGCGAGCGCATGCCAGCTCGAGATCGGCTACGCGCTCGTCACCCTCGTCGACGAACGCAAGGGTTCGCCGCTGATGACGCGCATCACCGGCATCCGCCGCCAATTGTCGAAGGAACTCGGCTTCGTCGTTCCACCGGTGAAAGTGACCGACGACCTTTCGCTGCCCGGCAACGTCTATCGCATCTCGGTCGCCGGGGTGATCGTCGGCGAGGACGAGGTCTTCCCCAACGAAATGCTCGCGCTCGATTCGGGCGATCTCGTCACCAAGGTCGCCGGCCGCCCGTGCAAGGATCCCACCTTCGGCCTCGACGCGCTCTGGATTCCCAAGGCGATGCAGAATGATGCGATCGCCGCGGGCTACACCGTCGTCGATCCGGCAACCGTCGTCGCAACGCACCTCAACAACAGCATCGTCGGTTCAGCCGCCGAACTGTTCGGCATCGACGATGCCCAGGCGCTGATCGACAATCTCAAGACGCATTATCCGCAGCTTGCGCAGAACCTCAGCCCGCAAGGCTATTCGCTGCCGCGCGTCGCAAGCCTCTGCAAATCCTTGCTCGTCGAGCGCGTGCCGCTCCGCGATTTCCGCAAGATCGCCGAGGCGATGGTCGCGCTGTCGCCGCAACAGCTGGGCGAGATCGACCTGATCGAAGCGGTGCGCCAGCGCATCGGCGCGCTGATCGTGCAGACGATCGTGCCGAGCCGGATGCCGCTGCCCGTCGTCACCTTCAGCCCCGAGGTCGAAGTGCTGCTCAACCAGGCGGTGCGCGCGAACCCGGCCGCCGAATGGCCGTTCGAACATGGCATGGCGATGACGATCATCGAACAGGTCGGCCAAGCGGTCGAACCTCTGCTTTTGCAGACGCGCAGCTTCGCGCTCGTCGCATCGCCGATCTGCCGTTCCGCTCTTTCGCGTCTCGTGCGCGCCACCTTCCCCGACGTCGCCGTCATTTCCTATCTCGAAATACCGGCGACCAAGCAGACCGAAATCGTCGCGACGATCGGCGCCGAAGTACCGCGCCTCGCGTCCGGGCCCGATGCCCACATGGAGGACCAACCGCATGAGAATTGAGCCCGCCGAGCAATTTGCCGGGGCCACCAGCCGGACGTCGCGCGCACGCGGCTATGGGGAAAGCGTCGAGGCGCTGGTCGAGGAATATTCGCCGCTGGTCCGCAAGATCGCCTGGCAGGTGTTTTCGCGTGTGTCGCGGACGAGCGAACTCGACGACCTGATCCAGACGGGGCTGATCGCGCTGATCGAGGCGAGCCGCAACTATGAAGAACGCGGGTTTGCCTTTGCCACCTATGCCACGACCCGCATCC
This sequence comes from Sphingopyxis sp. YR583, assembly GCF_900108295.1. Lineage (NCBI taxonomy): Bacteria > Pseudomonadati > Pseudomonadota > Alphaproteobacteria > Sphingomonadales > Sphingopyxidaceae > Sphingopyxis > Sphingopyxis sp. YR583. The sequence continues at coordinate 1,782,103 of NZ_FNWK01000001.1, read as the reverse complement.
GCGGCGCGATGATCGACCAGCTGCGCCGCGAGGCCGATGTCGGTCGTTCGGCGATGGTCGCCGCAAAGCGGATCCACGCGATGCGCGCCGCGCTCGAACAACAATTGATGCGCGCGCCGACCCCCGCCGAAATGGCGGTGGCGTTCGATATGTCGGCCGAGGACTATTTCGCGCTCGAACGCAATGCGACGCACGGCCGTTCGACCTCGCTCGACGAGTTGACCGATATCGGCGCCTTCCTTGCCGCTGACGAAGACGAAGGTGCCGACGAGCGGTGCGAGCGGGACGATCTGATGGGGGCGCTGCGCCAGTGCGTCGGACGCCTCTCCGAGCGCGAACAGATGGTCCTGCAGCTCTATTTCTTCGAGGAACTCAACCTGCACGAAATCGGGCTGACGCTCGACGTCAGCGCCGCGCGCATCTGCCAGATCAAGCGCGAAGCAATGATCAAGGTCGACCGCATGATGAAGGAAATGACCGAATAGGGGGGACCAGGTGCGACGCGCGCGACCAGTCGGCCCGCACCCGGTCCGGGGGCTAGGCTGCCAGCGTTTGCCCGCCCTGCCAGGCGGTGCCGATTTTCTCGAAATAGCTTGCCATGCGCTCGGTTCCGACATCGGTCAGCCGGACGATGGTACGCCGCCGGTCGCGCTCGTCGATCGAGCGATGTACGAATCCCTGCTTCTCCAGCGCGCTGATCATGCGCAATCCCGACGACAGCGGAACCGCCGCGCCGGTCGCAAGGTCGCTCGCACTCAGCACGCGGCCGTGCGCGCCCGCCAGCATCAGGTCGAGCATCATGTCCCACACCGGGCCGGACATTTCAGCCGTGCCGAAATGGCTGCGACGAAGGCGCCGGATCTGAATGCTGAACGACAGCTGGTCGAGCAGCCCCGCCTTGATGGACGTTCCGTCGGCATCGACGACGCGCAGACCCACGGGCGACGATTCCTCGCCGCGGCCCGCAAGCAGTTCGTGGATCTGATCGACCCGCGATTTCAGTTCGGCAATTTCTTGGTTCGAAAATTGCTGCATGTGAAGATGCCCTTTGGGCAGCCACATCAGACCGTGACGTCATTCCGCCGACTGTGCGACCCCGATGCGTAGATAATCAGCAACAGGATCGGGTACGATATATAGACCGAGAGGAGCGAATAGGGTCGCGCCAATATCTCCGAAAACATATATTTCTGGATGTGGCCAAAGATAGCAATGAGCTGCCATCCGGTGATCCAGTAAGGCCAGAAACTGTGGGTCTTCATGGCGATGAACCAGAAGCTCAGCAGAACCAGCACGTCTATGATGAAGATATTCAGTTCAATATCGGCCCAGGTCGGGAAAGGTGTCACGGCACTGGTAAGGACCGAGGCGATCAGCGCTGTATAGGCCGCCCAGCGTTCCAGCGGCCCGCCGCGTCGGATCGCGACGGCCACCGTGATGAGCAGAACAACATAATAGATCGCGACGGACCACATTGTGGCTGTCAGCCTTTCTTGCGGATCAACCGGCCTTCGCGAATGTAGCAGCGCCGTCGCCCGAGCGATCGTTGCTGCCTTGGTCGACCAGCTTTGCGGCGGCCGGCTTCACACCCGCCCCGAACATCCGCGTGCCAAGCCCGACTTCCTTCTGCGTCACCGTCAGCGCCAGATGCGCATCGGTAAGCAGCTGACGGACTTCGCCGGCGGCCGCGAGCGCATGTGCGACCTTTGCCATCGCTTCCTGGCCGACGATCGCCGACATGTTGGTTTCGCGGCGCGCGGTGGGCAGCGTCGCGGCAAGCTGGGCGATACGGATCATCGCTTCGTCGATGGCGTCTTCGGCATGGTGCAGGTCGGAAGCGATCTTCTTCGCCGCAGAAACTCGTTGATTCAGCATGTTCTTTTTCCTTGAAAAAGAATGCTACCGGTTCCCCCCCGCAGCATTCGTTCGAGCATCAAGTCAAAACACGACCGAGCCCGACAAGGATCGAATAGAGGGCGGAGAAAGCCAAGATTGTCGCGAATGCGATCAAAATCGGCCAGATTATCCTTTCCATCAACCCGTGCCGGTTGGCCGGCTGGGACGCGGTAGGAAATGGCGAACCTATATCGAATAATCGCCGAAACGAACTGCGCCCCGGATCCGCATCGTCGGACGGGGAAACGTCGCCAAGGTCGATCAATTGATATGTCAAAGGCTGATAAGGGGTAACATGATCGAAGACACCGTTAACCGCCAGGATACGCGCAGCCTCTATCCTGTTAGAAACATTAAGTTTCTTTAACACCCGGCGCACCCGCTCGTCGACCGTGTGCGGCGAGACGTTCATCAGGCGCGCGATCTGCTTGGAATTTTTATGCTCGTAAACATGCCGCAACGTTTCGATCTGCGCGGCAGACAGCAGGCTTATATAATTGTCGGGGTCGCCTTGCACGGGCTTGGAATAGAGCATCACGAGTCGAAATCAAGGTCAGTAGATAGCTAATTTCCCGCCTGCCCCATTCCCGGCCGACCGTGTCGAGTGATTCGGCTGACCAAGGGAAGTTGGCTTAACGGCTCTCCTTAAGTGTCCGATAGCGCAGGATCGATTTTTCGATGTGGCGGCGTGCCGCGCGCCGCGCAGCCACGGGGTCGCCCGCCTCGATCGCAACGACGATCGCCTCATGGTCGCGGTTGATCGTATGGGCATAGCGCTGGTGCTGAACCGGATCGTCGCCCTGCAGGTAGAGCCGCCGCGAGGGGACAAGGCGCACGCCGAGAAACTGGGTGAAGCGCAGAAAATAGGAATTGCCTGTCGCGCTCGCGATCGCCGCATGAAAGGCGGCGTCCGCAGCGACCGACGCATCGACGTCGCTGCTTTCCTCCATCGCGTCGAGCGCATGACGTAGTGCGGCCAGATCGGCATCGGTCCGGCGGCGCGCGGCAAGGTCCGCCATCTCGGCTTCGAACCCCATTCGCATCTCAAGCAGCTTCAAGACATCATCGATCTCGCCGACTTCCTCGGCGGTCACCTGGAAGGCGCGATATTGCGCTCCGTCGGGGACATAGGCCCCCGATCCGCGCCGCGACACGAGCAGGCCGCGCGCCGCGAGGCGCGAATAAGCCTCGCGCACGACGGTGCGGCTGACGCCGAACGTCTCAGTGATGTCTTTTTCGGTCGGGAAACGTGATCCCACGGGCATTTCGCCCGTTTCGATCTGTTCCTCGAAGCGCTGGACGAGATCGTCCGCCAGCGACGCCGCCTTGGTTACCGCCATGGATGCTGCGTTATCATTGCGCCGCGAAACTGGCTAGGGCCGGAAATCAGGCCGCTGCGCATCGACATAGCTATTCCACGCAACCGCGCTCGCAAAGTCGCCTCCGCGATCCCACGCCGCGCCGCTATAATAGACAAACGGCGTGCCCGGCTGGACGCGAACGAGGATCAGATAATTGTCGGCGTCCTCGACGAAGCCGGCAAAGGCAGCCGGGTCGACCATCACGGCCGCCGCCATCCGGCCCTTTTCGCCATCGGCAGGGCCCCACCAGCTCATGCGCGCGTTCGCGCGATCCTGCCGGATCTCGCCCAGCTTGCTCCCATTGATCGGCCGTTTCGAGATTCCGATCCCGACGATCAGTTCGGCCTCGCTGCTCGACGCGATGGTCGAGGTCAGCCGGGTAAAATTCGTCCCCGCCATCAAAGCGAAGCGCCGCGTCTCACGCACCGTGCGCAACGTATCGACCGGCCAGGGATCATAATCGACCGCAAAATCGGCAATGTCTCCGCCCGACTGCAGGATGCGCGGGCGGACATAGTTGCGCGAGGTCCAAAGCTTGTTGTCGTACCAGATGCCGAGCCCGCCGGTTCCACGGCCGGTACCGACATTATAGAAGTCTATGCCCTCGCCATGGTCGGCGTGCTGATCGCCGGTGCGCAGTTGGCGGTCCATGAAGGGCCAGCGCACCCGCTTTCCCCACACGTCGATCCCCGACGACGAGGGCGGCTCGGCTCTTTCGAGCGCGCGGCCATAGATGCGATGCGCGATCCGGTCGTTTTCCCACAGCAGGTCGTCGAAACGATAATCGGCGATCACCACCGCCGCGCGCACCCTCTGCTCTTCCGCTGTTGCCGGCCGAAGCGGTTCATGTTCCTGCCCGGCCGCTGGTACGACCAGCAAGGCAAGCGCCAGAGACGGCAAACGCATCACCAGCTCCACATCGTCCCGTCCTCAAGCCGGTTCACCGGCAGATAGGCGCGGGCATAAGGAAAGGATTCGGCGAGCGCCTCGTCAATATCGACGCCTAGGCCCGGTACATCGCCGGGATGAAGCATGCCGTCCTCAAAGCGCCAGGCGTGTGGGAAGACAGCGTCGGTCTCGTCCGTATGCCGCATATATTCCTGCACGCCGAAATTGGGGATCGCGAGACCAAGGTGCAGCGCCGCCGCCATCGTCACCGGCGACAGGTCGGTCGCGCCGTGGCAGCCGGTGCGGATTTGATAGAGATCGGCGAGCGACGCGATTTGGCGCATATGCGTGATGCCGCCGGCGTGGAGCACAGTCGCGCGAATATAGTCGATCAGCCGGTTCTCGATCAGCGCCTTGCAGTCCCAGATCGACGAGAAGATTTCGCCGACCGCGAGTGGCGTCGTCGTATGCTGGCGGATCAGGCGGAATGCATCCTGATCCTCCGCCGGGGTCGCATCCTCGATCCAGAACGGCCGGTACGGCTCGAGATCCTTGCCGAGCCGCGCCGCCTCGATCGGCGTCAGCCTGTGATGGATGTCATGGAGCAGATGGACGTCCCAGCCCAGCGCTTCGCGCGCCGCCGCGAAAAGTTCGGGCACAACGCGCATATATTTCGCCGTCGACCAGACATTCTCGGTCGGCAGGTCATTGTCGGCGGGCTCGTAAAAATAGCGATCTTTGCTGACGCCATAGGTCGACGCCATCCCGGGCACGCCGCACTGCAGGCGGATCGCCCTATATCCTTGCCGCCGATAATCGAGCGCAGCCTCGATCGTATCCTCGATCGTCGTTCCGTTGGCGTGGCCATAGGCCATGCACCCCTCGCGCGCCGCGCCGCCAAGCAGCTGGTACACCGGCAGCCCGGCGACCTTTCCTTTGATGTCCCACAGCGCCATGTCGACCGCAGCAATTGCCGCCATCGTCACCGGCCCGCGCCGCCAATAGGCGCCCTTGTAGAGATATTGCCAGATATCCTCGATCCGGTGGGCATCGCGTCCGATTAGGCAGGGGACGACATGTTCGGACAGATAGGCCGCAACCGCGAGTTCGCGGCCGTTGAGCGTCGCATCGCCGACGCCGGTCGTCCCGTCGTCGCACTCGATCTTCAGCGTCGTGAAATTGCGACCCGGCGCGGTCAATATCACCCGGGCTGACACGATCTTCGGCATTCCATCCCCTCATCGCCACATCGATTAGTTGTGTGACAACCTTATTGACACTCGCATCAAAAGGAAAGAGATATGTCACCGGTGTCAAGGTAAAAACCCGACCGTTTCACATGGGAGAGATTGAGTGATGCGAAGCGCCTGGCGCGCCCTGACCGTGGCAAGCCTGTCCACGGCAGCGCTGTTTGCAGGCTCCGCGTCGGCGGCCGCCGAGGCCACCGGGGCCGTGCATCCCGAATCCTGGCCCGCACTGGCAGCGCCTGTCACCGACCCCGCCATCGAGCAACGAATCGACACCCTGATCGCGGCGATGTCGATCGAGCAGAAGGTCGGTCAGATCATCCAGGGCGATATCGGCAGCACGACACCCGAAGACGTCGCGACCTATCATCTCGGCTCGATCCTCAACGGCGGCAGTTCGTCGCCCGGCGGCGATGAATTCGGCCCCGCATCGGCATGGGTCGCAGCCGCCGACGCCTATTATGACGCGTCGATGCGCCCGAACGGCAACCTGCCGCGCATCCCGGTGATGTGGGGGTCCGATGCGGTCCACGGCCATAACAATATCGTCGGCGCGACATTGTTTCCACACAATATCGGCCTTGGCGCAGCACGGAACCCGGCGCTGATGGAAAAGATCGGGCAAGCGACAGCGATCGAGATGCGCGTCACCGGGCTCGACTGGACCTTTGCGCCGACGATCGCGGTCGCACGCGACGACCGCTGGGGCCGCACCTATGAAAGCTTTGGCGAGGATCCCGCCATCGCTGAATCCTATGCCGCAGCCCTCGTCCACGGGATCCAGGGACGGCGCGGTGATCCCGACTGGCTCAGGGGCCCGCATATCATCGCGACGGCCAAGCATTTCCTTGCCGACGGCGGCACAGCGGACGGTCGCGACCGCGGCGATGCGAGAATCGACGAGGCCGAACTGATTCGGCTCCACGCCCCCGCCTATGTCGCCGCGCTCAAGGCCGACGTGCAAAGCGTGATGGCCAGCTTCTCGGGATGGAATGGCGTCAAGATGCACGGCAACGTCAGCCTGCTGACCGGCGTTCTCAAACAGCGCTGGGGCTTCGACGGGCTCGTTGTCGGCGATTGGGACGGCCATGCCAAGGTGCCGGGCTGCACCCCGACCGACTGCCCTGCCTCGATCGCTGCGGGGCTCGACATCTATATGGGGCCCGCGAGCTGGAAGGGCCTTTACGCCTCGACACTCGCCGCAGCGCGGTCGGGCGCGCTACCGATGGGACGGCTCGAAGATGCGGTGCGCCGTATCTTGCGGGTCAAGCTGCGCGCGGGGCTTTTCGGGGCAGGCAGGCCTTCGTCGCGCCCCTATGCCGCGCGCTATGATCTGCTCGGCGCGCCCGAGCATCGCGCGATTGCGCGACAAGCGGTGCGCGAATCGCTCGTCCTGCTCAAGAGCAACGGCATCCTCCCGCTCAAGGCCGATGCGCGCATACTCGTGGTGGGCGACGGCGCCGACGATGTCGCGAGACAGTCCGGCGGCTGGACGCTGACCTGGCAGGGCACCGGCACACGGCCCGAACATTTCCCCGGCGCGACATCGATCTTCGCGGGGGTGCGTGACGTAGCGCAGGCGGGCGGCGGCTCCGCCGAACTCGTGGTCGATGGCCGCTATTCGGCAAAGCCCGATGCCGCGATTATCGTATTCGGCGAGGACCCCTATGCCGAGTTTCAGGGCGACCGCGCCGACCTCTATTTCGACGACACGCGCGGCAATCTGGACATAATGAACCGGCTGAAGGCTGCGGGCATTCCCGTCGTGGCGGTCTTTCTTTCGGGGCGCCCTTTGTGGGTCAATCGCCATATCAACGCCGCCGACGCGTTCGTCGCGGCGTGGTTGCCGGGATCCGAAGGCGGCGGCGTCGCCGATATCCTGTTCGGCAAGGCCGACTTCAAAGGCAAGCTCCCCTTCTCATGGCCCGCCGACGCCAGAGGGGCGCCGCTCAATGTCGGCGATGCCGGTTACAAGCCGCTCTATCCTTTCGGTTTCGGCCTGACCCTGACCGACCGCAAACGCGCGCGGGCGCTTTCCGAAGACCCCGGCATTATCGTCGAGCAGCCGCTCACCGGCCCGATCTTCGCGCGCGGCCGGCCGATAGGCACACGCCAACTGCAGATCGACGGAGCGAACGACAGCCCGCAGGCGATCAGCGGCGCCGCCGACAATGGCGCGATCGCGGTGCGCCCGATCGACCGCGACGCGCAGGAGGATGCGCGTGAAATCATCTGGGCGGGCAAGTCGCGCGGGACGTTGATCGTCGCCAATCCGCGCGCAGCCAATCTGTCGGGCGCCGGATCGCTCGCACTGACGGTCGACCTCAAGATCGATCAGGCACCAACCGCGCCCGCGACGCTCGAATTGCGCTGCGGTCCCGGCTGTACCGCGCGCCTCGATATCGGGCCGCGCCTCGCAGCGATCGCGAGCAAGGGCTGGCAGAGCCTTTCGATCCCGCTTTCCTGCCTTCCCGACGTCCGCCTCGACAATGTCACAGCCCCCTTCGCGCTGTCGTCGAACGCGCCGCTGCGCCTCACCCTCTCGTCGATCGCCCTCACGCCCATAAAGGAAACACCATGTCGCTGAGCCTCTTTGCCCTGATGATGAGCAGCCCCGCCGCCGCGGTCGCTCCGGCCGAGCCCGTCATGCCCAAGCCCGCGGTGATACTGGCCGAAACGAAGCGTGTGGCCGACTGGCAGCTTGCGAATCGCACCAACTGGGCGACGATGCCTGCAGCGCGCAAAAGCGTGCAGGAAGTGCGCGACTGGCAGCAGGCGACCTTCTGGATCGCGCTCACCGAACTCGCGAACCGCGATAAGGCCTATGCGAAACCGCTCCTCGACCTCGGCCGCGCCGAAAAATGGCAGATGGGCGACCTGCCGTTTCACGCCGACGACCAGTTGATCGGACAGGCTTGGCTATGGGCAGCACAAAATGGCGAAGGCAGGAAAGCGATTGCGCCGACGCGCGCCTATTTCGACCATGTGCTCGCCAATCGCCCGACGATCGGACTCGAATTCATCCCGGTCGCGCCCGGCAAGGGTACGTCGACCTGCACCGACCGGTGGTGCTGGTGCGATGCGCTGTTCATGGCGCCACCGACGATGCTCCGTCTCGCCAAGGCAACGGGCGACAGGCGCTACGCCGATTTCGTGCATCAGGAGTGGAAGGCGACGACCGACTATCTCTTCGATCCGTCGGAGCAGCTCTATTTTCGCGACAGCCGTTTCTTCGACATGAGCGACGCGAAGGGCCGCAAGCTGTTCTGGAGCCGTGGCAACGGCTGGGTGATGGGCGGTCTCGTGCGCGTGCTGCAGGTGCTCGACAAAAAGGATCCGCAGCGCCCCTATTACGAGAAGCTGTTCAAGGGCATGGCGGCAAGGCTCGTCACGCTGCAAAAGGCCGACGGATACTGGCCCGCCTCGCTGCTCGACAACGACCCCGGCGCCCCGCCCGAATCGAGCGGAACCGCGTTTTTCACCTATGCCTTTGCCTGGGGGGTCGACAACGGCTTGCTCGATCGCGCGACCTATCAGCCTTCGGCCGTGCGCGGATGGGCTGCATTGCAGCGCGCGGTGCAGCCCGACGGCATGCTCGGCTGGGTTCAACAGGTTGGCGATCGCCCCGACAGCGTATCGGCAACGGAAACGCAATTCTATGGCAGCGGCGCCTATCTGCTCGCCGGAACCGCTATGTACGATCTGTCAAGTAAACAGCTAAAACATTGATATAAAAGGAACGGATCATCAAAACCGGCCCGCCTTCGTCCACACGATGCAGGCAATTGACTTACCTTCTCAAAGTTGTAATACATTTCTCAAGTTGTATTACATATAAAAATGACACCGGTATCAAGCGGGTCAGCGTCGCGGACGGCGGCGGCAAAAAAGAGGAGAGGGAAATGAAGTCACCATCGGCCTTGCCGGCCCGCGCAGCCTTGCTGGCCTCGGCGGCGCTTTTCGCCGCCCTGCCCGCACAGGCGCAGGAAGCACCCGCCGAAATCGAAAGCGACCAGCCCGCAGCGGTCGATAGCGGCGACGAGATCCTCGTCACCGGCACCCGCGCAACGCAGCGGAGCTCGATCGAATTCAAACGCGCCGCCGACGTCGTCGTCGACGGCCTCGTAAGCGACGAGATCGGCGCGACCCCCGACAACTCGGTTGGCGACACACTCGAACGTATCGTCGGCGTCTCGGCCGACCGCTTCAAGGGCAATGCCAACGAGCTGTCGGTGCGCGGCCTCGGCCCGACGCTCAGCTTCTCGACCTTCAACGGGCGCGAGGTGTCGACTGCGGGCCCCGACCGCTCGGTCGCGTTCCAGCAATTCCCGTCGGAACTCGTCAACGGCGTGCTCGTCTATAAATCGCAGCGCGCCGACTTCCTCGAAGGCGGCGTCGGCGGAATTATCGAGCTCAAGTCGATGAAGCCGCTCGACTATGGCAAGCGCCGCGTCCAGTTCGAGGTGCGCGGCGATTTCCAGCCGCAGGACAATGACGTCTATCAGCACGACGGCCTCGGTTATCGCGCCAACTTCTCTTACACCGACCAGTTCTCGACCGGGCTTGGCGATATCGGCATATCGATCGGTTACCAGCGGCAGGACACGACCGCGCCCGAGGATTATTACAACGCCAATTCGACTTTCCAGCTCTGCAACACCTCGGCGAACAACCCCTTCCAGCTGACCGGAACGACGGCGGTACAGACGGGCGCCGGCGCCAACCAGAATTGTACCTTCGCCACAGGGCCGCGCAGCGCCGGTACACCGCCGGTGCTGGTCGGCGAGACCCGCGGCGATGCCTATTTCGCCAATTCGTCGCGCAGCTTCCGGACCCAAACCACGTCGGAAGTGCGCGACGGGCTGATCGGCGCGATCCAGTGGCGCCCCTCGCCCGATTTCGAGATTGCCCTCGACGGCCAATATTCGAAGCGCAACAGTCTCGAGGACCGCAACGTCCTTGGCATTACCGAGGGACTGCGCGGGGTCCAGCCGCTGATCATCGGCAATGGCAGCAACGGCTATTCGCCCGGCGCCCTCATCAGCTATCGCGGCAATTCGAACCTTGAAAACCAGCTCGAAATGCGGCGCCGCGTCGAGGAATATCTTGGCGGTGGGCTCAGCCTGATCTGGTCGCCCGACCGCTGGAACGTCGCCTTCGACGCCTCCTATTCGAACAGCCATCGCACCGAAACGCAGAAACAGACGCGCATGCGCTCGACGCGCCGCGTCGGCTACACGCTGACCTATGAGGGCGACGATGTCGTGCCGGTCGTCGAGTTCGACAATTTCGATATCACCGACCCCAACCTCTTCCTCGCGACCGCGAACAATGCCGTCTATGCGCGCAACCGCTTCGTCACCGACCGCAAGGATCGGATATGGGCCGCACGGCTCGACATCGACCGCGAACTCGACGGCTTCATCACCAGCGTGAAATTCGGCGGGCGCGTGTCGGATCACCAGCGCACCAACGACAATGCGCGCAACAACGATCTCAACACCATTCCTGGCACCCCGGCACAGGTCACCGCGCTGATCACCCAAGCAAACCAGAACTGCCGCGTCCCCTTCACCACCACCAGCTACATGCGCGGCATGGGCACGAACGTCACCAAATGGGCGACGTTCGATAACGACTGCCTGTTCCGTACTTTCGCCGGTTCGGATGACGCATTGCCCTATCCCGCCGACGGCCGCGACCCCAGCGACATCGACGTCACCGAGCGCATCTATGCCGCATATGCGATGGCCAATTTCGCGTCGGATGCGGGCAGCGTGCCGTTCAGCGGCAATATCGGCCTGCGCTGGGTCAAGACCGACATCACCTCGATCGGTTTTCGCCAGCCCTATCGCATCGTGATCGACACCGTCGGCGACACCTATTCGATCGGCGTCGATCCGGCAGGCCAGCTCCAGACCAACAAAGCCAAGGGCAGCTATAATTATTTCCTGCCGTCGGCGAATATCGCCTTCGAACTCTCGCAGCAGGTCAAACTCCGCCTCGCCGCCTATCGCGCCATCGCGCGGTCGGGGATCGAAAGCTTCGGCGCGGGGGTGAACCTCAACCCGACGACGTCGGCGACGGGCGTCGACAACATCATCTTCAACGCGACCACCGGCAACCCGAACCTCAAGCCGTTGCGCGCATGGAACCTCGACGCCAGCCTCGAACTTTACGCGTCGCAGGACACGCTGATCTCGGTCGCGGGCTATTATAAATGGGCAAAGGGTACGGTGATCGGCCGCTCCGAACCGATCCCGTCGGACATCACCGTCACCACGATCCGCGATGGCGGCACACCGGTGACCGAGACCTTCACGATCAACCCCGTCGCACCCTCGAACGACCTCGAGACGCGGCATCTGTATGGCATCGAAGCGACCGCGAGCCATGCCTTCACCTGGCTGCCCGACCCGCTCGATGGCTTCGGCGTGCAGGGATCGGTCAACCGCGCCTTTGCCAATTTCGAATATCCCGACACCTCGCCGATCGCCGACTATGTCGATCCGGCGAACCTCATCGGCCTGTCGAAATGGACCGCGAGCGGATCGGTGTGGTTCGAAAAATGGGGCCTCTCGCTCCGCGCGAACCTTCGTTACCGCTCGGGTTATTACAAGCCGAATGGCGGCACCAATCGCGAGATCCGCGGCGGCACCTACCTCAACCTGTCGGCACAGTACGACATCACCAAAAATGTCCAGCTCAAGCTGCAGGCGCTCAACGTCACGAACACGCAGGATATCATGTACAAGGGCGGATACGACAGCATCGCCGAGGTATCGCGCAGCGGCCCGCAATATTTCTTCGGCTTCCGGGTCCGCCTGTGAAGCGAACGACTTTAGCCCGACTCCCTTGGGCTATACTGGCCGCCGCCGCGTATTTTCCATCCGCGGCGGCGGCTTTTTCCCCGGCTCCCGCCTGTCAGGCGAGCGACGGCTATGCGGCATCGTTCGATGGGCGCCGCACCTTCTCGCTGCACCCGGACGATCTCGAAGCGATCAAGACGGCGCTGCCGAACGATCCGGCGATCAAAGCGGCTTACGACGAACTGATCCGGCGCGCCGACAAGGCACTCGCGGCGAAATCCGCCTCGGTGATGGACAAGCGCAGCATCCCCGTTTCGGGCGACCGCCACGACTATGTCAGCCTTGCGCGTTACTGGTGGCCGAACCCGGCAAACCCCAAGGGCGCTTATGTCCGCCGCGACGGCGACACCAACCCCGACGTCGAAAGCAATCGTTTCGATCGCACGGCGCTGAGCCGCATGGCGCGCGACGCGGACACGCTCGCACTCGCTTTCTATTACAGTGGCGAGCGCAAATATGCCGAGGGCGCGGCGCGCGTGATCCGCACATGGTTCCTCGATCCGGGGACCGCCATGAACCCGCATATGAATTTTGCGCAGGCGGTGCCGGGCGTCTCGAATGGCCGCGCCGAGGGCGTGCTCGATGGAGCCAGCTTCATCGGGGTGATCGACGCCGCAGGGCTGATCGCCCCGTCGGGCGCGCTGACGCCGGACGAGACCCGCGCGCTTGAAAGCTGGTTCGCGCGCTATCTCGACTGGATGCTGAAGAGCGCCAACGGCAAGGCGGAGGGCAAGGCATCGAACAACCACGGCCTGTGGTACGATGCGCAGGTTGCACGCTTCGCATTATTCGCGCGCAAACCGGAGATCGCGCGCAGGATCGCCCTCGCCTTTCCAAAAGCGCGGATCGCGCAGCAGGTCGACGCGTCCGGCGCCCTGCCCAAAGAGCTGGCGCGCACACGCAGCTTCCATTATTCGCTCTATGCGCTCGATGCCGCCTATATAGTTGCCGACAGCGCGGCATGCCTTGGCATCGACCTCTATCGCACCGTCGAAAAAGGGCGTTCGCTGCGCGGGGCGACCGATTATGTCGCTGCCTATCGCGGCCGGGGGGCCAGCTGGCCTCACAAGGAACAGGGCTGGCCCGCCGACATGCTCGACGAGTTGCTCGTTCGCGCCGACGACGCCTGGGGCCCCAGTGCCTATCCACGCACGATCAGCGGCGACCTGTTGCTGCGCCATCGCATCCGATAAGGACAGGACATGATTGCGCGCCGCTCGCTGCTCCTTGCCGCCTTGCTCGCCGCCCCGGCAGCATGGGCACGCCCGCAATTTCACACGCCCGACATTCGCGCGATCGAGCGCCGCCGCCTGCTGCCGCAGGCAGCCGCGCTGCTCGCTGCGGCGCCGCGCACCATCGCCGTTATTCCCGCGCCGCGCAGCCCCGCAGGGCCGCAGGACTATTATTCCGAAGGCGATTATTGGTGGCCCGATCCGGCGAATCCCGGCGGCGCCTATGTGCGCCGCGACGGCCGTTCGAACCCCGACAAGTTCGACGGTCACCGCGACGCGATGATCGCCTTCGGCCGCACCGTCCCGGCGCTCGCAGCGCTTTGGGAGCTAACTGGTGAAGCGCGGTTCGCCGACGCCACGATGCGCCATCTTCGTGGCTGGTTCGTCGACCCGGAAACGCGGATGAACCCGAATCTCAACCATGCGCAGGCGATCATCGGCGTCAACACGGGCCGCGCGATCGGCGTGATCGACACGCTGCAAATCGTCGAGGTCGCACGCGCCGCAGCTTTGTTCGCGCGCAAAGATGCGCCGGGCTATGCCGCGATCCGCGCGGGGGTGGAGGGCTGGTTCACCGAATATCTGGACTGGCTCACCACCTCTCCTTTCGGCACCACCGAACGCGATGAAAAAAACAATCATGGCACCTGCTGGCTCCTCCAGACGGTGTCGTTCGCCGCACTGCTCGGCCGCGACGATCTGATTCAGGAAGCGCGTCACCGGCTGCAGACGATCATCGTCCCGAACCAGATCGAACGCGACGGGCGCCAGCCGCTCGAACTCGCGCGGACCAAACCCTATGCCTATTCACTCTTCAATCTCGACGTGCTGGCGGCGACAGCATGGCTCGTCGGAGGCCGCGAGCTGATCGACTGGCAGACTTCCGACGATCGTTCGATCAGCGGCGCGATCGCATGGATGGCACCGTTTATCGCGGACAAGAGCAAATGGCCGCTTCCGCCCGATATCGAATATTGGGACGGCTTTCCGGTGCGCCAGCCGAGCCTGCTCTTCGGCGCCATGGCACAAAAACGCGCCGACTGGCTGAAGCTTTGGCAACACCTCGATCCCGATCCCACGACAGCGGAGGTCGTGCGCAATTTTCCGGTGCGCCAGCCGTTGCTCTGGCTCTAGTTTCGGCCCTCGACCAGCCCGCGCGCGATTACCTGCGCCTGAATCTCGGCAGCCCCCTCGAAAATGTTGAGGATACGCGCGTCGCAAAGCACACGGCTGATCTCATATTCGAGCGCATAGCCGTTGCCGCCATGAATCTGCAGGCTCGCATCGGCATTCGCCCACGCCGCCCGCGCGCCCAGCAGCTTCGCCATGCCCGCCTCGATATCGCAGCGTTTGCCCGAATCCTTCGCGCGCGCGGCGGCATAGCTCAGTTCGCGCGCCATCACGAAATCGACGAGGCTCATCGCGAGCTTGTCGGCGACGCGCGGGAAATGGATGATCGCCTTGCCGAACTGTTTGCGGCCGCGCGCATAATCGAGGCCGAGTTCGAGCGCGCGGCGCGCCACCCCGACCGCGCGCGCCGCGGTCTGGATGCGTGCGCCCTCAAAGGTTCGCATCAGTTGCTTGAAGCCCTGTCCCTCCTCGCCGCCGAGCAGCGCATCGGAATGCGCCGTCATCCCGTCGAACTGCAACGCATATTCCCGCATGCCGCGATAGCCGAGCACCTCGATCTCGCTGCCGCTCATGCCCGCGGCGGGGAATGGTTCGGCCTCGCTCCCACGCGGCTTGGGCACGAGCAGCATCGACAGTCCGGCATAGCCCTTTGCGTCGGGGACGGTGCGCGCGAGCAATGTCATCAGGTCCGAGCGCGCTGCGTGGGTGATCCAGTTCTTCGCGCCATCGATAACCCAATGTTGTCCCTCGCGGCGCGCTTTCGTCTGGAGCGAGCCAAGGTCCGAGCCGACGTCGGGTTCGGTGAACACCGCGGTCGGCAGAATCTCGCCGCTGGCGATTTTCGGGAGCCATTCGGCCTTCTGCGCCTCGGTGCCGCCGAGCACGATCAATTCGCCCGCGATTTCAGATCGCGTGCCGAGCGAACCGGTGCCGATCCACCCCCGCGACAGCTCTTCGGTGACGATGCACATGACGAGCTTGCCGAGGCCAAGACCGCCGAACTCCTCGGGAATGCAGACGCCGAAGGTGCCAAGGTCGGCCATGGCCTGCACCGTCGCGTCGGGGATCAGATCGTTGGCGAGATGCCAGCCGTGCGCGTGCGGGATGATCGCAGCGTCGGTGAAGCGGCGATATTGATCGCGGATCGCGTCTAGGTCGGCGTCATGCAATGTCTCGCTCGGCCAATGCCCTTCGGCGAGCGCGGCGGCGACGTCGGCGCGGGTCGCGGCATGATCGGCGTCGAGCAGATCGGCACAGGCGTCGGCAAGTGCGCGCGCCGCCGCACCGACGCCAAGGTCGGCGGGACGGAAGATTTCATTCTGCCCCATCGGCAGACCGCCGGCGAGCTGTCCGATGCTCTCGGCAAAGGCAAGCGTGGCGATCTTCGCGTCGAGCGGATTCGCCTCTTTGCCCGCATCGAGCCAGTCGATCGTCGCATCCAGCGCCGCAACCGTCGTCGCGACCCATGCAAAGCCGTGCGCCGCGCGCTGCTGACCATCGATCGGGGTTGCAGCCAACCGTGCGGTCAGCGCCGCGTGCGCCGCGCCGCGATAGGCGCGTACCGCCGTCAGCGCGTTATGAAGCGTAGCGCGCGTCATTGGAGCTTGTTCCTTTTCCTTCGCCGTCCCGGGCCTGATCGGGGTTGATGATGACCGCGCGACGACGGCTCATCCTATTGCTTTCCTCCGTCGGCGATTCCGACGATACCGGCATCGATCAGGCGGGCGAGTTCGCCGCTCGAAAGCGACAGACGATTGCTCAATATTTCCTCGCTATGCTGTCCGTTGCGCGGCGCAGAAGCAGGCGGTCCGCGCTCCTGCTGCGGCAATGTCGCAAAGGCGCCGGCGGCGGGATAGGCAAATCCGCTAGGATTGGCGGCTTGCCCGAAGATAGGATTGTCGGCGACGAGTGCTGGATCCTGTACCGCATCGTGCATCGTGCGATAGGGCGAATGGACGATGCCCCCGGCGTCGAACGCTGCAGCGAGGTCGGCGTGGTCGCGCCCCGCGATCGCACTCTCGAACAGGGGATAGAGCGCATCGCGATGGACGAAACGGAGCCCGTCGTCCTTGGCGAAGGAAACCCCGCGCGTGGCCTCGATCGCTGCGATCGCCTCACCAAGACCAAGTGCCGCGACCAGATTCGTCCATTGGCGCGGGGTCACGACGACGATCATCGTCCGCCGGCCGTCGCGGGTCACAAAATCGCGCCCGAACAGGCCATAGACAGCATTGCCAAGCCGCGGCCGGTTTGCGCCCGCGTAAAGCACCTCGGCGAGGCCGCCGAGATTGGCGACGGTACCGATCGCAACGTCGGACAGCGGCAGCCGTATCTCGCCACCCTCGCCCGTCATGGTCCGCCGCTGGATCGCCGCGAGCAGTGCGAAGGCCGCGTAAGCGCCGGTGAGCAGATCCCATGCCGGCAGGACATGGTTGACCGGGTCGGGGCCTGCGCCCGTGAGCATCGGATAACCGACGCTGTTGTTCACCGTATAGTCGAGCGCGGGCGAGCCGTCGGCCCATCCCATCACGCGCACGGTGATCAGGTCGGGCCGCCCCTCGGCCAGCACCTCGTGCGACAGGAACCCCCCGACCGGAAAATTGGTGACGAACTGGCCGGTCGCGCGCACCAGCGCCTGCAACAATTCGCGCCCCTCGGGCCGGCCAAGATCGAGGGCGACCGACTTCTTCGCGCGATTGAGATTTTCCCAATAGAGCGAATCATTGGCATCGGTGACGGGCCAGCGCCGGAAATCGGGGCCACCGCCAATCTGGTCGACGCGGATCACTTCGGCGCCCATTTGCGCACAATAAAGCCCTGCGGTCGGAGAGGCGACAAAGGACGATGCTTCGATCACCGACAGGCCAGCCAGCAGGTCGTACATCCGGCCCCCAATCGCTCGCGAAAATATTTCGCGAGATTACCCGGCATTTTTGCGCGGTAGGAAAATGGCGCACCCGAAGGGATTCGAACCCCTGGCCTCTGCCTTCGGAGGGCAGCGCTCTATCCAGCTGAGCTACGGGTGCCGGTAGAGCGCGGCCTCTAGCAAGCCCGCGCGCTGCCAGCAATGGCCTATCGACCATGGCGCGCCGATGTGCGAAGCGCGGCGCATGGGCAGAAAGCATCCTGCGTGAAATCATCCGAACAGGGTTGGCCGATGGCCGCCGATCTTTATGGCGAGATGCAGCTTGAGGCGCACCCGCCCGCCAAGCGGCGCTGGCGCGACTTTCTGCCCGGCATTCTCGTCACCGCGACCGCCGCGCTCGCCGCCGCGTGGCTGGCCGACCATTATGCCGCACCGCTGGTGCTGATGGGGCTGCTGATCGGCCTCGCGATGAGTTTCCTTTCGCAAGACAAGCGCACCCACGCCGGGCTCGACCTGATGTCGCAGACCGCGCTACGTATCGGGATCGTCCTCGTCGGCGCGCGGATCACCGCCGAACAGCTGGTTGAACTCGGGCCGTGGCCCTTCGCCCTGCTGGTCCTCATCATGTTGGCAGTCATCCTGATTACCGTGGCGAGTGCGCGGCTGTTCGCGCAGGACCGGCATGCGGCGCTGCTCGCCGGCGGGGCGACGGCGATCTGCGGCGCCTCCGCTGCGCTCGCGCTTTATTCGCTGATCGGCGACCGACGCGTCGACCAGGCGCGATTCACGCTGACGCTCGTCGGTATCACCGTCGCGAGCGCGTTTGCGATGACGCTCTATCCGGTTCTCGCGGCCGAGCTGGGGTTGACCGACGCGCAGGCGGGATTTCTGATCGGCGCCTCGATCCACGACGTCGCGCAGGCGATCGGCGGCGGCTTTTCCTTTTCGCCGGCCGCGGGCGAGGTCGCGACGATCGTCAAGCTGACCCGCGTCGCCCTGCTTGCGCCGATGCTGATGCTTGTAGCATTCTGGCTTGGCCGCGCTGGCGAAGGAGAGACGGGGCGGATTCCGCTGCGCCTCCCCTGGTTCATCCTCGGTTTTCTGGCCATCGCCGCACTCAACTCGCTGATAGCGATCCCGAAGCCCGTTCAGGACGGCGCCGCAACGGGAGCGCAGGCGCTATTGCTGCTCGCGATCGTCGCGACCGCGATGAAAGCGCGGCTGCACCTTTTGCTCGATCAGGGATGGCGCAGCTTTGCGCCCATCATCGTCGCGACGCTGACAAGCTTTCTGTTATCACTTGCTGCGGCGATGAGCCTGTGACGCCACGACGTCACCGAAAGCATTTTCGATGTCAGCTTTTCGGTAGCGCCCAACTGACCGTAAGCTGCGTCGCGCGGCGCGGAATATCGAGCTTCGCCTCGCTGAAATTGACCTTCTCGTTCGGCGGCAGCATCCGCACCGGCGGCTTGATCGTCCAGCTATAGACGATCGTTCCCTGCGCATCGCGCAGCTCGGCAAGGATCGGCGGCACGCGCTGTTCGCGGTCGGTGGGGTTGATGATCACCCCCGACGCGGCGAAATAGATCGTGCCGTCGGCAAGTTCGCGGTGATCCTGGTTCGGCGGCAGTTCGATCACCAGGTCGGGCTCGTCGGCGCCGCCCGGCAGGCCCAGCCCCTGCGCCCAGGCCGGCAGGCCGAAATACATGAGTCCCCCGGTCGCGGCGAGCATCAGCGCGGCGGCGCTGGCGGCGACGATCGTCCAACGCTTTGCGGGGTTGCGCCGCGGCCGACGGAACGGCAGCGGGGCATCGTCGACCGGCGGCGTGCCGCGGCGCGCCGGCTCGGCAGCAAAGCCCGAGGGTGCCGAAACCGGGCCGGGTTCGGAGAAATCCGAATAGGTGGCGGCCGGGACCGGCGGTGCTTGGGGGGCCGGCGTCGACGCGGGCGCCGGAGCCGGTTGTGAAGCGGACTCGACCGAGGGCGCGGGCGGAGGCGCGACTGGGGCCGTCGCGGCTTCTACCGGCGCGGCGGCCGGCTCCTGAAACCAGCTATGGCGGCAATTGGCGCAGCGCACGGTGCGGCCTGTGGGTCCGATCGCCGTATCGGGAACGACATAGCGTGTGTGACAGGACGGACATGCAAGGATCATGGGCTTCCTCTAAACACGGCGATTCGCGCGTTGCAAGCGCCGCGTGCCGTTTGAGTCGGCTACAGCACTTGTCCTCTGTGGATAGCCGTGCGAGATGCTGCCGGATGAGCGGACCAGCGCCCCTGTTCCTTGACCCCACGCCGGCGCGAAACAGCGGGCCGGTGACGCCATGACGGACGCCGCTCCGGCGCGGCCCGGGGGGGCCATGGTCGAATTCGACGGGGTTGGCCTTCGCTATGGCCCCGACGCCGAAATATTGAGCGATATCAGCTTCAATCTTCAACCGGGCAGTTTCTATTTCCTCACCGGCGCATCGGGTGCGGGCAAAACGTCGCTGCTCAAGATGCTCTATCTCGCGCAGCGCCCGAGCCGCGGCATCGTCCGCCTGTTCGGTGAGGATCTGGTCGCGATGCCGCGCCACCGCCTGCCCGGATTTCGCCGCCGTATCGGCGTGGTGTTCCAGGACTTCCGGCTGATCCCCCACCTCAGCGCACGCGACAATATTGCGCTGCCGCTGCGGATTGCGGGGGTCAGCGAAGAGGATTTGTCGGGCCCGGTCGGCGAAATGCTGAGCTGGATTGGCCTTGGCGACCGCGCCGATGCCCGTCCCGCGACGCTGTCGGGCGGCGAGCAGCAACGCGTCGCGATCGCGCGTGCGGTGATCGCCCGCCCGCAACTGCTCGTCGCCGACGAGCCGACGGGTAACGTCGACCCCGACATGGCGATGCGCCTGCTTGGCCTGTTCGAGGCATTGAACCGCCTCGGCACCACCGTCGTCGTCGCGACCCACGATATCCACCTGATCAGCCGCATCGAAAATGCCCAGATGATGCGGCTCGAAAGGGGCCGGCTTTCCGATCCCACCGGGGCATTACGCTATCCGCCGGCGAACCGGACCTGATCGATGATCATCCCGCGCGTTCCCGTCCAGCATCGCCGCCTGCTCCCCGACCGCCGCCTGTCGGGACCGACCCCATGGGTGATCGCGATATTGATGATGCTGACCTTGCTCGCCGCCGCCGCCGGGGTAGGACTCGCCCGGTCGGCGAATGCGATCGGCGCCGCGATCGCGGGACGCGTGACGGTGCAGATCGTCACCGCCAATCCCGTGACGCGCGCCGAGCAGGCCGCGGCGCTCCGCCGTGCCGCCGCCGCGCAACCCTTTGTCCTTTCGGCGCGCTCGGTTGAGCAGGAAGAATTGCAGGCGACGCTCGGCCAATGGTTCGGCAGCGCAGAGGGCGACGATCCGGTCCTGAAATCGCTGCCCCTGCCCGCGCTCGTCGACATCGATTTCGTCGGCGAAGATCGCACCGGCCATATGCGTCAGTTGCAGGCACTGGTCGCGCGCGAGGCGCCGGGCGCGCGGATTATTCCGCACGCCGAATGGCTCGGCCCGGTCGCGCGGCTGATCCGCTCGCTGGCGTGGATCGCCGGGGGCCTCGTCGTGCTGATGACGCTCGCCAGCGCCGCGGTGGTGATCATGACCGCCCGCGCCGCGCTCGCCACTCATTTCCCGACGATCGAGATGCTCCACATGATCGGCGCCACCGACCGTCAGATCACGCGGCTGTTCCAGCGCCGCATCGCGATCGACACCGCCTATGGCATCGCGCTCGGCACCGCCGTTGCCGCAGCGATCCTGCTGCTCATTGGCTGGCAATGGTCGGGGATCACATCGGGCCTCGCCGCGACCGCATCGCTCGGGCCTGCAGGCTGGGCGCTCTTGCTGGCGCTGCCGCTATTGGCTATCGCGCTAGCCGCTCTCACGGCGCGGCAGACCCTGCTCGCCGCGCTCAAGAAGATATTATGATCAAGCGCCTGATTTCGCTGTTGTTCCTTGCCTGGGTGCTCGGCTTCGCATGGTTCGCGCTGCTGTTGCCGCTGCCCGCCGACGCGCAAAAGACCGACGCGATCGTCGTGCTCACCGGCGGCCCCGGACGCATCGACCGCGCGCTCGAACGGCTCGAGGCGGGCGATGCCAAACGCCTCCTCATCAGCGGCGTCGCGCGCGAAGTGAAACCGCGCGAACTCGCCGCCGAATATAAGCGCCCGGTCTCGCTCTTCGATTGCTGCATCGCGCTGGGGTTCGAGGCCGAAGATACGCGCTCGAATGCGACCGAGGTCGCAACCTGGGTGGAACGCCGCAAATATAAGAGTATCCGGCTGATCACCACCGACTGGCACATGCGCCGCGCCGAATATGAAATCGGCCGCGCGGTCGGCGACAAGGTCACCATCCTGCCCGATGCGGTGCGCAGCCAGCCCAACTTCGCGACTTTGTTTCGCGAATATCATAAATATCTCGCGGGGCTGGCGGGCGGGCTTCTCGGCCTCTAAGACCTGCGCCGATGCGCTACACTGTCGCCCTTTTCCGCTCGATCCTCTTTTGGCTGCTCTTCGTCCTGATGAGCAGCTTCAGTTCGATCGGCGCCGTGATCTCGCTACCCATCTCGCACAAGGCGACGATCTGGTTCGTCCGCATCTGGGCGCAGTTCCACCGGCTGATCTGCCGCTTCGTGCTGGGCCAGAAGATTGTCGTCGAGGGCGAAATGCCCGATATTCCGGTGCTTTATGTCTTCAAGCATGAGGGCGCGTTCGAGACGATCGAACAGCCGGGGCTCTTCAAGCATCCGGCTGTCTTTGCGAAGGAACAGCTGTTCAACATCCCCGTCTGGGGCCAGGCGGCGCATTTCTATGGCCTGATCCCGGTCGACCGCGACGGCGGCGGCAAGGCAATGCGCGCGATGCTGAACGCCGCCAAGGCCGCGCTCGCCAAGGATCGCCCGCTCGTGCTGTTCGCCGAGGGAACGCGCATTCCGCACGGCGAGGCGCCGCCGCTGCGTTCGGGTTTTGCCGGCATCTATCGCCTGCTCGGCGTCCCCGTCATCCCGGTTGCGGTGAACAGCGGCATCGCCTATCCGCCGCGCCGCTGGGTCAAATGGTCGGGGACGATCACCTACAAGGTTGGCGAGACGATCCCGGCGGGCCTGCCGCGCGAAGAAGCCGAGGAGCGCGTGTGGCGCGCAATCAACGCGCTGAACCCGCCCGAAGCCTTGCTGGAAGGCTATAAAGCCTCCTGATTCCCGCGAAGATCGGCGTCGGCTTTCAGTGTTTCCGCCCGAAGTCGGGCGCCGCATCATCCTGACCCTGCTCGATGATCGACCGCCGGATCGCGCGCGTGCGCGTGAACCAGTTCTCGAGCTTGTCGGCGTCGCCGCGGCGGATCGCCTGCTGGAGTACCGTCAGATCCTCGTTGAAGCGCTGCAAGGTCGCTAGCACCGCATCCTTGTTGGCGAGGAAGACGTCGCGCCACATCACCGGGTCGCTCGCCGCGATGCGCGTGAAATCGCGAAAACCGCCCGCCGAATATTTGATGACTTCGCTTTCGGTGACTTCCTCGAGCTCGCTCGCGGTCCCGACGATAGTATAGGCGATCAGGTGCGGCAAATGGCTGGTTACCGCGAGCACCATGTCATGATGCGCGGCATCCATCATCTCGACCTTTGCGCCGAGCGCCTGCCAGAAGGACGTCACCGCCGTCACGGCGTCGTCGGATGCCCCCGCGTCCGGCGTCACGATGCACCAGCGGCCGTCGAACAGCGATGCGAAACCCGCAGCAGGGCCGCTATTTTCGGTCCCTGCCACCGGATGCGCGGGAATGATGACATGATCGGGCAACGCCCTGGCGAGCGCCTCGGCCACCCCGGCCTTCGATGAACCGACATCCGAGATGATCGCATCGGCCTTCAGCCCCGGCGCGATCGCGGCGGCCGCATCGGCCATGCGTCCGACGGGCACCGCGAGGATCACAAGGTCGGCGTCCGCCACCGCTGCGGCCGGATCGTCGATGATCGCGTCGCAAAGTCCAAGTTTGCGGGCGATCTGGCGCACCTCGTCGCTGGCGTCGTGACCGATGACGCCTACATCCGGCAGCCGCTCGCTGACCGCGCGCGCGACCGACGAGCCGATCAGGCCCAGTCCGACGATCGCGACGCGCCTTATCGTCATCAGCCGTTCAGCGCGGCGCGGATCGCCGCCGCGAGCCCGCGCGTTTCGTCTTCGGTGCC
This sequence comes from Sphingopyxis sp. YR583, assembly GCF_900108295.1. Classification (NCBI taxonomy): domain Bacteria; kingdom Pseudomonadati; phylum Pseudomonadota; class Alphaproteobacteria; order Sphingomonadales; family Sphingopyxidaceae; genus Sphingopyxis; species Sphingopyxis sp. YR583. The sequence goes on along the minus strand of NZ_FNWK01000001.1, from coordinate 1,758,394 downwards.
GATCGTCATGCGCAGCGCGTTCGGCAATCCCTGCCCCGGCAGCCAGCGAACGATATAGCCCGCATCCATCAGCCGGTTGTAGACGGTCTCGGCGCTCACATCGCCCTCGAACAGCACGAGCAGGAAGTTGCACGCCGACGGTACGACGTGCAGGCCATGGTTGCCGAGGCTTTCAAGCTCGCCGGACAGCCACGCGCGCCATTCGGCATTATGTTCGCGGCTGTGCGTCACGAATTCCTCGTCGCCGAGCGCCGCAACCGCCGCCGCCTGTCCGGCGCGCGTGACGTTGAACGGCAGGCGGATGCGGTGCAGCGCCGAAATCACCTCGGCAGCGGCATAACCCCAACCGATGCGTTCGGCGGCGAGCCCGTGGATCTTCGAGAAGGTACGCGTGATGAACACATTCGGCTGCGTCTTTGCGAGCTCGAGCCCACCGTCATCCTCGGCGTCCGAGAGATATTCGCTATAGGCCTGGTCGATCACGAACAGGACATTCTTCGGCAGCCCGGCATAGAGGCGGGCAACCTCTTCGCGCGTCGCGAGCGTGCCCGTCGGGTTGTTCGGATTGGCGAGATAGACGACACGCGTCTTGTCGGTCACTGCCGCGAGCAGCGCGTCGACATCGGTCGCATAATCCTTGTCATCGGCCTCGATCGGCACGGCACCGACCCGGCGCGCCGCGATTTCGTAGACCGCGAAGCCGTAGCGCACATAGAGGATCTCATCGCCCGCGCCGGCATAGGTGCCCGCCGCGAGGTGCAGCAATTCGTCCGAACCATTGCCGCAAATGATCCGCGCCGGATCGAGCCCGAACTTTGCCGCGATCGTCTCGCGCAGCACGGCGGAGCCCGGATCGGGATAGCGCGACAGCGCATCGGGTGTCGCCTGCGCCGCTGCGAAGGCCGCACGCGCTTTCTTCCCCGTCCCGAGCGGATTTTCGTTCGCGCTGAGCTTGATCAGCGGGCGGCCGTCGGCGCCTGCCGACTTGCCCGGAACATAAGGAGCGATGCCGCTGATCCACGGCTTCGGGGTGAGAGTGGCGGTGTGATCGGTCATGCCGCGCCGTTTAACGGCTGCGCGGCCCAAGTCCAGCACGTTGACAGGGTGCGCGCGCACGCTTAGCCCGCGCGAACCATGGCGAGCCTTCTCCACGATATCCGGCATCACAGCGTGACGATCGCCGCGCCGCTGCCTCTCGACAGCGGGCAGGTCTTGCCGTCGGTGACGATCGCCTACCAAAGCTATGGCGCGCTCAACGCCGACAAATCGAACGCGGTGCTGATCTGCCACGCGCTGACCGGCGACCAATATGTCGCGAGCGACCATCCGGCGACCGGCAAGCCCGGCTGGTGGGCGCGCATGGTCGGCCCCGGCAAGCCGATCGACACCGACCGTTTCCACGTCATCTGCGCCAATGTGCTCGGCAGCTGCATGGGGACGAGCGGCCCCGCGTCGCCCGACGCGACAACCGGCGCGCCGCTCGGCATGGCCTTCCCCGTCATCACAATCACCGACATGGTGCGCGCGCAGGCGATACTGCTCGACCATCTCGGGATCGCACGACTTCATGCCGTCGTCGGCGGTTCAATGGGCGGCATGCAGACGCTCGCCTGGGCCGCGGCCTATCCCCATCGCCTCGCCTCGGCGCTCGTCATCGCGAGCGCGGCACGCCATTCGGCGCAGAATATCGCGTTCCACGAGGTCGGTCGGCAGGCGATCATGGCCGACCCCGACTGGCAAGACGGTCAATATTACGGCAGCGCACGCGCGCCGACCAAGGGCCTCGCGGTCGCGCGCATGGCGGCGCACATCACCTATCTCTCCGAAGAAGGGCTGACCGAGAAATTTGGCCGCCGCCTGCAGGCGCGCGATATCAAGAGCTTCGGTTTCGATGCCGATTTCCAGGTCGAATCCTATCTCCGGCATCAGGGGCTCGCCTTCACCGACCGTTTCGACGCCAACGCCTATCTCTATATCACCCGCGCGATGGACTATTTCGACCTCGCCGACCCGCACGACGGGCGGCTTGCCGGCGCGTTCGCCGCCGCGAAAGATGTACGCTTCACGCTCGTCAGCTTCGACACCGACTGGCTCTATCCGACCTCCGAATCGCGCCGCGTCGTGCAGGCGTTGCAGAGTGTCGGCGCCGCGGCCAGCTTCGTCGAGCTGTCGGCGCCCTTCGGCCACGACAGCTTCCTCCTCGACGTCCCCGCGCTCGACCGCCTCGTCGCGGGCGCTTTGGGATCGGGTTTCTGATGGCGCTGCGTCCCGACCTTGCGATCATCGCCGACGCCGTTCCCGCGACGTCACGCGTTCTCGACGTCGGTTGCGGCGACGGCGAGCTGATGGTTGCGCTGCGCAACAAGGGAGTCGACGCGCGCGGGCTGGAAATCGATCCGGCCAACGTCACGGCGGCGATCGCGCGCGGCCAGTCGGTGGTACAGGGCGACGCGAACCGCGACCTTGCCGACTATCCCGATGACGCCTTCGACTATGCGATCCTGTCGCAGACGCTGCAGACGACCGAGCGCCCCGACCGCATCGTCGACGAATTGCTGCGCATCGCGCCGCGCGCCTTCGTCAGCTTCCCCAATTTCGCGCATTGGCGCGTGCGGCTCGCGTTATTGTGGGGCGGGCGCATGCCGGTCACGCGGTCGATCCCGATCGCCTGGTACGAAACCCCGAACATCCACCATGTCACGGTGAGCGATTTCCGCGATCTCGTCCGCGCCAAGGGCATCGGGGTCGAACGCGTCTGGCACCTGTCGGGCGACCGGCCGACGAGCGACGCCGCGGCGAGCTGGCGCGCCGAACATGCGATCTTCCTGATTTCGCGTAGCTAATCCGGCTTTTTCAACCCGTTGGCGAGCAGGTCGTTCGCGATCCGCGCAATCTCCGAAATATCGCTCTCGGTATCCCACAGGCCATAGCGCATTCCCAGGAACACGTTCATCCCACCGATCGCCCATGCGTGGATTTCGCTGACGTCATCGCGGATTTCGCCCCGCGCCGCGCCATTCTCCAGCCGCTGACGCACGCGCGCGACGGTGGTTTCATAATGACGGCGATAGCTTTCATAATCGACGAATTCCGCCTCATCGATGATGCGGTAAATCTCCTTATGCTCGCGCACGAAGCCCAAATAGGATTCGAGCCCGATGCGTTCGGCGCTGATCTCGTCGGGTGCCGCCTGAACCAGCGGCGTGACATGATCGCGGAGCTGCTCGCTCATATAGCGAACGAGCGCCTGGAAGATTTCCTCTTTCGAATCGAAATAGGTGTAGAAGCTGCCGAGCGCCGTCCCCGCGCGGCGCGTGATCGCGCTGATCGATGCCTCGTGAAAGCCGCGTTCGCCGAATTCGATCGCCGCCGCGTCGAGCAGCTTGCGCAGCGTGCGTCGCCCGCGCTCGGTGCGCGGCGTCTTGTCGCGCGCTTCGCTATCGACCCTTGCTGTCGCGGCTGGCGGTTGATCCATAACGGTCCTCGTCTCCCCTCCGTCGCTGCCCCAATCCTGCATCGTGGCTTTTTCGCACCACTGGCAAGCAAAAAACGACGGCTGCACATTCCAAGTTGAAACTTGGTTCATGTTTCATTATTGGATGCGACGCGGCTTGGCAAGCACCGGCCCAAGAAAACCAGAACAGGGTGGCGAGGGGTCACCCGCCACATGGGAGAGTCATATGCGTCCTTTCGCCCGCCCGCTGCGCCGTGCCGTCCTTGCCACCAGCGCGCTTCCGATGATCGCCTTCGTCCCCGCCGCTTTCGCGCAGGAAGCGGGCACGACCGACTCCAGCGACGGAGACATCGTCGTCACCGCTCGCCGCCGCGAAGAATCGCTGCTCGACGTGCCGATTGCGGTTACCGCTTATTCGGGTGCGGCGCTGGAGCAATCGGGCGCGTCCGACATCACCGCCATTTCCGACACGACGCCCAACGTCACGCTGGAAAACTCGCGCGCGACCAATTCGACGCTGACCGCGTTCATCCGCGGCGTCGGGCAGCAGGATCCGGTCGGCGGATTTGAGGCCGGCGTCGGCATCTATCTCGACGATGTCTATCTCAACCGCCCGCAGGCCGCCGTGCTCGACATTTACGATGTGGAACGGATCGAGATTTTGCGTGGTCCGCAAGGCACGCTTTACGGTCGCAACACCATCGGCGGCGCGGTCAAATATGTCACCAAGACGCTGCCGCAGGATTTTTCGCTGAAGCTGCGCGCGACCTATGGCACCTATGACCAGGCAGAGGGTGTCATCACCGCCAGTGCGCCGATTGGCGACCTCCTCCGCGTCGGCGGGTCGGTTGCGCGGCTGTCACGCGGCGGGTTCGGCAAGAATCTGACGACCGGACTCGACAATTATAACAAGGATATCTGGGCAGGGCGGGGCACCGTCGAATTCGGTGGCTATGGCGAACCGGTGCTGATCCGCATTTCGGGCGACTATACCAAGGACAAGTCGCAGCCGCGCGGCGGCCACCGCCTGATCCGCAGCCTGCAGACCGGAACGCCCGTACTCGACGATGTCTACGACACCCGAGGCGGCCTCGTCACGCCGAAGCAGGATATCGAGGCTTATGGTCTCTCGATGAATGTCTCGGCCGACCTGTCGGACACGGTCACGGTGCGTAGCATCAGCGCCTGGCGCAAGGACACGAGCTTCGGCCCGATCGATTTCGACGCGCTTCCCGCTGTCGATGTCGACGTTCCCGGCCTCTACAAGAATGAGCAGCTCAGCCAGGAATTCCAGATTCTCTATCAAAGCGACAGGCTGAACGGTCTGGTCGGCTTCTATTATCTCAATGCGTCGGCGATCACCAATTTCGACGTGTTGCTTTATACCACCGGCAACCTTCTCGGCTTCCCGCAATTCTCGTCCTACACGGGCGGCACGGTCAAGACCGACACATGGTCGGCGTTCGGTGATTTCACCTATGACGTCACCGATCAGCTTTCGATCTCGGTCGGCGGGCGCTACACGTCCGACGTTCGCGACGCCCGCATCCTGAAACAGCGCCGGATTTTGGGGCCCGATCCCCAGCTGGGCGGCAATGCGCCGATTTCGCTGGTCACCGATTCCGATTTCGCGGGCTCGCGCAAGTTCACCAAATTCACCCCGCGCGCCTCGATCGCATTCAAGCCGACCGATGATCATCTGATCTACGCATCCTATTCGAGCGGCTTCAAAGGCGGCGGTTTCGACCCGCGGGGCAACTCCACCGGCGCCCCGGATACCAATCGCGACGGCGTGCGCAGCTATGACGAGATCTTCAATTTCCTGACCTTCGATCCGGAAACGGTCGACAGCTATGAAATCGGGTACAAAGGATCGCTGGCTGACGGCCGCCTGCGCCTTGCCGTCACGGGCTTCCGCGCCGATTACAAGGATGTGCAGATCCCCGGTTCGGTCGGTGTCGACAATAATGGCGATGGCGTGTTCGAAACCTTCGCCGGGATCACGACCAACGCCTCGAAGGCGCGCTTGCAGGGGGTCGAGGTCGAAAGCTCCGCCACGCTGGCACGCGATTTTGCCGGGGACGGATCGGCGATCAACCTCGCGGGGACGCTTGGCTATATCGATGGGAAATATCTGAAGTTCATCAACAATCTGGGCGTCGACGTCGCCGACTACCGGGACATCCAGAACACGCCCAAATGGACCGCATCGGGCACGCTCTCGGGGCAGTTCCCGGGCTTCTCGGGCTCGATCAACGCGTCAACCACGCTGTCCTATCGCAGCAAGACCACGCAGTTCGAAACCCCGAGCCCCTATCTCGATCAGAAGGGCTATGCCCTGTGGGATGCGAATCTGGTCTGGTCGTCGAGCGACGACGGCTTTTCGATCGGCCTGCATGCCAAGAATATATTGGACAAGCAGTACAAGACTTCGGGCTATCAGTTCGTCGCGGTCAACCCGACGACGGGCGTGCCCATCCTGACGCAGGCCGGCAACGTGACGCCCGGTCTGGGACAGGAAGGCGTGGTCACCGCATTCTACGGCAATCCGCGGCAGGTCTTCGTTACCGGCACGGTCAAATTCTGAGCCGGCGCATGTAAAAAGGGGGAAAGGGGCGTCCGTTCGGCGCCCCTTTTTCTATGGGACGAGCGGCGGCGCCCCGGTGGCGGCGACCATACGCTCGCCGTCGATGACGATCGGGCTCGCAACCCCGTCGATCGACGCACCTTCGGGACGGAAGCGCATACCCCGCGCCTGAACCTGCGGGTCAGCGAACACCTGGGCCAGATCGTTGATCGGTCCTGCGGGCACACCCTCGGCCTCGAGCGCGAGCGACAGCGGCTGCGCATCCCATGTGGCGATCTTCGCCGCCAGCAGCGGGATCAGCTCGGCCCGGTTTGCGAGCCGCGCCGCATTATTCGCAAAGCGCACATCGTCGGCCCATTCGGGCACTCCCAATATGGCGCACAGCTTCCGATATTGGCCGTCGTTTCCGACCGCAATGACCAGTTGGCCGTCGGCGGTCGCAAACACCTGATAGGGAACGACATTGACATGTGCGTTGCCCATCCGTTTCGGCACGATACCGCTTGCCAGATAGTTGGCCGCCTGGTTGGCAAGCACCGCGACCTGGCTATCGAGCAATGCCATGTCGACATGCGCCCCCTCGCCCGTGACGTCACGACGTCGCAGTGCAGCCAGGATCGCGACCGCCGAATACATGCCGGTGAAGATATCGGCGTAGGCAATTCCCGCCTTTTGCGGTGGCCCGTCGGGATCGCCGGTCAGCGACATGAAGCCGCTCATCGCCTGCACGATATAATCATAGCCCGCGCGGTGCGCATAGGGCCCGGTCTGGCCGAAGCCTGTGATCGAACAGACCACGAGCTGTGGAAAATCCGCGCGCAATCGCGCCGGGTCGAGCCCATATTTGACGAGCCCGCCGACCTTGTAATTTTCGATGACTACATCGGCATCGGCGAGCAGCGCACGCACGTCTGCCTGTCCTTCGGCCGACGCAATATCGATCGCAACGCTGCGCTTGCCGCGATTGCAGCTGTGGTAATAAGCCGCGCCGAGCGCTTCGCCGTCCGGTCCCGTCACGAAGGGCGGTCCCCATTCGCGCGTATCGTCGCCAGCGCCGGGTCGTTCGACCTTGACCACCTCGGCGCCGAGATCGGCAAGCAATTGCCCGCACCAAGGGCCCGCGAGCACCCGCGCCAGTTCGATGACGCGGATGCCCTGCAGAGGTTTCAAGCCCAAAGGCTCAGGCAAAAGCCGAAATGCCCGTGATCGCGCGGCCAAGGATCAGTGCATGAACGTCGTGCGTGCCCTCATAAGTGTTCACGGTTTCGAGGTTCACCGCATGGCGGATTACATGATAGTCGGCCGAAATGCCGTTGCCGCCGTGCATATCGCGCGCGACGCGCGCGATATCGAGCGCCTTGCCGCAATTGTTGCGCTTCAGAAGGCTGATCGCGTCGGGAACGAGCCGTCCCTCGTCGATCAGCCGGCCGACGCGCAGCGCCGCCTGCGTGCCGAGCGCGATTTCGGTGAGCATGTTCGCGAGCTTCAATTGCACGATCTGGTTCGCCGCGAGCGGGCGTCCGAACTGCTTGCGTTCGCCGGTATAATTGCGTGCCGCTTCATAGCAGAATTCGGCGGCGCCCATCGCGCCCCAGCCGATGCCGTAACGCGCGCGGTTTAGACAGCCGAACGGACCTTTCAGGCCCGAAACATGCGGCAGCAGCGCATCTTCGCCGACCTCGACCGAATCCATGACGATCTCGCCGGTAACCGACGCGCGCAGCGAGACCTTGCCCTCGATCTTGGGCGCCGACAGGCCCTTCATGCCCTTTTCGAGCACGAAACCGCGGATCGCGCCGTCATGCGCGTCGGACTTCGCCCAGACGACGAAGACGTCGGCGATCGGCGAATTGGTGATCCACATCTTCGCGCCCTTGAGGCGATAGCCGCCCTCGATTTTCTCGGCCCGGGTGCGCATGCCGCCGGGGTCGCTGCCCGCGTCGGGCTCGGTCAGGCCGAAACAGCCGACGAGTTCGCCCGAGGTCAGCCCGGGCAGATATTTGCGCTTCTGCTCCTCGCTGCCATAGGCGTTGATCGGGTGGATCACGAGGCTGCTCTGCACCGAGCAGGCCGAGCGATAGCCCGAATCGATGCGCTCGACTTCGCGCGCGATCAGGCCGTAGCTGACATAATTCAGACCCGCGCCGCCATATTCGGGGTCGATCGTCGCGCCGAGCAGGCCGAGCGCGCCCATTTCGGACATGATCTCGCGGTCGAACCGCTCATCGAGAAACGCCGACGTTACGCGCGGCAGCAGGGCGTCGGTCGCATAGGAGCGCGCCGTGTCGCGGACCATCCGCTCCTCTTCGCTCAGCTCCGCATCGAGCTGGAGGGGATCGAGCGGGTCGAGCGCTTCGATGCGCTGCGGATCGGCGAGGGCCATGGAAGGGCGCTTTCTCTCTAAAGGGCGGGCAGCCCCTCGAGAGGCTCGCACGCTATGGGGTCGGTTCGGCCGTTTTGCGGGCCATCGCGGCAGCGGGGCTGTCACGCGGCTCCAATATCGCCGCCGTCTCGATCAGGTCAAGCGCGCGCCGTGCCTCATGATAGCGCCGCGCCTCGATCAGCCATTCGCTCGCGACGTCCGACCCGGGCATTGCCTCGACCTCGGCGATCGCAAGGTCGGCCTGTCCTGCGGTCAGATAGCGCCGCGCGCGATCGAGCCGTTCGGACGCGCGCGGCGACTGCGTTCCCGCAGCGCGCACGACGAACAGCTCGCCCAGTTCGCGGCGCAGCCCGGTCCACAGGCTGCCATTATCGTCGCCGCCGCGCCCGACGAGCTGCGGCGCCATCGCATCGAGTTCGGCGCGAAGCTGTTCGAGTGTCACCGGTTCGCGCGACGTTTCGATGATCGTCTTGACCGCATTGGGTTGGTCGTCGCCGAAACGCAGACGAAGCTGCGCATCGAGATAGCCGAGCGACAGCCCGCGATCGAGCGCACGGCGCACGGCAAAGGCCACGAGCAGCCCCTCGGCGCGCGAGGCATTGCCCGACGCCGATTCGGCCTCGAGCGTGATCCGCGACAGCCGCTGTTCGAGTTCGGCGACGCGCGTCGCCAGCGCATCGGCCCCGTCGACCGGCGACACCATCGGCAGCGCGGCTGCCCCCCCGCTTTTGACCGCGGGCGGACTGGCGGTGCCGGCGGGCGCGCCGATCATTTTTGCCGGAGGCGGCAGATTGTCGCCCGTCAGCCAGCGATTCACAGCCCACCCGCCGCCGCCGATACCGATCAGGAGCAGCAGGAAGGCACCGATGGCGATAGCGCGAAACGATAGTCCCCGTGCAGGGATCGCCTCGTCCGCCGACGACGACGTGTCGATGCTGTCGATTGCCATGTTTCTCTTTCGAACGACCCTATTTCGTACCTTTGTGCCACAAAGCGCGCGCCTGTGCCAATATTGCGACATCGTCCGGCTGTTCCGCAATGGCAAGGTCGCGCCAGCCTGTACCCGCCGCCGCCGCGACCGCGGGGCTGATCGCGACCAGCGACAGATGATCGCGCCTCATACCGACAAGATCGGATATGCGCCGCGCCGCGCGCATCGAATGCGCAAGCAGGATGGCAGGCGCGGCCGTCAGCTCGGTCCATCCGGCGGGCGGAGGAACCGGATCGACGGCATAGCAGGGCAGCGGCACGACCGCGACGTCCAGCGCGCTGAATTCGGACCGGTCCTGGCCGCAAAGCCATAATATATTTCGGATATTTGCCGACGTCATGTCGTCAAGAAGTCGCTGCGCGCCCGCCGATCCGGTCATGGCCACCGTCAGACCCGCCGCCTCTGCCGCGCGCGCCGTCGCTGTACCGACGGCATGGACAGGCAGCGATGCCAGTTCGGCGAGCCCCTGCCCGGCCAAGCGTGCAGCGAAGGCACTGGTCAGCAGCAAGGCATCGTAATCGCCGGCTCGCGGCGGCGTCCAGTCGACCGGCCGCGCGTCGAAAAGCGGCATCGCAAACGCTTCGAATCCCATCGCCCTCGCCCGTTCGACCGTCGCCGCGTTACCCGGCTCGGGCCGCGTCACGATCAGCGGCGGGGAGGCGGTCATGCCGCGAACAGGCGCCGGACGCTGTCGGGCGCCTGTTCGATCAGCCGGCGCGCCAGCGCCGGGACCGTTCCCGAATCGGTGACGACGACATGCCCTGCGGCGTGATCGGCGCCGTCTTCGGAAAAAATCTCGGCATCGAGGCGCAGTGCGCCATCATCTTGCCACGACGCATGCGCCGCGACGGGCGACCGGCAATCGCCGCCGAGTGCCGCCAGAAATTCGCGCTCGGCCGCGACAGCAAGATGGGTTGGCGTATGATCGACCGCGGCGAGCAATGCGCGCGTCGCGGCATCGTCGGCCCGGCATTCGATCCCGATCGCGCCTTGCGACGCGGCGGGAAGCAGCAGGCTCGCCTCCTGCACCGTCCCGATGTCGTGCATCCCGAGCCGTTCGAGCCCGGCCGCCGCAAGCAGCGTCGCATCGGCATCGCCGGCCGCGATCTTCGCAAGCCGCGTCGCGACATTGCCGCGCAGCAGCACGGTTTCGAGGTCGGGCCGGATCCGCTTCACCTGCGCCGCACGCCGCGGGCTGCTCGTTCCGAGCCGCGCGCCGTGCGGCAGGTCGGCGATCGCCGCCGCCGCGATCCCCTCGCGTACGACCAGCCGGTCGCGCGGATCGGCGCGTTCGAGCATCGCACCCAGGAAAAAGCGCGCGTCGCGCAGCGTTTCGACATCCTTAAGCGAATGGACCGCGATATCGATCGCTCCGGCGTCGAGCGCAGCGTCGAGTTCGCGCGTCCACAGTGCCTTGCCGCCGACCTCGGCCAGCGCGCGGTCCTGAATCTTGTCGCCCGTCGCGGTCATCGGCACGATTTCAAGCGCCGCCATGTCGATACTATGGCTGGCAATCAGCGCCGCCATCGCCATATGCGCCTGTGCCATCGCGAGCGGGGAGGCTCTTGTGCCGATCCGCAGCGGGTTTTCGGGGGTGGGAAGTCCATTCATGCGCAAGCTGCTAGCGCGGCTTGCCCTGCCGATAAAGGGGCGGGTAAAGGAACGCGCAACAATATGACCCTGATCCTCGGCCTTGAATCGAGCTGCGACGAAACCGCGGCAGCGCTCGTCGACAGCGAACGGCGCATATTGGCGTACCGCGTCGCGGGGCAGGAGGCCGAACATAGCCCCTATGGCGGCGTCGTTCCCGAAATCGCGGCACGCGCACATGTCGACCGGCTCGCGCCGATCGTCGAAGGCGTGCTCGCCGACGCCGGCGTGTCGCTCGCCGATGTCGACGCGATCGCCGCAACCGCGGGGCCGGGGCTGATCGGCGGCGTCATGGTCGGGCTCGTCACCGGCAAGGCGCTCGCGCACGCCGCAAACAAGCCGTTGATCGCGGTCAATCACCTCGAAGGCCACGCACTGAGCCCCCGCCTTGCCGAACCGGGTCTCGAATTTCCCTATCTGTTGCTGCTCGTCTCGGGCGGGCATTGCCAGTTGCTGCTCGTGCGCGGGGTCGGCGACTATCGCCGCCTCGCAACGACGATCGACGACGCTGCGGGCGAAGCCTTCGACAAGACCGCAAAGCTGCTCGGGCTCGGCTATCCGGGCGGCCCCGCTGTCGAGCGCGTGGCAAAGGATGGCGATCCGCATGCGGTTCCGCTGCCGCGCCCGCTCGTCGGCAGCGCCGAACCGCATTTTTCCTTCGCCGGGCTCAAAAGCGCTGTTGCGCGCGCCGCCGCATCGGGTGCGCACTCCATCCCCGATCTCGCCGCCTCCTTCCAGCAGGCCGTCGTCGATTGCCTCGTCGACCGGAGCCGGATCGCGCTTGCCGCCTGTCCCGACGCAACCGCCTTCGTCGTCGCGGGCGGGGTCGCCGCCAACGGCGCGATTCGCGGCGCGCTGACCGATCTCGCCGCACGCTTCGACAAGCCTTTCGTGGCGCCGCCGCTGTGGCTTTGCACCGACAATGGCGCGATGATCGCGTGGGCGGGCGCCGAACGTTTCACGGCAGGCCTCACCGACCCGCTCGACACCGCCGCGCGCCCGCGCTGGCCTCTCGATCCGGATGCCGAAGCCGTGCGCGGAGCTGGAGTGAAAGCATGACGTCATATGCCAACTTCGGCGTGATTGGCGGCGGCGCGTGGGGAACCGCGCTCGCACAGCTCCTCGCCGCCGACGGTGCACCTGTGCGACTATGGGCGCGCGAAGAGGATGTCGTCGCCGATATCAATACCGGACACCGCAACCGGGCTTTCCTTCCCGATGCGGCACTTTCTCCCTCGCTCACCGCAACCGGCCATCTTGCCGACATGGCCGATCTCGACGCGCTGCTCGTCGTCGTCCCCGTGCCCTTCTTGCGCGCCGTGCTGACCGACCTTCCGACGGGTAACGCGCCGCTGATCTTTTGCAGCAAGGGCATGGAGGCAGGCAGCTTCGCCTTCCCGATCGACATGGCGCGCGACCTCACGCCGCAGCGGCCGCACGCCGTGCTGTCCGGCCCGACCTTCGCGCACGAAGTCGCCGCCGGCCTCCCCACAGCAATCACCCTCGCCGCCGCCGATGTCGAACTCGCAACCGATATCGCACATGCGCTCGCGCGCCCGCATTTCCGTCCCTATGTTTCGACCGATGTGATCGGCGCCGAGATTGGCGGGGCGGTGAAGAACATCCTCGCGATCGCCTGCGGCATTGTCGATGGCGCCGGACTCGGGCTCAACGCGCGCGCTGCGCTCATCAGCCGCGGCTTCGCCGAAATGACGCGTTTTGGCCTCGCGCGCGGCGCACAGGCCGAAACGCTTGCGGGGCTTGCAGGCCTCGGTGACCTTGTGCTGACCTGCACATCGTCGAATTCGCGCAACTTCGCGCTCGGACAGGGGCTCGGCCGCGGTGAAGCCGCCGAGGTGCTGATGGCCGACCGCCGTACCGTTGCCGAGGGAGCGTTCAGCGCACCCGTCGTCGCCGCAGCCGCGCGCGCCGATGGCATCGACATGCCGATCACCGACACCGTCGCGCGCCTTGTTTCCGGCGAAACGCGCGTCGGCGACGCCATTCAGGCCCTGCTCAGCCGGCCGCTGCGACCCGAAGGACGATGAATTGCTTCGCACAATTGCCTGCCTCCCCCGACCGCGCTAAACTGCGCGGCGGGGTAAAGCAGAAGGGGCGCTAGGCTTGAGCCACACCGATAGCGCAGCCGCGCCCCGATCACCCGACTCGACCTCGCGCGATGCGGACACCGCCGCGCTGGCCAAAGGCGGGCGCACCAATTTCTTCGGCTTCATCCTTCGCCTCGTCGCGCGCCTGCCCTTCCTTTACGTGGCGGGCCGCTGGTACGGACCCGAGGCGGTCGGGCGCTTCGCCTTCGCCGTGCTCGTTATCGAACTCGTCGCGCAGCTTGCGACGCTCGGTCTCAAACGCGGCCTCGCCGAGCAACTGAGCGCACCGGGCGCCGACCAACGCACCGTTGTGTGGGACGGCATGTTCGTCGCCTTCATCGCCTCGGCGGCCGGATCGCTGCTGCTCGGCATCTTTCCGCAGCTGATGTTTCCGTCGGGCGGTATCGACAGCGCCGATCGCTGGATGGCGTTGCTCGTCTTCGCGATCGCGGGGACAGATATCGCGCTCGCCGCCTGCGCCTATAAATTCGACGTCGGCGCCACCGTGCGCGCGCGTGCAGTCGTCGAGCCGTGGGTCATCAGCGCCGCTGCGGCGGGATTCTGGTTTATTTCGGCGCGCGACGGGCTGATGCTGTCCTATGCCGCCGCGATGCTCGGCGCCTTCCTGACCGCGCTGATCCCGATGCTGCGCCACTATGGCAGCCCGCAGGGATGGCAACCGCATCCCGCCCACCTGATCGCAGTTGCGCGGCGCAACGCGCCGCTCGCCGCCGCCGACGCGATCGAATGGGGCACCCGCCGCCTCGACCTGTTCATCCTCGGCCAGTTCACCTCGCCGACGATCTACGGCATCTATTATATGGCGCAGCAGGTCGCCTCGCTGCCGCAGAAGCTCAAGACGAGTTTCGAACCGATCCTCGGCCCCGTGATCACGCGCAACCTCGCCGAAAACCGGCTCGCCGCCGTCGCCGCGCAGGTCAGCCAGGTCGGCTTCTGGATCATCGCCGCGCAAGCCGGCGTCGCGCTCGCGCTCGGCATCCCGGGCGAGGCGGTGATGGGTCTCGTCGGCCCCGAATTCGTCAGCGGCACCGCCGCGCTCGCCTTCCTTCTTGCGGCCGAAGTCGTCGCGGCGACCGCAGTCGTCAGCGAAGCGGCGCTCGTTTATGTCGCACGCCACCGCAACCTGCTGATCAGCATCGCGACGCTTGCGCTCCAGGCCGCGCTCAGCGTTGCGCTGATCCTGATCGCGAAGTCGATGGGGCTCCCGCCGATCACCTATGCGGGCGCTGTCGCCCTCGCGCTGATGCTCGCGCTCGGTTTTGCCTCGCTGGTCAAGGCGCGCCTGCTTGCGCGTATTCTCGGCGCGCCGGTCAACAGCCTGCGCTGGGCGCTTGTCTGGGCGACCGCGGGCGCGACGATCCTCGGTTATGGTGCGACGCAGCTTCCCGAATGGGCCGAACTGCTGATCGGCGTGCCCTTCATCCTCGGCATCTATGGCTGGCTGATCTGGACGCGCGGTTTCGGGCCCGCGGACCGCGAATTGTTCCGGAAACACCCCGATCCGGCCGCCACTCCCGCCGCCTGATCGTCAGTCGACCGCCTTCTGCGCTGCATCGCCGACATCTTCGGCAGCGTCGCCGACCTTCTGCGCCGCTTCGGCGATCGCCCCGCTCTCCGCCTTTTCATTCGAAAGAAACTGGAAAGCGAAAAAGGCGGCGATCAGGATCGCGACGAGGAAAATCAGGCCAAGGCCCATTCCGCCGCCGCGGCGCGGTTCGCGGTCGATGACGGTGGTGGTGTGCGTCGTCCCGTCGGGATCGCGTGTCGTGTGGATTTCGTCGGCCATAAAGAAAACTCCCATGCCTGTGATGCGGCATAGGACGCTCGGCGACCGGCGAAAGTTCCTAGCCCAGCCGTTCGGCAACCTTCGCCTTGAGGTCGACCTGCGCGCGCGGGCCAACCTGCGCGATGATTTCGCGCGCACATACGGCGCCCATCGTCAGGCAATCGCCGATCGGCCGCCCATCGGCCAAGCCTGACAGGAAACCGGCGGCGAACAGGTCGCCCGCGCCCGTCGTGTCGACGACCGTATCGATCGGCTCGGCACCGACCTCCGTGCGCGTCCCGCCCTGCAGCGCGATCGCGCCGTCCGAGCCGCGCGTGACGATCAGCAACGGCACCTGCGGCGCAATC
Organism: Sphingopyxis sp. YR583; assembly: GCF_900108295.1. NCBI lineage: Bacteria > Pseudomonadati > Pseudomonadota > Alphaproteobacteria > Sphingomonadales > Sphingopyxidaceae > Sphingopyxis > Sphingopyxis sp. YR583. The sequence continues at coordinate 1,743,067 of NZ_FNWK01000001.1, read as the reverse complement.
TTCGCAACCGCCGCCTCGAAATCCTCGGTCTCCGCAAGAGCGCAGATTTCGACCTCATTCGCGAACAGGATGTCGAACAGCCCCTCGGTGATCAGCTTGCGGAAATCCGCGCCGTGCCGGTCGATGATGAAGGCATCGGATAAGGTGAAAGCGACCTTGCGACCCGCCGCGCGCGATACGTCGATCGCGCGGCGCATCGCCGCACGCGACAGCTCGGGATCCCACAAATAGCCCTCGAGATAGAGGATCTCGCTATCGGCGATCCACGCCTCGTCGATCATGCGCTGTTCGAGAAGATGGCTCGCGCCGAGGAAGGTGTTCATCGTGCGCTGCCCGTCGGGTGTGACGAGAATCAGGCAGCGCGCGGTCGGCGCACCTTCCTTCAGCGGCGGGGTTTCATACGCGACGCCAAGCGCGCGCAGATCATGCGTGAAGACATGGCCGAGCTGGTCGTCTGCGACCTGGCCGATGAAGGCACAGCGTTCGCCAAGCGCCGCCATGCCCGCGAGCGTGTTCGCCGCCGACCCGCCCGACACCTCGACCGCCGGGCCCATCGCCGCATAGAGACGTTCGGCCTCTTCGCCGTCGATCAGCCGCATCGAGCCTTTGGTCAGGCCTTCGGCCTCGATCAGCGCATCATCGGCGCGGGCGAGAACATCGACGATGGCATTGCCGATGGCGACAACGTCGAAACGGGCGGTGGAAGCCATGAAAAATCCTGTGCTGTATGGGAAAAGCTGCGCGCGCCTTTAAGGGCGACGGCGCGCCAAGGCAAGCGCGGGCGCTTGACGCAGCGCTCCGCGCCGCTCATCCACGAGCGATGGCCCGCGCCGTTCACGCTTTCCTGCTCGCGCTCAGAGACCTGCCCCAGCCGCGCGTGCTCCGCGTGCTAGCGCAAAGCCTCGCGCTCACCCTGCTCCTCCTCGCCGTTTCGGGCGCCGCACTCTTCTTCGGCTCGCGCTGGTCGCTTGCGCACTGGAAATGGCTGGACGCGGCGCAGCTCGACATGGCGGGCATATTGATCGTCCTCCTCATCATCGCGGGCAGTTGGCTGCTGTTTCGCGCGGTCGCGATCGTCGTCGTCGGCCTGTTCGCCGATGCGATCGTCGCCGATGTCGAGGGACGCCATTATCCCGCTGCGGCCCGGCGTGCCGTCGATGTCGGCTGGCGCCAGAATATCGCGCTCGCACTCGCGTCGCTCGGCCGGCTGATCGGCGGCAATCTGCTCGCCCTGCCTATCTATATCCTGCTGCTTGTCACCGGAATCGGCACACCGATCTTCGCGCTGCTCGTCAATGCGCTGCTCCTTGGCCGCGATCTCGAGGCGATGGTGCTCGCGCGCCACCCCGGTCATCCGCGCTTCGACCGGTCGGCGCGCTGGTCGCTCGGCCTGCTGTCCGCCGCAAGCTTCGTGGTTCCCGTCGCCAATTTGTTGGCGCCGATTCTCGGCGCCGCTATGGCGGTCCACATGCTGCATCTCGGCAAGGGGGATCCGAATTGACGATAGAAAACCGCCGTCTGGCCGCCATCGCCGGACTCGCCTTGACGCTGGGCGCCTGCGCCGGTCCCGCCATCCCGCGCGCGACGCCGCCACCCCCGACGGGCGGTCCGCCGCCGACCACCGTGGTGAAACCGGTCCAGAATAACGCGCTGATCGGAAGCAGCGCCGACGCGATCGGCCGGATGTTCGGCAAACCGCGGCTCGACATCACCGAAGGCGCGGGCCGCAAGCTGCAGTTCGCGGGATCCAACTGCATCCTCGACATCTATTTCTATGCGCCGCGCGCGGGCGCCAATCCCGTCGCGACGCACGTCGACGCGCGCACCCCCGACGGCCGCAACGCCGAGGTGAACAGCTGCGCGCAATCTCTGCAACGCTAGAGCGACGTCACGACGCCAATTCGGCGAGCGCCCACAAGGCCGCGTCGGCGACCATCGGCGATTCGTCCTTCGCCAGCCGTTCCAATGCCGGAACAAACCGCCTGTCGCCGCTGTTTCCGGCCGCCATCGCGGCGTTGCGCGCCATCCGTCCCCGTCCGATCCGCTTGATCGGCGACCCCGCGAACACCTGCCGGAACCCGGCGTCGTCGAGGTCGAGCAGATCCGCGATCGACGGTGCGGCCAGCTCGGCGCGCGGCAGAAAGGCCCGATGCGTGTGCGCGGTGTCGGCGAACTTGTTCCACGGGCAGGCCGCAAGGCAATCGTCGCAACCATAGATGCGGTTGCCGATTCCGCGCCGCAGCGCGACCGGGATCGGGCCATTATGTTCGATCGTCAGGTACGAGATACAGCGCCGCGCATCGAGCCGATAGGGCGCAGGAAACGCCTGTGTCGGGCAAGCGTCCTGGCACGCCGAACAGCTGCCGCACGTGTCGCGGCCCGGCGTCGAAGGCGCAAGCTCCAGCGTCGTGTAAATCGCCCCCAGGAACAGCCAGCTGCCATGGTCACGGCTGACGAGGTTGGTGTGTTTGCCCTGCCAGCCGAGGCCGGCGGCCGCCGACAGCGGCTTTTCCATCACCGGCGCGGTGTCGACGAACACCTTCACCTCGGCGTCGCGAACCTCGGCGACCAGCCAGCGTGCGACGGCTTTCAGCGCTTTTTTCACGACGTCATGATAGTCGCCGCCCTGCGCATAAACCGAAATGCGCCCGCGTGTCCGATGCTCCGCCAGCGCCAGCGGGTCGAGCGCGGGGGCATAACTCATACCCAATGCGATCACCGACTGGACCTCGGGCCACAATCCCCTGGGCGATCCGCGCTGCTCGGCGCGGCTTTCCATCCAGATCATGTCGCCGTGGCGCCCCTCGGCCAGCCACTGGTTCAGCCGCGCGGCGGTTTGCGGGGCCGCGTCGGCGCGCGCGATCCCGAACGCCGCGAATCCATGTTCGCGCGCGACCGCTTCGAGGCGTTCTTCCAAAGAGGGCAAGGCTTCGGCAACCATTGGCGCTCTATACGCGAGCGGTCTCGCCGTGCCATAGTCCGGTGAGGGGATGATCGGGGACCAGGTTTGAACGATTTCAGTGTCGAGGCGAACGGCCTCACCAAATATTTCGGCGATTACAAGGCCGTCGATCATGTCAGCCTCGCGGTGCCGACCGGCAGCATCTATGGCGTGCTTGGCCCCAATGGCGCGGGCAAGACGACAAGCCTGCGGATGACGCTCGGCATCATCGACCCCGACGAGGGGACGAGCCGGCTGCTCGGCGACCACAAACCGCAAAGCGTGCGTAACCGCATCGGATATCTCCCCGAGGAACGCGGGCTTTATCCCGGCATGAAAGCGCGCGAGGCGATCGCCTTCATGGGCGCGCTGCGCGGGCTCGACTGGGCCGAAGGCCGTCGCCGCGCCGAACGCTTCATGACCGAACTCGGGCTCGAACGCGTCGTCGACACCAAAATCCGCAAGATGTCGAAAGGCATGGCGCAGATGATCCAGTTGATCGGCTCGATCGTCCACGCCCCCGACCTCATCGTCCTCGACGAACCTTTCTCGGGGCTCGATCCCGTGAATCAGGAACGGCTCGAAATGCTCGTGCGACGCGAGCGCGAACGCGGGGCGACGATTCTCTTCTCGACGCATGTCATGGCGCATGCCGAACGGCTCTGCGACCGGATCGCGATCATCGCCCGCTCGGCGCGCCGTTTCGAAGGCACCGTCGACGAAGCGCGCGCGCTGCTGCCGATGCAGGTTCGCTATACCCCGCGCGATCAAGACGATCCGGCTGCGGTCGCCGCCTATCTGCCCACGGGCGCCGAGCGCCATGCCGAGGCCTGGCATTTCACGATCGGCGACGCCGATGTCGAACCATTGCTCGCGCGCATCACCGCGAGCGGTCATGGCGTCACCGGGCTGTCGATCAGCCGCCCGGCGCTGCACGATGCCTTTGTTCATATCGTCCGGCAGGTCGATGCGGGCTTCGACGCCGACGCCGCCCAGGACGCCGTAGAGGAGGCCAGCGCATGACCCCCTTCCTTCGCAGCATGTTCGTTGTTGCGCGGCGCGACTTTCTCGCGATCGTCGCCACCCCGACCTTTCTCCTCTTTCTGCTTGCGCCCCTGTTCATGGTCGCGATGGGGCTCGCCGGCGGTGTTGGCGCGTCGCAGCTCGCCGACAGTGCGCGCGGTGCCGGCCGCATCGTCGTCGTCGCCGACCCCGCCGATATCGAGGCATTGCGCGCTGCCGACACGCGCCTCCGCGCCGCGATGGCGCGCGAGCCCGCGACGCTCGACATCCGGATCGCGGGTCCGGCGAACGCCGATCCCGTCGCGATCGCGCGCGAAAAAGGCAGCGACACCTATGCCGTGATGAGCGGTCCGCTCACGGCACCGCGCATCGTCGAACGCGAAAAGGGCAGCAGTTCGGGACGCTATCTGGGCTTGCTGGCGGGCGATGTGCAGCGTGCCCGCGCCGCCGGCCCGCTCCCGTCGATCACCCCCGATTTCGAGGCCTTGTCGAGCGGTGGCACCAGCATCGCGGTGCAACAATCTCTCGGCTTCGGTGCGGTGTTCATCATCTTCCTCCTTACCCTGCTCCTCGCGGGCCAGACGGTGAGTTCACTCGCCGAAGAAAAGGGCAACAAGGTCATCGAGATCCTCGCCGCCGCGGTCCCGCTCGAAAGCGTGTTCCTTGGCAAGCTGCTCGGCATGCTCGGTGTCGCCGTGCTGTTCATCGCCTTCTGGATGGTCATCGCGATGGGCGGCGGGCTGGTCGCGGCGACGCAGGTCGATCCCGCCGCCATCGCTGCGGCGGGCAAGGCCGGCAAGGCGGCGAGCGCACTCGCCTCGATGCCCGCGACCGGCTGGACCTTTTTCCTCGGCATCGGTTTCGCCTATTTCATCCTGTCCTTCCTCCTGCTCGGCGCGGTCTTCCTCGGCGTCGGGGCGCAGGCGGGTTCGGTGCGCGAAATCCAGATGCTCAGCCTACCGATCACCATCTTCCAGGTCGGCATGTTCAGCCTTTCGGCGGGCGCCGCGAGCGCGCCGGGAAGCGGCCTCGCCCATTTCGCCCAGATTTTCCCCTTCTCCTCGCCGCTCGCAATGGCGGCGCGCGCCGCAACCGATGATTCGAAAACGGTCCATCTGCTGGCGCTCGGCTGGCAGGCCGTCTGGGTCGCACTGGTGATCTGGCTTTCGGTCCGCCTCTTCCGCGCCGGCGTGCTGAGCAGTGGCAGCGGCTGGAAATTCTGGAAGAAAAGAAAGGCCGTGTGACGCGTTCGCCTCGCACCAAATTCGGGTGATCCGATCCGCGGGATTGCTTCGTTGACAAAGCTGTAAATAGTGGCATTCTGCAACTGAATCGGCCGCGCCAGACGGCCGCGCAGAGGAGCTGCCAATGGCCACCCAGATCCGCGTCGAATCCGAAGCCCCCCATCCGCTCGATGTCAGCCGCGCCGACATGTGGCGCGAAGACAAGTGGCAGGAACCGATGCGCCAGCTACGCGCCGAATCGCCGATCTATTATTGCGAGGATTCGAAGTTCGGCCCCTATTGGTCGGTGACGACCTACAAGCCGATCCAGCATGTCGAAGCGCTGCCGAAGATCTTCTCTTCATCGTGGGAATATGGCGGGATCACCGTCGCCGGCGACGGAGTCGAATATCTGAAAGAGGGTGAGATCCCGATGCCGATGTTCATCGCGATGGATCCGCCGCAGCACACCGCACAGCGCCGCACCGTCGCGCCCGCCTTCGGCCCGTCGGAGATCGAGCGTATGCGCGCCGACACCGTCGCACGCACCGCGGCGCTGATCGACACGCTGCCCGTCGGCCAGCCCTTCGATTGGGTCGAAAAGCTCTCGATCGAGCTGACGACCGACATGCTCGCGATCCTGTTCGATTTCCCATGGGCCGACCGCCACAACCTCACCCGCTGGTCCGATGCGCTCGGCGACATCGAATCCTTCGACACCGCCGAGCTTCGCCACGCGCGCACCGCGACGGCATTCGAAATGGGTGCGGCGTTCAAGGAGCTTTGGGATCATAAGGCGAAGAATCCCGGCAAGCACGACCTCATCTCGATCATGCTTCAGTCCGACGCGATGAACCATATGAGCGAGCATGAGTTCATGGGGAACCTGATCCTGCTCATCGTCGGCGGCAACGATACGACGCGCAATTCGATGTCGGCCTATGCCTATGGCCTCCATTGCTTCCCCGAAGAACGCGCGAAGCTCGAGGCGAATCATGATCCCGACCTCGCGGTCAACGCGATGCACGAAATCATCCGCTGGCAGACCCCGCTCGCGCACATGCGCCGCACCGCGATGGAAGATACCGAATTATTCGGTCACCAGATCAAGAAGCGCGACAAACTCGCCCTGTGGTACGCCTCGGCAAACCGCGACGAAGAGATTTTCCCCGATGGCGACCGGATCATCGTCGACCGCGAAAACGCACGCCGCCACCTGGCCTTCGGCTATGGCATCCATCGCTGCGTCGGCGCGCGTGTCGCCGAACTCCAGCTCACGACGCTAATTTCCGAAATGCAGAAGCGCCGCCTGCGCGTGAACGTCCTGTCGGAACCCGAACGCGTCAACGCCAGCTTCGTCCATGGCTATCGTCATATGCAGGTCGAACTCGAACGATATTGACGGGGGATGTAACCGGGCGCGACCGGCGCGCGTATTCCGGGCAAGGAGTCCCGATATGATCGACCGCCGTCACATTCTCTCCGGTCTCGCGCTTGGCGGCGCGGTGATCGCCGCGCCCATGTTGTTCGCAAGGCCTGGCAAGCGCCCGGCAGGCGAAGCCGGCTGGCAATTGTCCGACGCCGAATGGAAAAAACGCCTGTCGCCGCTTCAATATCGCGTGCTGCGCGAGGCGGCTACCGAACGCGCCTTCACCAGCCCGCTCGACAAGGAAAAACGGGCCGGAATTTTCGCCTGCGCCGGCTGCGCGCTGCCGCTCTATTCGAGCAAGACCAAGTTCGACAGCGGCACCGGCTGGCCCAGCTTCTGGGCGCCGCTCAAAGGGGCGATCGGCACCGCGACCGACCGCGAACTCGGCTATGCACGCACCGAAGTGCATTGCCGGCGCTGCGGCGGCCATCTCGGCCATGTGTTCGACGACGGGCCGAAACCCACCGGCAAGCGCTATTGCATGAACGGCGCAGCGCTGAGCTTCCGCCCCGCATAGCCCCGCGCGGTCACTTCGCCGCGGGCCTGACCCGCCACACCGACAGCCCCGCGCGCGACGCAATTGGCACGGGTTCGAGCCATGCTGGCGGCGTTCCGGCGTAAAGCTGCGCCGCCAACGCATCCTTGCGCGCGTCCCGATATTTGCCGAAGTCATTCGCCGTGCGGCAATAGACGATCAGCGTCGCCTGTTGCTTGCGGGCCAGCGCCTCGGCCTTCGCCGGATCGTCCGCGAAAATGCGGATCGTGTCGGCCATCGCTTCTTTGTTGCGGTGATGCGGCGTCGCGACGAAGCTGTGACGCGTCCAGAACATCAGCGGGGCGCCAAGGTCGATCGGGGTCAGGATGGTGGTCGCCGGCAGCCGGTCCAGATCGGCAAGCGCGACCGAATCGAGGCAATTTTCCTTATAGGGATTTACCGTCGCCGCCTCTTCCCCGGCCGCCATCGCTTCGGCCTTCATCGACGGAATCAGCGGGCCGAGCAGCGTTGCCACGGCCATGCTGCCCAGCAGCGGCAGCGTCAGCGCGGCGGCAACCGACGCAAGGATGCGCGGCACGGTCGAGGCTATCGTTCGCGCCCAGGCCCAGGCGCGAAGTCCAAGCCAGGCGCAACCGGGCAAGGCGAAGAGGTGCGCGGTCGACGCGCTGCGCAGGACGAGCAACGACAGCGCCGCCGTTCCAACCAACGCGACGATGATCGTCGCCCAGTTTCTGCGGTCGGCCGCGAGGGTGCAGCTCCGCCAGGCAAGGATCGCCCCAACGAGACCGATCAGCGAGGGAATGAGCACATGGATCGCATCGCTTGCCCCCGACATCCACAGCGGCTGCCCTTCGAGGACATGGCGATACCAATATTTCACGACGATCGGATCGAGCGTGGCGAAGGGTCCGTTCGCGCATTGCGGCTCGGTCCATAGCAGCGCCCCCGCAGCCGATACGCCCGCTGCGCCGAGCAGCAGGAACCGGATCGATGCCCGGCCCGGGTTTATCCCGGCGGCAGCAAAGGTCACTGCCGCCGCGGCGACAAAGGCGGCCATATAGGGGGCCGAAAGCGAATCGCACCATGTGCCCGAAAGCCCGAGGGGACCGCGCGTCGCAAATTGAATCAGCAAGGCTCCGCCCGCGAGCGCGCCCATATAGCCGCAGAGCCGCGCGCGGTCGTCCGCGCGTCCATCGAGCGCCCAGCGCAGCGCGGCCAGCCCCGCAAACAGCGCGACGAGCGGCAACCCTTCGATCGACACCGCGAGCAACGCCGCGGCGAAGATACCGCCGAGCACGCCCGCCTTCCAGGTCGCCGGGCGCAGCGCCTGCGCCATGACCAGCATCGCGAGAAAGATCTGCCAACCGTGATGATCGACCCGGAGCGGTCGGAATTGCGCGACGATATAGGCCGACATGATCAGGAACAACGGCGCGACATAGGCGATTCGCCGGTCGGACAGTCCCCGGTAACCGAGAACGCAAGCGACGCTGAGCGCCGCACCGAGCAGCGGCGGCCACAAGGTCATGACGATCCGTTCGGCCATCGTCTGCCCGAACAGCGGTTTCAGCAGCAGGATACCGGCCGCCAGCGGGGCATCGACGATGCGCGACCAGTGCATCAGCACCCCGCCGCCCGCCGGATTGACGCGATATTGCGACAAGTCCCACCAGCCCTGTCCGGCAAGCAGGTCGCGGACTTGCGCCATGCGCATCGCATCGTCGGTGTCGGCCAGTTCGAGCGCGCCGATCGCATGCCATTTCGCGCCGATCGCGACGAGGCTCATCAAGCCCCAGACGATCAGCGCGATACGGACCGGCGTGAACCACGGACTAAGGCCGATATCGCCCGACGATGCGGCGCGAACCGGTGGCTGCCCGCCTGCGGCAAGCGCGGGCGCATCATTCATGCGGCGACGGTCCGGAAGACGATATGTCGGCGCAGCAAATAGGTCGTCTGAAAGCTGACGGCGATCGCTGCGAGTTTCGCGAGTCGCGGATCGAGGCCGAGCGCGCTGCCCCCGCCGACGATCGCGGTGGTCACCGCGAGCCCGACAAGCGCCGACCCGACGAAGAGCAATTTCTGGCGATGGCGCTCACCGGTGCCGCGCGCCGCGGCGCCGTCGGCAAAGACGAGTCGGCTCGACACCATCCAGTGTACGAGAATCCCGGCGCAATAGCCTGTCGCCGACGCCGTCACCGGCGACATACCTGCGTCGAGCAGCAGCAGGAACAGCCCCGCGTCGCTGCCGAGCGCAAGCGCGCTCGCGAGTAGATAATTCAGCCAGCGAATTTCGCCGCGCCGCACCGACGCGATCAATTTCGTGACAGGCAGCATGCCGATCCCCCCGGCGAGCCCTTACGCGGCCTTCGCCACGCGCGTCGGCACTTCGCGGACCGACGCCAGCGCCGCCTGCTCGCCCTCGGTGCCGCTCTCATGATATTCGGCATCTTCGTTGACGCCCCAGATATCATAGATTTTTTCGCCCGCGACGATGTTGCGCACCGTCAGCATCGCGGTCATCATCGCATGATCCTGGTTGTTGTAACGGTGCATGCCGTTGCGCCCGACCATGTGTAGCGTCGGATAGCGCGCCTCGAGTTCGCTGCGCATCGTCTCGACATGCGCGGCATATTCGTCGTCATAGACGGGATAGGCCTTTTCCTGCCGTACGACGGCGCCGCCGACGACATCTTCGGGATCGCACAGACCCAGGATTTCCATTTCCTTCGTCGCCAGCGCGATCAGTTTCTCGTCGCTCGCGGTCCAGAGCCCGTCGCCCTCGAAACAGAAATATTCGAGCCCGACGCACGCGAGTTCGGGATCGGGCACCATTTCGGGCGACCAGCTACGGAAATTCTGCACCCGGCCGACCTTGACCTTGCTGTCATGGATATAGATCCAGTTGTCGGGGAACAGGTCTTCGGACCGGATCTTGAGCGCGACGGTCAGAAAGTCGCGATATTTGAGGTTCGGTGCGGCATTCAGCGCGCACGCCGGCAGCGGATGGATCCGCGCGGCAAGCTCGCGCATCGGCGCAGAGCTAATCACATGGGCCGCGTCGATGACGACATCGCCGTCGGGAGCGGTCGCGGTCATCCGCCAGCGGCCCGTCTTCTGGTCCTGCGTCAACTGTTTGAAGCCATGCGCCATCAGCACATGGTTGCCGCCCGCGACGACCTTGTCGCGCGCTGCATCCCACATCATGCCGGGGCCGAGCCGCGGATAGCGGAAGGTTTCGAGCAAGGTCTTCGTCGCCATGCCGTCGTTGGGCTTCTTGTTGAGCCCGAGGCTGCGCTTCAGCCCGTCGATCACCGCGCCGCCGAGCGAAAGCCCCTTGATGCGTTGCGCAGCCCAGTCGGCCGACATCTCGTCGCACGGCATGCCCCACACCTTCTCGGTATAGGTTTTGAAAAAGATCGAATAGAGCTTCCGCCCGAACTGGTTGATCGTCCAGTCCTCGAAACTGCGGACCTTCTTGTTGGGAAACAGCTTCGCCTCCGCATAGCTCACCATGCACAAGGTCGAACGAATGATGCCGAGGTTCCACAGCGCCTCGAACGCGCGCAGCGGATAGCTATAGAATTTGCCCTCATAATAGATGCGGCTCATCCGCGGGCGCTCGATGAAATCGTGCGGCAGTATCTCGTTCCACAAATCGACGACTTCGCGGCTCTTCGAAAAGAAGCGATGCCCGCCGATGTCAAAGCGAAAGCCCTCATGCTCGACCGTCCGGCTGATCCCGCCGACATAGACGGGATCCTTTTCGATCACCGTCACGCTGTAACCCTGCTGCGTCAGCTGATAGGCGGCGGTCAGCCCCGCCGGCCCCGCACCGATGATGGCGACGTCGACGCTCGTCGGACGGCTTTTCGAACCAAAGGCTTCGGACATTATGATTATTCCCCACAGGCAAATTCTTGCTCGCTACCCCTGTGGCTAATCATGGCTAAAAAGTGGTTAATATCGCCGCGCAATTCTCGCGAAACCGCAGCTTCATGCCTTGGGGAGCCGCGGTTGTTGCTGTAAACTGCCACCAGCCAGGAGGCGCGATATGGCAGGCGGTTTGGCAATCGTATTGAGCGGAGGCGGCGCGAAAGGCGCGTTTCAGGTCGGCGTCGTCCACGAACTCGTCGTCAATCGCAGTGTGCGGCTCGACATCGTCGCCGGCGTCTCAACCGGCGCGATCCAGGCCCTGGGCGTCGCGCAGGACGATATCCCCGCCCTTCTCGACACATGGCTCGCGATCAAGGGCAACAGCTCGATCTACAAGGCGCGCCCGCTGGGCGTGGTCGGCGGCCTGCTCGGCGAGGATGCACTCTACGACACAGCACCGCTGAAACGCCTGCTCAAGGGCTTTGCAAACGACGCGAAATTGCGCGCGAGCGGGCGCAAGCTGCTCCTCGGCGTGGTCAATCTCGGCACCGGCACCTACCGCACGATCGACGAGAGCGTGCCAGGCATCCACAATTGGGTCTATGCAAGCTGCGCGATGCCGCTCTTCTTCGATCCCCTGAAGACGCGCGCAAGCGATGGGACCGAGGAACAATGGGTCGACGGGGGCGTGCGCGACGTGACACCGCTCAGTTCGGCGCTCGAAATGAACCCGCGGGGCGTAATCGCGGTGCGCGCGTCGCCCGCGCCGCGTCCGGGGACCGTGCGCACCTTTCCCAACCTGATCAAGATCGGGCTGCGCGCGGTCGATATCCTGCAGTCGGAAGTGTCGGCGAACGACCTCGCCGGCGCCGCGCTGATCAACGACCTGATCGCGGCGCGCGAAGGCCAGCTTCGCGCACTCCAGAACGAAGGCATCGGCGGCGCGCAGGCGGCGCGCATCCTCCGTCCGCTCGACGTCCAGATCGCACGCTACCGCTTCGCGCCGATCCGTATCATCGAGCCCGAAGAGGAAGTCGCCGAAACGCTCGAATTCAACCCCGCGAAAATCCGCGCCGCGATCGACGCCGGCCGCCGTGCCGTCGACCGCGAATGGGACGCGCTCGAGCCGTTGCTGAGCTGAGATTGAACGGCGGCCAGCGACCGGAAGCGGACGCTCGGCCTCCTACACTTCGTCATTCCCGTGAAAGCGGGAACCCAGCGATAGGCCAGCCGACGGCCGCTCTAGGTTCCCGCTTTCGCGGGAATGACGAAGATAGGAACGACAGCTCTCAACCCCAAAGCCGCCCTCGCATCTATCGCGCACCCCCACCCGGCGGTCCGCGAACAGCATTCGCGCCGTCGGCCGCCTCATCCTGCACGGCAACATCGCGCCGCAGCGGCTTCAGCGTCAATGTACCGAGCCTGACGCGCGGTGTTGCCTTGCCCGGCACCGCGCCGATCGCGAACTGCGCATCGAGCCGCAGCGCGGCGGCCGATGCCTTACCTAGCCGCACCGTATAGCGCCCATAGGCGACGCCCTCGAACAGGAAATAGCCGTCGAATTCGGTGATCGTCGTCGCACGCAGGCGCCCCTCGGCATCGACCAGTTCGACGCTCAGCCCCTCGACCGGGTTGCCGCCGTCGCGGCGCAAGACCCCCTCGATCTCGCCCGCCGCCGCCATCGGCAACAGCACGCGCGTCGCGACACCCGGACGCGGCGTGATCACGACACCCGGCAGCGCGGGCTGGACATAGGGGTCGGGCAAGCTGCCCGCGTCGATCCCGATCATCACGGGACGGAAAGGTTCGAGCCCGTCGATCGCGCCCAATCCCGCCTTGTCGGTCGCCGCGTCGATAAACGCATTGCCTGCGGTCAGCGGCACGTCGGGCAGCGCCGCTTCGCCGGGCTGGCGGATTCCGTCGCCATTTTCGTCCATCCACACTTCGGCGACCACCTGCCCCCTGCTGGCAAGCTTCTCGCTCGATACGCGCCAACCGCCGGCCGACTTCGGTCCAAAGCTGAACGCGAGCGCCAGCGACGCCGCGACCGATCCGTCGCTTGCAACCTCGCCGAATCCGGTCAGCTGCAACTTGTTGAAACGGCGCGTATATCCCAGCCCCGCTCGCGCGCGATCGAGCCCGCGATCATAGCCAAGCTCGGTGCGCCATTCGGCGTCGCCCCTCCCTGCCCATTCGCCGATCAAGGTCATGCGCGAATCGGCATTGGCGCCCGACAGCGCAAAACGCGCCTCGCCGCGGACGCGAACCCGCCCGATCCGGGCGTTGGCGAGCAGGCTGGCGGTCAGATTGTCGGGCGGATCGGGACCGACCGGGACTTTCGTGCGGCTCCAGTCGAGCTGGCCGGTAAAGGTCAGCGCACGAAAACTCGCCGACGCGCGCGCGCTGGCTTCCAGACTGTCGACCCCCGACCATCGTTCGACCTGCCGCACGTCGAAATGCAGCGGCAGCACCGTTCGCCCCAGCTTCACCGACTGGTCGACCGACACCGAATATATGCCGTTTATATTGTTGATCAGGCGATCCGAAACAAACCCGCCCCACCCGCGCATCGCATCGGCGCGCACATAGGTCTCGCCGAACGCCGCCAGCCAGCTCGCGCGCGCGGCAACGCCGCCCCCGCCTCCTCGCGAATTGTCGGCATAGCTGCCCCCGACTTCGAGCAAGGTCGGCCCGACCGAGCGGCGGAGCGCGATCTCGCCATAATTATAGCGGACATTTTCGATCAGCAGGCTGTGGAGATAGGCTGCGGCCGACGTGCGCGTATCGAGTCCGCGCTCGATTCCCATCGTCCCGCGCCATCCCCGACGGAACGCCCCGCGTCGCCGGCTCCCGAATTCGATCAGGTCGGCATTTTCCTGCGCGACCCCCGCCCAATACCAGGTCTGCTGCGGCGGGATCGAATCCATCCCCACCTGCACCTGCCGGATTTCGCGCCTGATCTGCCCCTGCGGCCCGTACAGCACGATCTCGAAGCGATTCGCGCCATATTGCAGCGGCACGTCGATAAACTCATATCGCCCGTCGCCGTTCGGGCTGGTGAAGGCAAGCAACTGTCCGTTGCGATACAGCTCGGCATCCCATCCGGCAGGCAGGTCGCCGCGAAAGGTCGTCTTGTCGAAGGCATCGGGCCGCTCGATCGGCCGATTGGTCAGAACCGCGCCGCGTCCGGGCGCCGAGGCCGCGACGATTCCCGTCGACAGCAAACCGACATCGCCGAGACCATAATGCGTCGCCTTCAACGGCCCGAGCAGCTGCCCCTGCGGATCGGTGCGATAGAGCCGCATCCGCAGGCTATCAGGCACCCCTTCATTGTCCGACGACAGACGCGCGTCGAAACTCTGGCCAAGCGCCTCGCCCGCCGCGAAAATCTCGTAACGCCCCTGGACATAGGATCCGCCGCGCTTGTCCGACACCACGCCCGCCGACGCGACGATATCGACCGATGGTGTCGCCCATGCCCGATACGGCCGCGCCGCCTGCGGCAGGCTTGCGAGGTCGAACGCGGCTTGCGGGCGGATCGACGCCGCGCGCGCGCGACGTTCGGCGGCCAGCTGGAACGGCAGCTTGTCCTTGGTATCGATCCGTAGCACCGCATTCGAAAGGTCCGCCGCGAGCGGCACGCCGAGCCACTGGTTCAGGCTGTCGAGGTCGACGCACCAGCCCGCGGACGTGTCGCGAATGGTCGTCGCGTCGAGGCGAAAGCTCTGGCTTCCCGCGCGCACTTCGCCGGCATCGCGATCGATCGTCAAGCTCCGCCGCTCGTCGAACACCCATCCGGTTGCGCGGCGCAACTTCTTGTCGACGCGCACCGCAAGGTCGAGCGCGAGCACGACATCGCCCAGATCGACACAAATCCCCTGCGGAGTCTGATAGCCGCGTACCCCGTCGCCAAGGCGATATTGTCCCGATCGCACGTCGAACAGCCAGCTATCGTCCTCATTGGGTGCCCAGCCGTCCCCCGCAATCGAAACGGGCCTTTTTTCCACGGCTTCGGCGCCGGCGGGAATCATTCCCACCAGCGCCAATCCGGCCAGTATCGCCGGTTTCCATCGGGAAAGCGCCGCGCGGATCATCGCTCCGCCCGCCTCGCTCCGTCCTACCCGATCATTTCACGACCCGCTCGGCATCGTCGATCGTGCCGCCGCCGATTTCGCGATCTTCGGTATAGCGAATGCGCACCGGCCCCTTCAGCTTCGCCGCCAGCTCGCCCGGAACGCGAAGTGACACCTTGCGCGCGCCGACCTCGGGATAGACCGCGATACCGCGTGCGACGAGCAAGGGCTCCGCAAGCCCCGGCCGCGTCACCTCGATATCGCCATAGACCGACCGGTTTCCCGTCCGCGAAAGGTCGAAATTGAACGCCGGCCCATCCTTCGTCTCGCTCACCCACGCCTCGCCGATCGACGCTTCGGCGCCCACCGCACCGACGCGCACGATCACCGGGATCGTGATCCCGTAGATCGGCGTCAGCGCGATCGACACGCCCTCGCTTGCGGGCTTGGGCGCAGCGGTCGCCGGCGCCGCATCGGGAACCGCACGGAACAGCATATGCGCGCGATATTCGCCCGGCGGCGTTCCTTCGGGCAAACGCACCCCGACGCGCACGACCTGCGGCTGGTTGGGCGGCAGGGTCACGCGGCGCGGACTGAACGCGATCATGTCGAGCGCCGCCCGCTCGGCGGGCGTGACATCCTCTTCGGCGATCTCATCGAGTCCGCCCTCGGCCGTCATCCGCTTGATCTCGAGACTGATGCGATAGGTCGCAGGCTCGCTGCCGATATTGTTGAGTACCACCTCGGTCCCGCGCGATCCGTCGAGGATGACGCGTGTCGGCGCGACGAGCAGGTCGCCAGCCGCCAGCGCGGACGATGCCGCGGTGCCGAGCGCAACCGCGGCGAGCAGGCCAAGGGCCTTCAGAAAGCGAAACATGGATACGATCCCCACAATCGTCCGGGAAACGGCCCCACACCGTCCCGATGGTCGCATCCTGCCTGCGCCAACATGGTTGATATTTCGCTAACCATCGTGGCGGTTTGCGTAAAAAAAGGGGTCGCCGGACCGATGCCGGCGACCCCATTTTAACGGCTGGCGGATCTCGGCCCGCCAGGCCCCCCAAAGCTTACTGGTAGTTCGCGGTAACGTTGAACGTACCCGAATAGTCGCCCGAAGCCTGATTGGCGCCGACGCTCAGCGTACCGCCGACCTGAAAGCTGCCGCCCGTCGGGCTCAGCGTGATGTTCGGCGACGAATAGGTCAGCGTCGACGTCATTGTGCCGCCGAGCGAACCGTTGAGCGTGACGGTCGAATCGCCGCCGACGAGCACCACGGCCCCGTTCGTGCCCTGAACGGTGTAATTGCCCGCCGTCGTCGTGCCCGTGCAGGTCAGACCCGCGCCGCAGGTCGCGGCACCAGCGGTCGACACAGCGACGGTCGAGGCGGTCGCACCGCTGATGATCGTCGCATATTGCAGGTCGCTGGTCTTGGTGAGCGTGATCTGGCGCAGGATCTTCGCCGTCGCCGTGCCCGTGGCCGACGCCGCTTGGGCCGCCGAGGCGTTCATGGCGAGAGCAGCAATCGCGGCGCCCAGAAGGGCGCGCTTCATTCCAAAGTTGCGCATATGATTTGGTCCCTTAGATTCCAAAAATCGGAAGTCGAAATTCGAATGGATATCCCACCCCATTCGCCGACCTCTTTAAGGGGCGACCTGTTCAGGCTTTGCCAGCAATATTGGTTAATGACGCGGTAAGCATTGGCCCGCGTTTCGACATTAAATATCTATATAACAATCACTTGATTGGATTTGCAGTGACGTGTGCGGCGCACGCACCGTCCTTTTCGGCCCGGACTGGTACAAATCGGGCGGGTCCAAACCAGCACCCGGCAGCCCATCTGAAAGATCAATCAGATCGATTCGCCCGACAACCGCTGGCAAATCATGTCGAGCTGATCGAGCGACGCGAATTTCAGCGTCAGCGCACCCTTGCCCTCGCCGGCATATTGGATTCCGACCCCGATGCCGAGCAGCTCGGACAGGTGGCGTTCGACCGCCACGATATCGGGATCGCGACCGACCTCGCCCGGTGGCCTCGAATCGCCCGATGTCTTGCGCGGCGCCTCGCCGCCCTTGTCGGCACGCACCAGCGCCTCGACCGCGCGGACCGACAGCCCTTCCTTTGCGACGCGGCGCGCGATCGCTTCGGCGTCGTCGACGCCGATCAACGCGCGCGCATGCCCCATCGCGAGCGACCCGTCGCCGACGAGCGCCTGCACGCTGTCGGGCAGGTCGAGCAGACGCATCAGGTTCGCAACATGGCTGCGCGACTTGCCCACCAGTCTCGCGAGCGCTTCCTGATTATGCCCGAAATCCTCGATCAGTCGGCGATAGGCGCTCGCCTCTTCGATCGCGTTGAGGTCTTGGCGCTGGATATTCTCGACGAGCGCAATCTCATAGGTCGCGGCGTCATCGAGTTCGCGCACAAGCGCAGGAATCTGGTGCAGGCCCGCACGCTGCGCCGCGCGCCAGCGCCGCTCGCCCGCGACGAGCTGGTAGCCGTCACCATCGGGCGAACGACGGACGATGATTGGCTGCAGCAATCCGCGCAGCCCGATCGAATCGGCCAGCTCGGCGATCGCATTCTCGTCGAAATGACGGCGCGGCTGACCGGGGAGCGGGCGAATCGTTCCGACTCCGACGTGCTGCACGGCATCGCCCGATACGGGCGCGGCGGCCTTTGCAGCGCCGCCCGGCGTCGCCAGCACCGGCGCTTCGACTGCAACATCGCCGAACAACGCGTTAAGGCCGCGCCCCAGCCCCGAGGGCCGCTTCCGCGCTGGTGTCGAATCAGATCCCGTTTCGTCTTTATTATCAGCCATTTATGCAGCCTTGCGAACGTTGGGAAGCCGGTCGATCAGTTCGCGCGCGAGCGCGATATAGGCCGCCGATCCGGCGCAGCGATGGTCATAGATCAGCGCCGGCAAGCCATGGCTCGGCGCTTCGGACAGGCGGACGTTCCGCGGGATCACCGTTTCGAACACCACGGGCCCCAATACCTCGCGAACATCGTCCGATACCTGATCGGTCAGCCGGTTACGGCGGTCGAACATCGTCAGCGCGACGCCGAGGATCGACAATTTCTGGTTGAAACGTTCGCGCACACGCTCGACCGTGGTGAGCAACTGGCTGAGCCCCTCGAGCGCGAAAAATTCGCATTGCAGCGGCACGATCAACGATTCGGCGGCGATCAGTGCGTTGAGCGTCAACATGCCCAGCGACGGCGGACAGTCGATCAGGCAAATGTCCCACTGCCCCGCCTCGGCGCTCGACAATGCCTGTTGCAGCCGGTGCAGCCGGTCCTGAAATTCGATCAGCTCGATCTCGGCGCCCGACAGGTCGACCGTCGCGGTGACGATATCGAGCCGCGGCACGGCGGTCGCGATCGCGCATTCCGCCAGCGTCGCATCGCCGCGCAGAAGTTCATAACTCGAACATTCGCGCTGCGACTGTTTGATGCCCAGCCCCGTCGACGCATTGCCCTGCGGATCGAGGTCGATGATCAGCGTGCGCCATCCGGTTGCCGCGAGCGCGGTCGCCAGATTGATCGCCGTTGTCGTCTTGCCGACCCCGCCCTTCTGGTTCGCCACGGCGATACGGATCATCGCTTTCCTCGCTGTTTTGCCCCGATCTGGCCCCGCCCCACCAGTATCTGGCTCTCGGCATCGGTGCGGCTCTGTTCCACGTGGAACATTCTCTGCCATGGCTGCGGCAGCAATGCCAGTTCCTTAACTGCGTTTCGACCTTTTGGCAGCAACCAGAGCGTCGATTCGGTGGAAAAACGGGCGGACAAGTCGATCAGCCTGTCGAGCGGAGCAAAGGCGCGCGCGCTGATCGTCGCGGCCGGCTGCGTCTCGACGCGTTCCAAAGGGGCCTCGACGACGTCGACATGCTTCAGATCGAGCTCGGCCACAACGGCGCGCAAGAAGTCGCAGCGCCGCTTGCGCGATTCGACGAGCATCATCGGCCGCGAACCGAGGATTGCGATGACCAGACCCGGCAACCCCGGTCCGCTGCCAAGGTCCATCCAAAGGCCTTCACCGTCGCGATCGAACGACAAAAGCTGCGCGCTATCGGCAATATGGCGCACCCAGATAGTCGGAATGGTCGACGCGGCGATCAGATTCTGTCGCGCATTTTCGGCGACGAGCATGTCCGCAAAACGGTCGAGCCTCGTCCACTGGTCGGGCGCAGACGCGAACGAGGCCTCGATCCAGGCTCGCGCGTCGGCTTCGCTATCGAGGATCACGCCGCACGCCGCCGGCTATGCACCATGATCGCGGTCAGCGCCGCGGGGGTCACCCCGTCGATCCGGCCCGCCTGCCCCAATGTCTCGGGGCGCGCCTTGGTCAACCGCTCGACCATTTCGCGCGACAATCCGCCGACCGCACCATAGTCGAGCGCCGGATCGAGGCTGATCGCCTCATTCGCCGCCAGTGCGCGAAGCTCGGAATCCTGACGCGCGATATAGGGTGCATAATGCGCATCCTCGGCAATCTCCGACAGGATCGCCGCGTCGATCGAATCGAGCTCGGGCGCGAGCAATGCAAGCCGCGCCATGGACATATCGGGGTAGCGCAGCAGGTCGATCCGCTTGCGCGCGATGCCGTCGCCCGGCAACGCAATGCCGACCGTGGCATAATCGGGAGTCGTCACCACGGCTTCGAGCAGTGCCTCTGCGCGGGCGCGTTCAACTTGCCGCACCGCGAACAACGCCGCGGTCGCGGGTCGGACGAGACCGAGTGCAATCCCCTTGGGCGTCAACCGCGTCGCGGCATTGTCGGCGCGCAGCCGCAGCCGATATTCGGCACGCGCGGTGAGCATTCGATAGGGTTCGGTCACACCCTGCAGCACTAGGTCGTCGACCATCACCCCGATATAGGATTCGCTGCGGTCGAGGATCAGCGGCTCGCGCCCCTGCACGCTCAGCGCAGCATTGGCGCCGGCGACGAGACCCTGCGCGGCGGCCTCTTCATATCCGGTTGTCCCGTTGATCTGCCCCGCGCACCACACGCCGGGCATCGCGCGGACCTGCAACGTCCGGTCGAGCGCGCGGGGATCGATATGATCATATTCGACCGCATAGCCCGGAACGACCATCTCGACCGCCTCTAGCCCATCCATCGTGCGCAGCATCGCGAGTTGCACATCGGCAGGAAGCGAGGTCGAAATTCCGTTCGGATAGACGAGGACGCTATCAAGCCCCTCGGGTTCGAGAAAGACCTGATGCCCGTCGCGATCGGCGAAGCGATGGATCTTGTCCTCGATCGACGGGCAATAGCGCGGTCCCGCGGCACCGATCGCACCAGTGAACAAGGGCGAGCGATCGAGATTCGCCGCGATGATCTTATGGCTTTCGGTATTGGTGCGCGTGATCGCGCAAAAAATCTGAGGCACCGTCCGCCCACTGTTCCACGTGGAACAGGTCCAGTTCGCCCCCTCGGCACTATCCGACGCCTGCTCGTCCAGCCGCCCCCAATCGATGGTCCGTCCGTCGAGACGCGGCGGTGTCCCGGTCTTCAGCCGCGCCATCGGCAGATCGGCACCGCGCAATTGGTCGGCGAGCCGGTGCGCCCCGGCTTCGCCGATGCGCCCGCCCTCCATTCGCTCCTCGCCCCGGAACAATTTTCCGCCAAGAAAAGTGCCCGTCGCGAGGACTATTGCGCGTGCGGCCAGCGCCGTTCTGTCGGAGAGATCGAGCCCCTCGACACCGCCGTCATCCGACAGCCGAAGCGCCGCGGCCTCACCAGCAATGACGCTGATCCCCGCTTCGGCCGCGAGTAGATTCTGGATCGCGTCGCGATAGAGTTTGCGGTCGGCCTGTATGCGCGGACCCTGCACCGCTGCGCCCTTCGACGCGTTGAGCATGCGATAATGAATCGCCGCGCTATCGGCAGCGCGCGCCATCCAACCGTCGAGCGCATCCACCTCGCGCATCAGATGGCCCTTGCCGAGCCCCCCGATCGCAGGGTTACAAGACATCGTCCCGATCAGCGCGGGGTCGAAACTGACCAGCGCAACGCGTGCGCCAAGCCGCGCCGCCGCGGCCGCGGCCTCGGTTCCGGCGTGCCCACCGCCAACGACGATGACATCGAAAATTGCTGGATCTTGCATGATTGCCGCGCCTTTAGCGTAAAGCGCGCATAGAATCCACCGCGCTGCGACCGATGCGATGTTTCACGTGGAACATCATTTTCCGATGCAGAAACGCCCGAACAAGGCATCGAGCATCTCTTCGACTCCCGCGCGCCCTGTGATGCGGTCGAGCGCCGTAGCGGCAAGCCTAAGCCGTTCTGCAAGCAGGATTAAGTCGTTCGCCTCGCGCGTGCCCGCAGCAATCGCCAACCAGTCGCGCGCTTCGGCCAGTGCCACGCGCTGGCGCTGGCGGAGCGCCGCCTCGCCTTCGCGCGGCAACAAGGTCCGCGCCATTTCAACGATATAGCGATGCAGCTTGTCCATCCCCTCGCCCGTCGCCGCCGACAGGGTCAGGTCGCAACCCGCCGCTTCGGCTTCGGCTGCCGCATCGCCGCGCCAGCGATCGGCCTGCGCCGCGATCAGGATCGTCCGCGGATGGTCGGGCGCTTCCTTCGTTTGCCCAAGCCACAACAATATATCGGCGCCTTCGACTGCCGCCCTTGCACGGTCGATTCCGATCGCCTCGATCACATCGGCGCCTTCACCGCGAATCCCGGCGGTATCCGAAAAACGCATCGCGATTCCGTCGAGCGCCAGCGGAGTCTCGATCACATCGCGCGTCGTTCCCTCGATCGGCGACACGATCGCGAGCTCGCGCTGCGCCAAGGCGTTGATCAAGGTAGATTTTCCGGCGTTCGGGGGCCCCGCGATCACCACCGACAACCCCTCGGCGATGACCTCCGCCGCCGGACGCGCCAGCCACGCACCCAACTCTTCCGCCAGCGCACCCATCACCCCAATCAGGCGCTGGGTCACGGCCTCGCCGACTTCGACATCATCCTCGTCGGCAAAATTCAGCTCGGCCTCCGCTCCCGCCATCAGCCCGAGCAACCGGTCCTGCCATTCCGCAACGGCGCGCGAGACATGCCCGCTTGCCATGCCGAGCGCCTGCACCCGCTGGCTCTCGGTCTCCGCCGCCAGCAGATCCGCGAGCCCCTCGGCTTCGGCCAGATCGATCCGGCCGTTATCGAACGCGCGCCGCGTAAACTCGCCCGCCACCGCCGGCCGCAGACCCGGCATCGCCGCAAGCGCCGCTTCGACCGCAGCGACAACCGCGCGTCCGCCATGCAAATGCAGTTCGGCCAAATCTTCGCCCGTTGCGGTCGCGGGACCGGGGAACCACAGGATCAGCGCGCGATCGAGCGGCACACCGCTCGCATCCTTGAGCGCGGCGAGCGAGGCATGACGCGGATCCGGCAATCGCCCTGCCAGCGCCTTCAGCGCCGGGCCCGCCATCGGCCCACTCACACGCACGACGCCGATCGCTGCCGGCGGCATCCCGCTCGACAGCGCAAAAATCGTATCGCTTACAATGGTTTCGTTCAGCTCTTGCGCCCCTTGGCGGACTTGTCGCCATCGTCGGCGCTACCCGATTTCGAAGCGCCGCCCATCAATCCGCCGCCAAACTGGCCGAGCAGCGACTGGACTAGCCCAAGGCCGCTTTCGCCCATCGGCACCCAGGTCTTGACCATCTGCTGGACCATGTCGGGAGTGATTCCCTTCGCCATCAATTCCTTGACGCGGTCGAGATAGATGTCGTGCAGCGGCTCGAGGTCGGGAAGCCCGAACAGGCGCCGTGCCTCTTCGGGGGTGCAATCGATCTCGATATTGAACTTCATCGCCTGTCTCCGCCCCGAAAAATGCCCGTTAGCCGCTTGAGCCCTGCCCGCGGCCCCGCTAGCTTCGCGCTTTCACAGCAAAGAAGCAAGAGACAGGAGAGCTCCCCACATGGCCGCGACCAACACCCAGATCCCGACGCTCGACGGCGCCGGCAATATCCCCGCCTATGTCGCCCGCCCCGACGCCGACAGCACGCGCGCGATCATCGTCATTCCCGAAATCTTCGGCGTCAACGAAGGCATCCGCAAGAAATGCGACGACTGGGCGGCCGAGGGCTATCTCGCGATCGCGCCCGACATCTTCTGGCGCTTCGCCCCGGGAGTCGAGCTCAGCCCCGATATCGAAGCCGAATTCCAGCAGGCGCTCGGATATTTCGGCCAATATGATGCCGACGACGGGGTCAAGGATATCGAGGCCGCGATTCACTGGCTGCGGAGCCAAGGCGCCGACAAGATCGGCTGCGTCGGCTTCTGCCTCGGCGGCCGCCTCGCCTATATGGCCGCAGCGCGCACCGACATCGATGCGTCGGTCGGCTATTATGGCGTGATGATCGACCAGATGCTGAACGAAAGCCACGCGATCGCCAACCCGCTGATGCTCCATATCCCGACCGAGGATCATTTCGTCGATCACGCCGCGCAAAAGAAAGTCCACGACGCGCTCGATCCGCATCCGAAGGTCACGCTCCACGACTATCCGGGCCTCGACCATGGCTTTGCCGCCACGATGGGCAACCGGCGCAACGAAGAAGGCGCGCAGCTCGCCGACGGTCGCACCCGCGCTTTCTTTGCCGAGCAACTCGCATGACCACGCATCCCGGTCTCGCCGCCTGGCACGCCTATATGGCGCGCGGCGGCGACCCGCAGGCGCTGCGCGACCTGCTCGCCGAAGATGCGGTGTTCCACTCGCCCGTCGTCCACACCCCGCAAGCAGGCCGCGACAAGGTTTTCGCCTATCTCCATGCGGCGAGCCACGTCCTCGGCGGCGACAATTTCCGCTATCTGCGCGAGATCGTCGATGGCGATCAGGCGATGCTCGAGTTCCAGAGCGAACTCGACGGCATCCAGATCAACGGCGTCGACATCATCACTTGGAACGACGACGGAAAGATAAGTGATTTCAAAGTGATGGTTCGCCCGCTCAAGGCGATCAACAAGGTCTGGGAAAAGATGGCGGCGATGCTAGCGGAACAGGCGGGCTGATCGCCGGACGGGCCGGTGCTGCGCTGGATCGCCTTCCCCATCCTCCTCGCCGCGGCGGCGTTCGCGGCGTGGTGGGCGCCCGCACGCTGGACGCTGCTGCTCTGGGTCCCGCTCCTCCTCATCGCCGCCTATGATGCGGTCCAACGCCACCACAGCCTCCGCCGCAACTTTCCGCTGATCGCCCGCATCCGCTGGCTGTTCGAGGAGGCGCGTCCCTTCCTCTACGCCTATGTCGTCGAAGGGCCGTTCGACGGGCGGCCCTTTACGCGTGCCGAGCGCGACATCGTCTATGCCCGCGCCAAGGGCGAACTCGACAGCCACCCCTTCGGCACCGAGCTCGACGTCTATTCGGACGAATATGAGTGGATGAGCCACAGCATCGCACCGGCGACGGGCCCCTACCGCACGCAACGTGTACATGTCGGCAGCCCGCAATGCGCGCAGCCCTATGCCGCCGCGCCGCTCAACATCTCGGCGATGAGTTTCGGTTCGCTTGGCGCCAATGCGATCGAAGCGCTCAACCTCGGCGCCCGGATGGGCAATTTCTACCATGATACGGGCGAAGGCGGTTTCAGCCCCTATCACCGGATCCATGGCGGCGATATCGTGTGGGAACTGGGGAGCGGCTATTTCGGCTGCCGCGACGAGAACGGCCGTTTCGATCCCGAACGCTTTCGCGATGCGGCGCAAAACGACCAGATCCGGATGATCGAAATCAAGCTCAGCCAGGGCGCGAAGCCGGGCCACGGCGGCGTCCTCCCGGGGCCCAAGGTCAGCAGCGAAATCGCCGCGACGCGCGGCGTTCGCGAAGGGCATGACTGTATATCGCCAGCATCGCATTCGGCCTTCTCGACCCCGATCGAAATGATCTTGTGGGCCGCCCGACTGCGCGACCTCTCCGGCGGCAAGCCCGTCGGGATCAAATTATGCGTCGGCCAGCCGCACGAAATTTATGCCGTCATGAAGGCGATGATCGAAACCGGCATCCGGCTCGATTTCATCGTCGTCGACGGCGCCGAGGGCGGCACCGGCGCGGCGCCGGTCGAATTTTCGAACAGCATCGGCATGCCCTTGAGAGAGGGCCTGATCTTCGTCCGCAACGCGCTCGTCGGCTGCGGGCTCAAGGAGGAGATCAAGGTCGCCGCGTCGGGCAAGGTCCATTCGGGCGCCGGACTCGCGATGAATTGTGCGCTCGGCGCCGATTGGTCGAACGCCGCGCGCGCCTTCATGTTCACGCTGGGCTGCGTCCAGTCGCTCAAATGCCACACCGACAAATGCCCGACCGGCGTCGCGACGCAGGATCCCGGCCGACAGCGCGGGCTGGTGGTCGAAGACAAGGCCGAACGCGTCCGCCGCTTTCAGGCCGCGACCGTCAATGCGCTATGGGATATCAGCGCGGCCATGGGACTCGAATCGCCCTGGCAGATCCAGCCGCACCATCTCCACGAACGCCTCAACTCGGCGCGATCGGATTCGATCGACCGCATCTATAAATTCTATGAGCGCGGCGTGCTGCTCGAAGACCCGGGCTCGGTTGCCGGTGCCCGCTATTGGGCGATGGCACGCGCCGACAGCTTCCGCGCCGCACTCTAGATCAGGCTGAGTTCGGCCAGTTCGCGATAGAGTTCGGGCGGCAGATCGGCGAGCCCGTCGCTCTCATCAACGCCCTTCGGCGCATCGCTGTCGGCAAGGTAACGCCACCCCTGATGCGCACGCTTGGGCTGCGGATGAATCCGCTCGAGCGCCGCGACACAAACGATATCGATCCGCCCGTCGCTGCGATCGTCGAAGCGCAATATCTCGACGCGCGCGACCAGCGTATGTTTCACGATGAAGTGCAGCTTGCCGCCAATCAGCTCGTCGGCACGCTTCGGCTTGAACCGCGTCGTGAAACGGATTTCGCCATCCTGTGCGTAGTTGGCGATCCGCGCCTGCAGCGCCGGATAGTCGGCGCAGCCGACGGCAACGCGGGTCATGTGAAGTTGCGACATAGCCCGAAGATGGGAACCGGCAGGAAAAAAGCCAGCCCCGCGAAGGACTGGCTTTTCCTTTTTTAGCCGAAGAGCGTCCCGACCCCGACGCCGGGATCGACCCAGCCTTCGTAGATCATCTTCACCGCGACATAGACGATGACGGCCAGGCCGATGTAAGCGATCCAGCGGTAGCGCTCGATATATTTGGCGATGATGTTCGCCGCGACGCCCATCAGCGCGACGGCAAAGATCAGCCCGACGATCATGATGCCCGGATGCTCGCGCGCCGCACCGGCGACCGCGAGCACATTGTCGAGGCTCATCGACACGTCGGCAACAGCGACCGCCCAGGCGGCACCGGCAAAGCTTTTGGCGGGCTTCAGACCCGAATGCTCGTCGCCTTCGATCTCGGGCGAACCATGCGACTGGCCGGTGTGGCGCAGTTCGCGCCACATTTTCCATGCCACCCACGCAAGCAGGATGCCGCCGATGAAGATCAACCCGACGATGCCCATCAACTGTTGCACGACGAGCGCAAAGGCGATGCGCAGCACCAACGCGGCGAGCACGCCGATCAGGATGACCTTTTTGCGCTGATCGGCGGGAAGTCCCGCAGCGAGCGCACCGACCACGATCGCATTGTCGCCCGCAAGCACGAGGTCGATCATCAAAACCTGCACGAACGCGGCCAAAGCCGCAGGCTCGGTGATGTTCGAGAAATCCTTGACGATCGCATCCCACATCCCGGCGGGGCCACCGAAACCGCCGGCATGCGCCGCGGCCTGAGTCAGAAATTCCAAAATCACAGCGGCTCTCCGAAATAGCTGACCTCTGGCATAGGGTCATAAAAGCGATGCAGCAACGCTCGCCATTGCTGATAGCGATCCGATTGCCGAAAGCCGTCGCGATGATCCGCGACCGACGTCCATTCGACCAATAACAGATAAGGCTGTCCCGTTGCCGTCGGGCGCCGGATTTGCATGGAGATAAAGCCTGGCGACGCCTTGATGAGCGGCCGCGCTTCGCCGATGGCCGCCTCGAACGCCGCTTCGCTTCCCGCACGCACGGGAAGCAACGCATGTTCGATCACGGCCATCGGAATGCCGGCTTACTGGTTCATGCTGTCGAAGAAATCCTCGTTGGTCTTCGAATCCTTGATCTTGTCGAGCAGGAATTCCATCGCATCGACTGTACCCATCTGCATGAGGATGCGACGCAGCACCCACATTTTGCTGAGCTTGTCCTTCTCGACGAGCAATTCTTCCTTGCGCGTGCCCGACTTGCCGACGTCGAGCGACGGGAAGATGCGCTTGTCGGCGACCTTGCGGTCGAGCACGATTTCCGAGTTACCCGTGCCCTTGAATTCTTCGAAGATGACTTCGTCCATGCGGCTGCCGGTATCGATCAGCGCGGTCGCTATGATCGACAGCGAACCGCCCTCCTCGATGTTGCGCGCGGCACCGAAGAAGCGCTTCGGACGCTGGAGTGCGTTTGCATCGACACCGCCGGTCAGCACCTTGCCCGACGACGGAACAACGGTGTTGTAGGCGCGGCCGAGGCGCGTGATCGAGTCGAGCAGGATGACGACATCCTTCTTATGCTCGACGAGACGCTTCGCCTTTTCGATCACCATTTCGGCGACCTGGACGTGACGCGTCGCGGGTTCGTCGAAGGTCGAGGAAACGACCTCGCCGTTCACGCTGCGCTGCATGTCGGTGACTTCCTCGGGACGTTCGTCGACGAGGAGGACGATCAGATAGACTTCGGGATGATTGTCGGTGATCGCCTTGGCGATATTCTGCAACAGCACCGTCTTACCCGTGCGCGGCGGCGCGACGATCAGCGCGCGCTGGCCCTTGCCCTGCGGGCTGACGAGGTCGATGACGCGCGCCGACTTGTCCTTGACCGTCGGATCGACGGTGTCGAGCGACAGCTTCTGGTTCGGATAGAGCGGCGTGAGGTTGTCGAAATTGACGCGGTGACGCACCGCTTCAGGATCGTCGAAATTGACCTTGATCAGCTTGGTTAGCGCGAAATAGCGCTCGCCGTCCTTCGGCGCGCGGATTTCGCCTTCGACTGTGTCGCCGGTGCGCAGGCCATATTTGCGGACCTGGTTCGGCGAGACGTAGATGTCGTCGGGGCCGGCGAGATAATTGGCGTCCGACGAGCGCAGGAAACCGAACGAGTCCGGGAGAACCTCGATCGTGCCCGATCCGATGATTTCCTCGCCCTCCTCGGCGAGTTCCTTCAGGATCGAGAACATCAGGTCCTGCTTGCGCAGCGTCGACGCGCCCTCGACGCCCAGTTCTTCCGCCATTTCGACAAGCTGGGCGGGCGCTTTGGTTTTGAGTTCTTTGAGATGCATTGGATGGATTCCAGATAGGTATTCGGGAGGAAATTAAGACATAATCGCGTTGCACCGCCAGGGTGCCTATCCGGCCGTGGGACGACCGTTTCGATAGCATCGGCGCGGGTGACGCGCCGCCCGCGCAAAGCGGGGTTGACCGGCCCCTATAACCGGGCCGGGTTCAAGTCAATCGGGCTGCGCCGGAAGACCGAATTTCAGGGCCGAACGACGACCAGCACGACGATGATCGCCGCGGCGACGCCGGGAACCTCGTTGAGCATGCGAAGCTGCTTTTCGCTGAGCGGCCGCTCGCCCTTCTTCAATTTCTTGAAATAGCCGATCATCCAGCCGTGATAGCCCGACAGCGCCAGCACGAGCAGCAATTTGGCAATGAACCAGCCCTCGCGCCAATAATCGCCGTTAAAGGCGAGCATCAGTCCGAAGATCCAGACGATGACCAGCGACGGGTTCAGGATGATCCGGCGCAACCGGTCCTCGCGCTCGATCCATTTCCTGTCCTCGTCGGACCCGACGGGTGCCTGATGATGATAGACGAAAAAGCGCGGCATCATGAACAGGCCGGCCATCAGGAAGATCACGAAAATGATATGCGCCGCTTTGACCCAAAGCATCGTCGCCCCCAAAAATCCCGCCAGTTCCATAGATTACCCGCCGCGAACGCGTTTGATCAGATGTTCGACATGGGCGATCGGCGTGTCGGGCACGATGCCATGGCCGAGATTGAAGATATGGGGACGCGAAGGGAAAGCCGCAAGGATACGGTCGATCGCCATATCGAGCGCGCTGCCGCCCGCGACGAGCGCCAGCGGGTCGAGATTGCCCTGTACGGGAAGATGTGACGGCAAGGCCGCATCCGCCCAAACGGGATCGACCGTCTCGTCGAGCCCAATCGCATCGACGCCCGTCTCGTCGGCATAGGCGCGCAGCTTGCCGCCGGCCCCCTTTGGAAAGCCGATGATCGGCGTATTGGGATGGAGCGCCTTCAGTCGCCGCACGATCTCGGCATTGGGCGCGATCACCCATTGCTCATATTGCGCGGGGCTCAGGCTGCCGGCCCAACTGTCGAACAATTGCACGGCATCGACGCCATTTTCGATCTGGCCCGACAAATAGGTGACGCTCAAATCGACGATCGCGTCGATGATCGCCTGGAACGCCGCCGGATCGCCGAACGCCATCCGCCGCGCCGCCGCCTGATCCTTCGACCCCTGCCCCGCCACCATATAGGTCGCGACCGTCCAGGGGCTTCCTGCAAAGCCGAGGAAGGTCGTTTCGGGCGGCAATGCCGCAGCCACGCGCGCGACGGTGGCATAGACCGGATCGAGCCGCTGGTGCGCCGTCTCGAGCGACGCCAGCGTGCTGTCGACCAGTGGCGGTGCGAGGCGCGGACCCTCGCCTGCCTCGAACCACAAATGTTGGCCGAGCGCATGCGGAATGACGAGAATGTCGGAAAAGAGGATCGAGCCGTCGAAACCGAAGCGCCGGATCGGCTGCAACGTCACTTCGGCCGCCGCCTCTGGGTCGTAGCACAGCTCGAGGAAACCACCCTTGGTTTCGCGAAGGGCGCGATATTCGGGCAGATAGCGTCCAGCCTGGCGCATAAGCCAAAGGGACGGGCGCTCCTGACGCACCCCGCGCAACGTTGCCAGCAAGCTCTTCGGTGACGCCTTCACGCGGTCCCTCTTTCTCTCTTCATATAATATTTAATAGGATTGTGGTGGTTTGTTGGTCGGCGGACAAGCGCGGCTTTAGGCCGGGGCGTCCCTTTTGCCAACAGCTTGACTCCCGGACTCGCAGGCATGTCGGCAGAGTCGGCACCGGCTTCTCCCCATATTCACAGCCTGTGGATAAGATTCATCCCTTGTGGATAAGCGGTGGAGCGGAATCGACACGGCCGGGGATGAATCCTGCGTGCCGAAACTGTCCCTGCGCTTATGCCAAAACTTATCCACAGGCCCCTCAATCGCTTCGCGACTTGCCTTTTTCGCAGCTTTCCCGCCATGGTGCGGCGATGGGCCGGCTTCACCTGCATCTCATATCCGACTCCACGGGCGAGACACTCGAAAATATCGCCAAGGCGGCGATCGCGCAGTTCGACGATGTCGAGGTCGTGCGCCATTTCTGGCCGATGGTGCGATCGGAATCGCATCTCGACCGCATCATGGCCGAGGTGCAGGCGAGCCCCGGCATGATCCTTTTCACGCTGGTCAACGGCGAGCTGCGCGTCAGCCTCGAGCGCCGCGCGAGTGCGCAGGGCCTGCCGACGGTTGCCGCGCTCGATGCGGTCACCGATGCGCTGTCGCGGATGCTCGGACAAGAGGCGAAGGCGCGTCCCGGCCGCCAGCACCAGCTCGACGCCGCCTATTTCGCGCGGGTCGAGGCGATCCAGTTCACCGTCGCGCACGATGACGGCATCGGCTGGGAAAATTGGGAACAGGCGGACATCGTGCTCGCGGGCGTATCGCGTACCTCGAAAACCCCGACGAGCATCTATCTCGCCAATCGCGGTTTCAAGACCGCGAATATCCCCATCGTCCCCGAATCGCCGCCGCCGAATGCGCTGTTCAACCTGAAGCGGCCGATGGTCGTCGGCCTCACCACCGGGCTCGACCGGCTCGTACAGGTCCGTCGCAACCGGTTGCTCTCGCTCAACCAGGCCCCCGAAACCGCTTATGTCGACGACGAACGCGTGAAGGCCGAACTCGCCTATGCGCGCCGCATGTTCGCTGACAATGGCTGGCCGGTGATCGACGTCACGCGCCGCTCGATCGAGGAAACCGCCGCCGCGGTGATCAAGCTCGTCGAGGACCGCGGCGCCGCATGACGCTTCTCCTCGCCTCGCAAAGCAGCGGCCGCGCCGCGATGCTCCGTGCCGCCGGGCTCACTTTCGAAACCTCCGCCGCGCATGTCGACGAAGAAGCGCTCACCGCTTCGTTGCTCGCTGCCGGTCAGACACCGCGCAACATTGCTGACGCGCTCGCCGAGGCGAAGGCGATCAAAATCTCTTCGCGGCTTCCGGGCGTTACGGTGATCGGCGCTGACTCCACCCTCGCGCTCGACGACGGAATGATGCTCGCCAAGCCCGAAAGCCCCGAAGACGCCGCGCGCCATCTCCGCCGCATGGCGGGCACGCGCCACCGGCTGTTCAGCGCCGCGGTCGCCGCGCGCGACGGTGCGCCCGTCTGGCGCGCGATCGGCGAAGCGAAGCTGTGGATGCGTCCCTTGTCGGATGCCTTTATCGCCGACTATGTCGCGCAAAACTGGGACAGCATTCGCTGGACCGTCGGCTGTTACGAAATCGAAGGAGCGGGCGTGCAATTGTTCGAACGGGTCGAGGGCGACCCCTGGACCATCATCGGCATGCCGATGCTTCCCTTGCTGGCGTGGCTCCGCACCACCGGGCTGGCGCCGCAATGAACGCGCCCTATGCAGAAGTGATCGGCGATCCGATCGCCCAGTCGAAATCGCCGCTGATCCACGGCTTCTGGCTCGAGGCGCTCGGGCTCAGCGGCGATTATCGCCGCGCGCATGTGAAGCCCGACGAGCTCGCCGCCTATATCGCCGAGCGCCGCACCGACCCCGACTGGCGCGGTTGCAATGTCACCATGCCGCACAAGGCGGCCGTGATGGATCTGGTCGATGATCCCGGCGATATCCGCGGCTCGATCGGCGCGATGAACACGATCGTCCGGCAAAAGGATGGCACGCTGATCGGCACCAACACCGATGCCGCGGGCTTCTATTCGCCGCTCGCCGAACTCGATCTCGAGGGTGCGCCCGTCGCGGTCGTCGGCGCCGGCGGTGCGGCGCGCGCGGTGCTGTTCGCGCTCGCCCGCGCCAATGTCGGCCCGGTCACCATTCTCAATCGCAGCCCCTTGAAGGCGATGGGCCTGCTCGCGAGCTTCGGGCTGAAGGGCGAGGTCGTCGCCCTCGATGCGCAGCTCCCGCCGGTATCTCTGCTCGTCAATTCGAGCAGCCTCGGCATGAAGGGCCAGCCGCCGCTCGACCTCGACCTGTCGCCGCTCGCCGACGATGCGATCGTCTATGACCTCGTCTATTCGCCGCTTCAGACCGGATTGCTGAAGGCGGCCGAAGCGCGCGGGCTCGACACGGTCGACGGGCTCGACATGCTGATCGGACAGGCGGCGCTTGCCTTCGAGCTTTTCTTCGGCAAATCCCCGCCCGAGGGCCGCGACGAGGAACTCCGCGCGCTTTTGACCGCATGACCCATCACCGCCGTCCCGGTTCGCGGCTCCGCCGCCCCTTCATCATCGGGCTCACCGGGTCGATCGGCATGGGAAAATCGACCGCTTCGGCGATGTTCGAGCGTGAAGGCGTACCGGTGTTCGACGCCGATGCCGAGGTCCACCGGCTGCAGGGCCCCGGCGGGGCGCTCGTTGCAGCGATCGAGGCGCGCTTTCCCGGCACGACCGGGCCGAACGGGGTCGACCGCCAGAAACTCGGCGCGCAGGTGCTCGGCAACACGCACGAACTCGCGGCGCTTGAAGCGATCATTCACCCCGCGGTCGGCCGGGCGCAGAAACGCTTTCTTGCGCGCCACCGCGCGCGCGATGTCGTCGTGCTCGATATTCCCCTGCTCTTCGAAAAGGGTGGCTGGCGACGCGTCGGCGCGATCGCCGTGGTCTCGGCGCCGGCATGGATGCAGCGCAAGCGCGTGATGCGCCGCCGCGGCATGACCGCCGCAAAGCTGAAAGCGATCCGCCGGCTGCAGGTTGCCGATCGGGTCAAGCGATCGCGCGCCGATTTCATCATCGAAACGGGCCGCCCCAAAAGCGAGACGCATCGCCAGATTCGCTTCATCGCCTCTTGTTTCCGGGCACGATAAGGTCCAGATTATAACTTCGATGCGTGAGATTATTTTCGATACCGAAACCACGGGTTTCGATCCCAGGAACGGGGACAGGCTGGTCGAAATCGGGTGTGTCGAACTGGTCGACCGCCGCGAAACCGGCGTCACCTTTCACGCTTATTTCAATCCCGAACGTGACATGCCCGCCGCCGCCGAAGCCGTGCATGGCCTGTCGATCGGGTTCCTGTCGGACAAGCCGCTGTTCGCGACTCGCGTCGACGAACTGATCGAGTTTCTCGGCGATGCGCCGCTCGTCGCGCACAATGCCGTCTTCGATTTCGGCTTCGTCAATGCCGAACTCGCCCGCGCCGGCCGGCCGGCGCTCGACATGGCGCGCATGTGCTGCACCGTGCAAATGGCGCGCAAGCTCCATCCCGGCGCGAAGCACAGCCTCGATGCGCTCTGCACGCGCTATGGCATCGACCGCAGCCACCGCGTCAAGCATGGCGCGTTGCTCGACGCCGAACTCCTCGCGCATCTCTATATCGAAATGACCGGCGGCCGGCAGATCGGCCTCGGACTCGCCGCTTCGGCGGTGGACATGGCATCGTCGGAAGTGGCGGCGCCTGCGTCGCGGCGTCCCGACCGCCCCTTTCGCGAACCCCGTCCCCATATGGCGTCGGCCGCCGAACTCGCGCGCCACGCCGAATTTGTCGCAGGGCTGAACCGGCCGCTGTGGCTCGATACGGTGTGATGACGCTCCCTTAAAGTCATCGCACCGGCCCAGAAGGAGAAGAAAAATGGAAATCCGCGTCTCTGGCCACCAGATCGAAACCGGCGAAGCGCTGCAGTCGCACGTATCGGATCGGATGAACGCGATTGCCGACAAATATTTCTCCCGCGCGATCGGGGCGCACGCGACCTTCGGCAAGGGGCCGCACGACAGTTTCCAGTGCGACATCGTCGCGCATGTGATGCAGGGTTTGGTGCTGAAAGGGCACGGCCAGGCGCAGGACGCACATGTCGCGTTCGAGGGTGCGGCCGAACGCATCGAAAAGCAGCTTCGGCGCTATATGCGTCGATTGAAGGATCACAATAATGGCGTGGCGGCACCCTCGCCGACCGTCGACGAGATCGAGGATAATGCCGGCTACACCGTTTTCGATGCCGGTAGCGAAGAGGATGCGGGCGACGCGCCGGCAATCATCGCCGAAACGCGCGTCGATATTCCGAGCAGCAGCGTGTCCGACGCGGTGATGATGCTCGACCTGCGCAACACCAACGCGCTGCTCTTCGTCAACAGCAAGACCGGCACGCATAATATGGTCTATCGCCGCGACGACGGGACGATCGGTTGGGTCGAACCACGATAAGGCTGGATTTTCTCCGCCATCCGGCTTAAGGGCCGCGCCCAACGATACCCGAAGCCGGGATGGCGGGGGGCTGCCACGACAGATCCGCGATCGCCTGCCAGCAGCTAAGTGTCTGGCGGCGGCCGGCGTTTAACAAGATTTGACCAGAGCAATGAATCTTTCTTCCCTTCTCTATCCGGCGACCGTGCGCGCGCATGTTCAGCTCGATTCGAAAAAGGCGCTCTTTCCCTTCGTCGGCGATCTGGCGGCGCGTTCGCTCGGTCTCGATGCGGGCGAAGTCAGCGAAGCCTTGCTCGAACGCGAACGCCTGGGCTCGACCGGATTCGGGCGCGGGATCGCGCTGCCGCATGCCAAGATGGCTGACCTCGGCGGCGTGCGCGGGCTGTTCCTGCAACTCGCCAAGCCGATCGACTTCAACGCGGTCGACGGCTTGCCGGTCGACCTGCTCTTCATCCTGCTGTCGCCGCTCGACGCCGGCGCCGATCATTTGAAGGCGCTTGCCGGCGTTTCGCGCATGCTGCGCAACGATGCGATCGCCGAACGGCTGCGCGGTGCGAAGAATGACGAAGCGCTCTATGCGCTGCTGGCCGACACCGAAACGCGTGACGCGGCGTAACGCCGCGCTGCGAGTTTTTCCGTGACTCGGCTTAAAAGCCGCTTCCTCGTCGACCTGCTGCTTCGCCGTACCGAAGCGGCCGGTGGATTTGCTGCGGTGCTTGCCAGTGGCGACGAAAATTCCGGCATCATTCTCGTCCAGTGCAGCGAGCGCGGCGAACCGGGACCATTGCTCGAACGTCGCTTTTCGCCGACCGGCCACTATATTTGGGAGGCCGTCGGTCCAACCGACCCAAAAGATGGTGAATCGCGCGCAAACTATCAGGATCGGCGGCGAAAGGCCGATCCCGACCTGTGGCTGATCGAACTGGATATCGCAGATGCGCCACAACTCGTCGCGGAGTGGGCTGCGTTAACTTGACTCTGTTGCGGCGCACAATAACTGGCGCCCATTCGATAACGCGTAGGTCGATCCGCGGGTTGCACTGCCTTGGCAAAGCATCCGGCAAAACGGTTTGGACACGCAGTCGGACGATGACCGCAGGCGGCGATACAGGACTATAGTCCCCCGCCTGTTTTGAGAGGTTCGGTTCATCGGCCGCACTTTTGACGGACACTATGAGTCGCATTTTGAACGTAGCCGGCATGGCTGCCGTCGGCATGACTGCCGCCTCCATGCTGCTTTTGGCGGAACCGGGCTTTGCAAGCGATCTTGCAGCCGACGCCAATATCCCCGCGATCATCCTGCCGGGTACCGATGCGCCGGCCGCGGATGAAACGGCGGACCTCTCGACCGATGCCGAACTGCCGGTCGATGACAGCAAGAAAACCGAAGACGATGTCGCTCCCGAGCCGAAGCCGGCGCCGGTGACCGCCGATTCGCTCGCCGAACTCGTCGCCGCGACGCCGAAACCCGCCGACATCGATCCCGAACTGCGCTGCCTCGCCGGCGCGGTCTATTTCGAATCGCGCGGCGAATCGCTTCCCGGCCAGCTCGCGGTCGCGCATGTCGTGATCAATCGCGCCCAATCGGGCCGTTTCCCCAAGAGCCTCTGCGGTGTTGTCCACCAGAAGAGCCAGTTCAGCTTCGTGCGCGGTGGCAAGATGCCCGCGGTGCGCAACGCGGCGCAGTGGAACAATGCCGTTGCGATCGCGCAGATCGCGCGCGACGGCAGCTGGAAGAACCACGCCCCCGGCGCGCTCTTCTTCCACGCGCGCTACGTCTCGCCGGGCTGGCGCAAGACGCGCATCGCGCAGATCGACAACCACATCTTCTATCGTTGATATCCGATCCTCCCTGTCGCGTAGCGATGGGGAGGGGGACCGTCCGCGGAGCGGATGGTGGAGGGGCCGCGTCACGGCCCCTCCGTCAGCGCGTCGCGCTGCCACCTCCCCATGCCTGCGGCACAGGGAGGACTTCTGTTACCCCGTTCATTGCCAAGCCATATTTGCTGGCGCATGATGGCTGGATGACGCGTCAAATTTCCGTCGCCCTGCTCGCCGCAGCGGCGCTCGCTCTCGGTGGCTGCGCCACCGCGGTTCCCCCGGTCGAAGTCACGCGCTTCCACGCCAGCGCGCCTGCGGGCTGGGCGCCGGGGACGCGCTACACCGTCGACACCGCCCCGCTCGGCAACGCCGGGGCGATGATCGACGCGCCGTCGCTCGAATGGAACAGCTACCGCACTGCGGTCGAACAACAATTGCAGCGGCAGGGACTCGTCGCGGCACCCGATGGCGCGCGCGCGCCGTTGAAAGTGCGCATCGGTTTCGAACGCATGAACCGTGAGGAGGGCGGCCGCCGCTCGCCGGTTTCGGTCGGGGTTGGCGGTTCGACCGGCAGCTACGGCTCGGGTGTCGGGCTCGGAATCGGTGTCAACCTCGGCGGCGGTCCAAAACGGATGGCCGACCTGCAGCTCGCGGTGCGCATCGACGATGCCGCAAGCGGGCAGGCCTTGTGGGAAGGCCGCGCGCTGACCGCGGTCCCGGTGAAGGCACCCGCCAACCAGTCGAGCCTCGCGGCCGCGAAATTGGCCGACGCCCTATTCAGGGACTTCCCCGGCGAATCGGGACGCACTATCAGCGTCAAATGACCATCAGCATCAACGCCGCTTTCGACAGCGGCAATATCGTCGTGGAACAGGTCGACGGCACGTCGGCGCGCCTTTCGATTCGCAAGGACCGCGAATCGGACTTTTTCCAGTGGTTCCACTTTCGTGTGTCGTGCGCGGTCGGCGATGCGCTCGACCTTTCGATCACCGGGCTCGGCGATTCGGCCTATCCCGACGGCTGGCCCGGCTATGCCGCCTGCGCCAGCACCGATCGCGAAACCTGGTTCCGCCTCGATACGAGTTACGATGCCGGCACGCTGACGATCCAGCACACCGCCGAAAGCCCGATCCTCTATATCGCCTATTTCGCGCCTTACTCGATGGAACGGCACCACGACCTCGTCGCGCAGATCGCCGAATGCGAAGGCGTCACCTATCGCTGCCTCGGCACCAGCCTCGAAGGCCAGCCGATCGACTGCCTCGAACTCGGCACCGGCGAGACGCAGGTGTGGCTCTATGCGCGCCAGCATCCGGGCGAGAGCATGGCCGAATGGTGGATGGAAGGCGCACTCGAAAAGCTCGTCGACCCCGCCGATCCGCACGCACGGTCGCTGCGCAACAAGTGCCGCTTCCATATCGTCCCGAACATGAATCCCGACGGCTCGTGCCGCGGGCATCTGCGCACCAATTTCGCCGGCGTGAATCTCAACCGCGAATGGGACAATCCGACCGCCGAACGCAGCCCCGAAGTCCTCGCTGTGCGCAATGCGATGGACGAAACCGGCGTCGACTGGGCAATGGACGTCCATGGCGACGAAGCGATCCCCGCGGTGTTTCTCGCGGGTTTCGAAGGCATCCCGTCGCTCAAGCCCGAGCAAACGGCGAAGTATAAGGCGTTCGAAACTGCGCTCGCGGCGAACACCCCCGATTTCCAGGTCGATCTCGGCTATGCCGAAACCGCGCCGGGACAGGCCAATCTCTCGATGTCGACGACGCAGCTCGCCGAACGCTTCGGCGCGGTGTCGATGACGCTCGAAATGCCGTTCAAGGACAATCGCGACCTTCCCGACCCCGTCGCCGGCTGGTCGCCCGAACGGTCGAAGCTGCTCGCGCACGCGTGCCTCGCGACGCTGGACCAGCTGCTCTGATGGCGAAAGCGGGCGCCTGGCGGATCGTCGAGGATGATCTGTCGGGTGCTGCCATCCGCGCGCTGCTCGAAGTGCATTTCGCGGGCATGCTCGCGAACTCGCCGGCCGAAAGCTGTCACTTCCTCGATTTCGACGGGCTGCGTTCCGACGGCGTCACTTTCTGGTCGATCCAGCGTGGTGATGAGCTTGCGGGCTGCGGCGCGCTCAAGATGCTCGATAGCGCGCACGGCGAGATCAAGTCGATGCGCACCGCCGAAGCTTTCCTGCGGCAGGGCGTCGCCGCGCATATGCTCGATCATATCATCGACGTGGCGCGGGCCCGCGGGCTCGAACGCCTCAGCCTCGAAACCGGATCGAGCGGCGCCTTCGAACCCGCGATCGCGCTGTACCGGCGCTACGGCTTCACCGAGTGCGAACCCTTCGCCGATTACCGGCCCGACCCGTTCAGCCGCTTCATGACGCGCGCGCTTTAAGAAACGAAAAAGGGGCCCGGAAGCGATTCCGGACCCCGTAATTTCAATCGATCAGGCGTGCTTTTACGCGGCCTTCTTGTCCGCATCGAACAAAGTCGGCTGCGCGCCGCCGATCGCGATCTTGTGCGGCTTCATCGCCTCGGGCACCTCGCGAACCAGGTCGATGACGAGCAGCCCGTCGGCGAGGTCGGCACTGGCGACCCGCACGAAATCGGCGAGCTGGAAGCGGCGCTCGAACGCGCGCGTCGCGATGCCGCTATACAGGAGCTGGCGCCCCTCGCCTTCGGCGACCGGTGCCTTGCGGCCGCTGACGGTCAGCATATTCTGCTGCGCGGTGATATCGATCTCGTCCGACTTGAAGCCGGCGACCGCGACGGTGATGCGAAAATGGTCGTCGGCGACCTTTTCGATGTCGAAGGGCGGATAATTTTCGGCGCCCGAACCGCCCGTTTCAAGGAAATCGAACAGGCGGTCGAAACCGACGGTCGAGCGGCGATAGGGGGTCCAGTCGAAACTGTTACGCATGGATCTTTCTTCCTTTTACAAAGCGAAGTCTCAGGACCGCGGCGGCTGCCGCGATCGCCTCCCGGCCCCGTATCGGCGGCCGGACGGGATCAATCTGGTAGCAGGCGAAACCATTTCAAGAGGGCGGTTGGCGTTCGGCGAAAACCCGCGCTAAAGGGCGGCACATCTCTTCCAGCGCAAGGATCCGAAATGCCCCAGCTCATCCTCATCCGTCACGGCCAGTCGCAGTGGAATCTCGAAAACCGCTTCACCGGCTGGTGGGATGTCGATGTCACCGAAAAGGGCGTCGCCGAAGCGGTCGCCGCGGGCGAATTGATGAAGGCAAAGGGCATCGCCCCCGACACCTGCTTCACCTCGGTGCAGTCGCGCGCGATCAAGACGCTGAACCTCGCGCTCGAGGCGATGGGCCGCCTCTGGCTTCCCGTCACCAAGGACTGGCGCCTCAACGAGCGTCACTATGGCGGTCTCACCGGGCTCGACAAGGCCGAGACCGCGGCAAAGCATGGCGACGATCAGGTCAAGATCTGGCGCCGCAGCTTCGACATCCCGCCGCCGCCGCTCGAAGCCGGCTCGCCGTGGGATCTGTCGACCGACCCGCGCTATGCGGGCATAGCGATTCCCTCGGCCGAAAGCCTGAAGGACACGATCGAGCGCGTGCTGCCCTATTATGAAGCCGCGATCGTCCCCGAACTCGCCGCGGGCAAGACGGTGCTGATCTCGGCGCACGGCAACAGCCTGCGCGCGCTCGTCAAGCATCTCTCGGGCATTTCGGACGCCGACATCACCGGCCTCGAAATCCCGACCGGCCAGCCGATCGTCTATGACCTCAACGACGATCTCAGCGCGCGCGAACGCTATTATCTGAGCGAACGCTGAGTATGTGTACCCCGGCGAAAGCCGGGGCCCAGACGACGACGCCTATGGACCCCGACTTTCGTCGGGGCACACATGATACGAACGGACGACTAAAGCGTCCCCGTCACCGTCAGCTGAAAAAATCGGCCGAACTTGCGTGATCGGCTTTCGCTGAACGCCACCGGCCCGTCGCGCCGGTCGACGAACACCGTACGGTTGAACCCATCCCTCATCCCCGCAAGGTTGCGGTACGACAGCTTCACCGTGAAGCCCGCGACATCCTTATGCTCGATAAAGGCGGTGACGAACGGCCCGTCGGTCGATTCATGCTCGATCGCACCCAGCCGCAAATTCGGGCTGTAGCGTTCGTCGAAATAGCCGGCACCCCATGCAAGGTCGGTCCTGGGAATATCGTGGCGCAGGCTCAGGTCGACGACATATTCCTGCCCTTCGCTCTGGTCGCGCCATGACCCGGTCAGCGGGTCGCGCACGCGGTTGCGGCGCCAGGTGACGTCGCTGTTGATCCGCGCGCCTTTCCACCCGAGCCGGTCGAGCAGCAAGGTCGCCTTCGAACTGATGCGATAGAGATGCGCGGGCGGCAAATTGCCGCGGCCTTCAGTGGTCGGCGACAGCGGCACCTGATCGACCAGATCCTGCGCATAGGCATAGGCGAAGGCGACCGACGCATTGCCCCACGCGCCCATGTCCTGCACGACTTCCAGCTCGGTGCGATTGAGCACCGGCGGTACCAGCTTGCCGTTGCCGCCATTCCCCTGCCCGTTCGCGACATCGACCGAGCTTGCGAAATCGAAAAAGTCGAGCTGGTCGACGCGGCGCTGGAGGAACCAGTTGATCGTCGTCTTGTCGGCGACTTTCCACGCCAGCGCGACCTTGCCCTTCGGCCGGACAAAGCGGCGCGTCAGCCCGTCCGGACCCGACGAGGTCAGCTCGCTATATTCGGCACCCAGATTAACCTGCGCGGTCAGGTTGGACGCAAGCGCGCGTCCCCAGGTCAGCGACGCCTCGCCGCGCTTTTCCTCGACCTTGGTCCGCTCGCCGCCAAAGGGCACGGGCAGGAAATTGCCGTCGGCCTGCAACACCGCAAATTCGGACTCGACGTCGAGCGTGTTGTACGCGCCTTCCAGGGCGACTTGCCAGTCGGTGCCGCCGACGGTGCGCCAGCTATATTCGCCGCGCAGGATCGACTCGCCCTCGTCGGCACTCTGCTTGAAGCGCTCGCCCGTCCGGCCGCCGATTTCGCGGTCGACGATGAAGCGGTCGACGAAGGGGCTGTGCTCGAAGCGGTACAGCGTGATCAGCTTCAGCCGCCCCTTGCCCAGCCCCAGCTCATAATCGCCGCCGATGTCGAAATTATATTCGTCCTCGGTGAATTTGAACGCCTCGCGCACCGTTCCGTCGACCGGCCGCTCCGACACGCTGTCGACGCGTTCGTCGAGCAGTTGCAATTGCCCGCCAAGGTTCAAATTCCATTTGTTGCCGTTCGCCGTCGTCCGCGCGAGCGCCGCCGACAGCCGCGGCCGGTCGCCATTATAGGCGCCGAACTC
Organism: Sphingopyxis sp. YR583; assembly: GCF_900108295.1. Classification (NCBI taxonomy): domain Bacteria; kingdom Pseudomonadati; phylum Pseudomonadota; class Alphaproteobacteria; order Sphingomonadales; family Sphingopyxidaceae; genus Sphingopyxis; species Sphingopyxis sp. YR583. The sequence goes on along the minus strand of NZ_FNWK01000001.1, from coordinate 1,701,297 downwards.
TTCGCGCGTGAACAGCAGCACGCCATTCGCGTCATAGACCTGCTCGGCCCCCCAATGGCCCTGCCGGTTCGCTTCATTTTTCAGGCTCAGGGTCAGGTTGGTGCCGCCGATCTTGCCCGTCGTCGAAATCTCGCCGTTCAGCCAGTTCTTCTCGAGCCGCGGGCGCCATTCGGGCTGCCAGCGGATCGTCGTCTTATACCCGCCGCTCCCCGCTCCCTCGACCAGCACGACATTGGCGACCTGCCCGGTCAGCCCCGGGACGTTCAGCCCGGCGCCGTCGACGATGTCGATATAGGCGACCTCGGCGGCGGCGATGCGCGCCAGCGCGGTACGCGCGTCGGTCGACTTGTTCGCGATGCGCTCACCGTTGATCAGCACATTTTCGGTCGCCGCGCCCAGCCCGCGTTCGCCGCCATTGGTGCCGGTGACGATCAGGAAACCGGGTACCTTTTCGACCATGTCGAGCGCGGTGCGCGGCGCGAAGCGCGCGAAGTCGGCGGGAGGATAGCGCTCGGCGCCATTGACCGGGACCGGGATTGCCGGCGGCGCGTTGCCGGTGGACTCCTGCGCCGCGACGGGCGCCGCAGCCAGCAAAGCCAATAAAGCCAGCGATGACCCGTGAAGAACGGCCGACATAATTCCCCCTCGCGGCCGCTATCGAAACAGAAGGCCTCCCAATCGCGAGTAATTCGCAATATTTATATTGTAATTATATGTCTACCAACCGGCAGCAGACCTCGACGAGCGTCGGTCGGGACGCTCGCTACCCGATCATGGACTTCGCGATCAGTCGCGCAGCAGCTCGTTGATTCCGGTCTTCGCGCGCGTCTTCGCATCGACGCGTTTGACGATCACCGCGCAGTATAGCGACGGCCCCGGCGTCCCGTCGGGCAGCGGCTTGCCCGGCATCGCGCCCGGAACGACCACCGAATAGGCCGGCACTTCGCCGATGAAGACCTCGCCCGTCGCGCGGTCGACGATCTTGGTCGATGCGCCGAGGTAGACGCCCATCGACAGGACCGCGCCCTCGCGCACGATCACGCCTTCGGCAACTTCCGCCCGCGCGCCGATGAAGGCACCGTCCTCGATCACCACCGGCCCCGCCTGCAGTGGTTCCAATACGCCGCCGATCCCCGCGCCGCCCGACAGATGGACGTTCGCACCGATCTGCGCGCAACTGCCCACGGTGGCCCAGGCATCGACCATCGACCCCTCGCCGACATAGGCGCCGATATTGATGAAGCTCGGCATCAGCACCGCGCCCTTGCTGATGAACGCGCCGCGGCGGACGATCGAACCCGGCACGGCGCGGAATCCCGCGTCGCGAAAACGGTTCTCGCCCCAGCCGGCGAATTTCGAAGGCACCTTGTCCCACCAGCGCGCGCCGCCGGGACCGCCTTCGATCAGTTCCATATCGTTCAGGCGGAACGACAGCAGCACTGCCTTCTTCAGCCACTGGTTTACCTGCCAGGTTCCCCCGGCGTCGCGCTCGGCAACGCGATAGCTGCCGTCGTCGAGCCCCGCGAGTGCGGTCTCGACCGCGTCGCGCACCGCGCCCGTCGTCGTCAGGCCCAATGTGTCGCGTGCGTCCCATGCGGCTTCGATCGTCGATTGCAGGTCGGTGGTCATGAAATTCCCCAGGGTGAAGGCAAATTATCGAGCCAGTCGGTGATGTCCGTGGCGTGGAAATCGACATGGCTTGGCAGGTGGTCGCGATGGCCGCTTTCGCTGCCATTGTCCAGCCAGACGGTCGTCATGCCCAGCGCTTTGGCGGGCGTCAGGTTGCGGGCCATATCCTCGACGAACAGGCTCTTCGCCGGATCGACGCCAAGGTGCTCGACCATCATGTCATAGGCCGCCGCGTCGGGCTTGGGCGTATAGTGGGTGATGCGAATGTCGCAGATGCCGTCGAACAGGTCGGCGATCCCGCGCGCCTCCAGCACGCGCGCCGCATAATCGGCGTCGGCGTTGGTGAAGATCAGTTTCCGGCCGGGCAATCGATCCAGCCCCGCGCGCAGCCGCGTATCGACGCCCAGCCGGTCGAGCGCGATGTCATGGACGTCGACCAGAAAATCCTCCGGATCGACGCCGTGGTGACGCATCAGGCCCGCCATCGTCGTGCCATGGTCGTGGAAATATTGCTTCTGCACCCGCCGCGCCTCGACCGCATCGACGCGCAGCAGCCGCATGATGAAGGCGCCCATGCGCTCGTCGATCAGGTCGAACAGCTTCGCCGACGGCGCATAAAGCGTGTTGTCGAGATCGAAGATCCAGCTGTCGATATGGTCGAGCGGGGCGGGCATGATGGCCGCCGCATAAAGGCTGGGGTGCGCGCGGGCAAGGCGTTCAAATCCTCCCTGTCGCGCAGCGATGGGGGAGTCGCAGACGGCGCGCAGCGCCAGCGGGACCGCCGCCGCAGGCGGTGGTGGAGGGGCTCAGACGTCGCGGCCCCTCCGTCAGTCGCTGTCACGACCGCCACCTCCCCATGGCTTCGCCACAGGGAGGATAAACCGATCGGCCAACCCTCGGTTAACCGCATGATGCTACCCCACGCTCCTCCGCCGCGCTAAAAGGCGGATATCAGGGCAAAGGGGAACGGCCATGGCCGACGCAAACCGACGCAGACGCATCGACCGGATCGCCGGTCGGCCCTTGCCTCTTTTGATCGGGATCGCCGCTTTTTCGCTCGCGGGATGCGGCGGCGGGGGCGGCACTCCTCGTCCCTCGCCAACGCCCGCGCCGCCCTCGGCGCCGACCCCGACTCCTACCCCTGCCCCTACCCCGACTCCAACGCCCACCCCTACCCCGCCGCCGACGGGCAATTTCAACACCGCCGAAACGCGCATGTCCGACGGGGTCAATTTCCACGGCGCGATCACCGCCTATCAGGCGGGGGCGACCGGACGGGGCATATTGGCGGGGGTGATCGACGACGGGATCGACCAGGACAGCCCCGAGTTCGCGGGGCGCATCTCGTCGCTGTCGGCCGACCTTGCCGGATCGCGCGGTATCAATGGCGAGGGGACGCACGGTACCAATGTCGCGCAAATATTGCTTGGCGGGAAAAATGACGCGGGCACCTTCGGTATCGCCTTCGACGCCAGCCTGCTCGTGCTGCGCGCCGACCGGCCGGGAAGCTGCGCGACCGAAGATCCGTCCAACGACGAAAGCGGCTGCCGCTATCCCGAAACCGCGATCGCGGCGGGGCTCGACCGCGCGGTCAGCGCGGGCGCGCGCGTCGTCAACATCTCGCTCGGCGGCGAAGATCCGCCCGGTGCGACGCTGCGCGCGGCGGTCTCGCGTGCGACCGCGGCGGGAATCATCGTCGTCGTCTCGGCGGGGAATGAGGGCGACACGACCGCGAACGGCAATGATCCGAACAATCCCGACCGCTTCGCACAGGGGCTGCGCGATGCCGGCGGCGGGCTCGTCGTGATCGCCGGTGCGGTGAACGATCGCGGGGCGATATCGGGGTTCAGCAATCGCGCGGGCGGTTATGCCGGCTCCTATCTCGCCGCGCTTGGCGAGGGCGTGTGCTGCGCCTATGAAAATGGCGAGATCGAGACCGAGGGCAATTTCGTCTTCGTGCTCAACGGCACCAGTTTCGCGGCGCCGCAGGTCGCGGGCGCGGTCGCGCTGATCGCGCAGGCATTTCCGAATCTTACCAGCCAGCAGATCGTTTCGCTCCTGTACCAGTCGGCGCGCGATGCCGGCGCGGCGGGCGAAGACGCCGTCTATGGCCGGGGCATCCTCGATATCGCACGCGCGTTCCAGCCGATGGGCGCGACCGCGCTCGCCGGTACCTCGACCGCGGTCGCGCTCGATGCGCCGCTCGGTGTTCTTGGCGGGCCGATGGGCGATGCCGGCGGCATCGGAACGACGGGCCTCGTCACCGACGGTTTCGGCCGCGCTTTCAATGTCGATTTCGGCGGTTCGCTGGCATCGCGGCGCCCCGACTTCAAACTGTCGGGCGCGATCGGGGGGCTGATACGCCAGCAAAGTGCCGCGAACGCATCGCTCGCGCTTTCGCTCGTCACCGCGCCGGGCACGGGCGGCAGCGACGCGCTCGCGGGGCTCTCCTTCCACGACGCGCAGCGCGCCCGCACGATAGCCGCCTCGGTGATGACGCGCATCGACGCGCGCACGCGTATCGGCTTTGCCGCAGGGCGCGGCACCGGCGGCCTGCTGGCCGGCGAACGCGGCGACAGCGGTCATGCCATGCTCATCGGCGACGCTGCGAACGAGGGGCTCGGTTTTGCCGCCAGCCCCGGCATCGGCACGATGATCCGCCATAATATATCTCATAACCAATATGTTAATGTCATATTGGAGAATGGGTGGGTGTCGGGCTCCCGCTGGCAGGACGATCCGCTGCTCCGCTACCGCTCGGGCCGCGACAGCCGCTACCAGCGCGTGGGTGCCGCGTGGGACGCCCGCTTCGGCCCCGTCCGCACCGCGCTCGGCGCCAGCTGGCTACGCGAATCGGACAGCCTCCTCGGTGCTCGCCTCGGCCCGATGTTCGGCGCCGGCGGCGCGACCAGCCTCGTCGGCGACGCCGGCGTCATCCTCGATATGCGCAATGATTGGCAAGTTGCGGCCAACTGGCGCCAGATGTGGACACGGCCGGACCAGCACGGCTTGGTCGCGGGCGGTGCGCTCTGGTCGACCGCCTTTTCCTTCGACATCGCCAAGGCGAATCTGGTGCAGCCCGGCGACCGCACCGCGCTTCGTTTCGTCCAGCCTTTGCGCGTCGCGCGCGGCGGCATCGATCTGATGCTCCCCGTCGCGCATGACTATACGACGGGCCGTACCGACTTCGGCCGCCGTACCTATAATCTCGCGCCGACGGGCCGCGAGCTGGTCGTCGAGGCAAGCTATGCCATGGCCCTGTTCGGCGGCGAACTGATCGCGAACAGCTGGTGGCGGCAGGATCCGGGCCATATTGCGGCCATGCCCGATGATCAGGGCGCGGCGCTTCGCTTTACGATGGGCTTCTGATCGGCTTTAACGCTCTCCGAATTAAAACAGGGGATGCCAGAATGAAGCCGATTCATATTCTTCCGCTCGCGCTGATCGGCGCGGCACTCGCCTCGCCGCTCGCGGCGCAGGCGCCCGCGCGCACGGTCATCCATGCAGGCCAGTTGCTCGCCGAACCCGGAAAGCCTGTGCGCGGCGCATCGACGATCATCGTCGAGGGCGGCAAGATCGTGAGTATCGTCGACGGGTATCAGCCCGCCGATCCCGGTGCGACGCTGATCGACCTCAAGGATAAATATGTCCTCCCTGGCCTCATCGACAGCCATGTCCATCTGACGAGTGATGCGGGCGGTATCGCGGGACAGCTCGAGGAGATGACGCTCAGCCCGGCGGCGCAGGCCTTCAATGCCGAAGCAAACGGGATGAAGACGCTGCGCGCGGGCTTCACCACGGTCCGCAACCTCGGCGATGGCGACGGTGCGACGCTGGCGCTCCGCGACGCGATCCTCGCCGGAAAGGTGCAGGGACCGCGCATCGTCGATGCTGGCAACAGCATCTCGGGCAGCGCGGGGCATATGGACGGCTCGCTCGGCTATCGCGACGAGCTTCGTCCCTTCTTCGCCGGGGCGGGCAACACCTGCAACGGCGCCGACGATTGCCGCCGCGCGGTTCGGCTGCAGATCGGGCGCGGCGCCGACGTGATCAAATTCGCCTCGACCGGCGGGGTCAACAGCCGCATTGGCGCCGGGCTCGGCAAGCAGATGTTCGACGACGAGGCAAAGGCGATTGTCGATACTGCGCATCTGTTCGGCAAGAAGGTCGCCGTCCACGCGCATGGCGCCGACGGAATCCGCCTCGCGATCGACGCCGGCGCCGACTCGATCGAACATGGCACGATCCTCGACGAAGCGACGATCGCGGCGTGGGCCAAGTCGAAAACCTATTATGTCCCGACCTTGTCGACGGTGAATGGTTACAAGGAACGTCTCGCAGCGAACGCCAACGCCTATGAACCCGACGTGCTCGCCAAGATCCAGTGGCGCATCTCGATCACCGGCAAGAGTCTTGAGCAGCTCGTCCCGCGCGGCGTGCGTATCGCGTTCGGCACCGACGCCGGCGTGTCGAAGCATGGCCGCAACGGCGACGAATTCGAACTGATGGTCCAGCACGGGATGAAGCCGGTCGAGGCGCTCAAGGCCGCCACCGTCAACGCTGCCGACCTGCTTGGCCTGTCCGATCAGATCGGGACGATCGCGCCGGGCAAGAGCGCCGACATCATCGCGGTCGCGAGCGATCCGGTCGCCGATGTGCGAGTGCTCAAGAAGGTCGATTTCGTGATGGCGCGCGGGTCGGTCGTCGACTGACCTAAAGCGCGCCGCGCAGCGCCAGCCAGCGATCGCGCTTCGCCGCGAAGCCGATCGTGTTGGCGGCGCTGCTCGACGGCAAATCGAGGATCGTCACTCCATCGAGCGGCGGAAGTTGCTTTCTGCCGATCGCGGTGGCCTTTCCGCCATTGAATGCGATCATGCGCAAGGCGGGCAGATTCGCGATCAGTGCCGCGAGATCGTGCGCTTCGACTTCGCGGATCAACGAGTCGCTGCTTGTGTGTCGCTCGGCGCTGCGGATGACGTCCCATAGCCCGACTTTCGCTTCGCGCAGGGCGGCCAGCCTGTCATCATAGGGTAGGTCCGCGAGTGGTTGGCCGACGACCTCGCCGAGCAAGCGCCAGAACTGGTTCGTCGGATGCGCATAATATTGCCGTTCGGCAGCGAACGGACGCCCGGTAGACTTCCCAGAATCAGCAGCCGGGTATCGGGCGCGACATGGGGGGCGAAGCTGGCGTGGCGGATCGCTGACATCGCCGACCGATAGCCCGCCCCGGTCGGCGCAACAATATTGCCTGCCCCTTGACCGCCCACCCTTGACCGTCGGGGGAATCGGGTCTAGGGGCGCGCTCAACCGAAAAGGGCGGTTTGCTGCCTCTTTCAGTTACAACAGCGCTTGAACATTGCTGGCGCGGATGGAGCCTCCGGAAGATCATGTCGATCCGCCGGGGTCTTTTGCTGTTATAAGGTCGGCCGTTTTTCGCCATTTTTGGCGGGTCAGCGGCCGGAGCTTCATCCACCGCAGTACAGTAACCGTTCGCTTTGATGGGCGAACAATTAAAGGTGAAGCATTCATGCCCACGATCAACCAGCTGGTCCGCAAGGGCCGGACTCCCCAGAAGGTGAAGTCCAAGGTCCCGGCGATGGACGCAAACCCGCAAAAGCGCGGCGTTTGCACCCGTGTCTACACGACGACCCCGAAAAAGCCGAACTCGGCGCTCCGCAAGGTTGCGAAGGTCCGCCTGACCAACAGCCGCGAAGTCATCACCTACATCCCCGGCGAAGGCCACAACCTCCAGGAACACAGCGTCGTGCTGATCCGCGGCGGTCGTGTCCGCGATCTTCCCGGTGTGCGTTACCACGTCCTGCGCGGCGTGCTCGATACGCAGGGTGTGAAGGACCGCAAGCAGAGCCGTTCGAAGTACGGCGCGAAGCGTCCGAAGTAAGGACCGCTTTTTCGGCTATTTGATCATCCGAGAGCGCTCTCGCGCCCGGATGCTGTTGTAAAAGGAATTACCTATGGCTCGTCGTCGTCGTCCTGAACGCCGCGAAATCCTGCCCGATCCCCGTTTCGGTGATACGGTGCTGTCGAAGTTCATGAACAGCGTCATGCTGGACGGGAAGAAGTCCGTCGCCGAAAGCATCGTCTATGGTGCGCTCGAGTCGGTCGAAGCCCGCGCCAAGAAGGAACCGCTCGGCGTGTTCCACGAAGCGCTCGCGAACATCCGTCCGAACATCGAAGTCCGCAGCCGCCGCGTCGGTGGTGCGACCTATCAGGTTCCCGTCGAAGTCCGTCCGGACCGCGCGCAGGCGCTTGCGATTCGCTGGCTGATCACCGCCGCGCGCAACCGCAGCGAAACCACGATGGCCGCGCGTCTGTCGGGCGAATTGCTCGACGCGTCGAACAACCGTGGCAACGCGGTCAAGAAGCGCGAAGATACGCATCGCATGGCCGAAGCGAACCGCGCCTTCAGCCACTACCGCTGGTAAGCGACCGCGGACGCCCCGGCGTCTCGCAATCGTAACAATCGTTCCTATATCGGGGGTGGCTCCAAAGGCCTCCCCCCAAATCCAAGGAAAAGACCATGGCACGCAGCCATCCGCTCGAACGCTATCGCAATTTCGGTATCATGGCGCACATCGACGCCGGCAAGACCACGACGACCGAGCGCATTCTCTATTACACCGGCAAGTCCTACAAGATCGGCGAAGTCCATGACGGCGCCGCGACGATGGACTGGATGGAGCAAGAGCAAGAACGCGGCATCACGATCACGTCGGCTGCCACGACCTGCCTGTGGAAGGCCGAAGAGGGCAATGGCCCCGAGCATCGCCTGAACATCATTGACACCCCCGGCCACGTCGACTTCACGATCGAAGTCGAGCGTTCGCTGCGCGTGCTCGATGGCGCGATCACCGCGTTCGACGGCGTTGCCGGCGTTGAGCCGCAGTCGGAAACCGTGTGGCGTCAGGCGGACAAGTACAAGGTTCCGCGGATGTGCTTCATCAACAAGCTCGACCGCACCGGCGCCGATTTCTATTATTGCGTCCAGACGATCATCGATCGTCTCGGTGCGACCCCGGCCGTGCTCTATCTGCCGATCGGTTCGGAAGGCGGCTTCAAGGGCCTCGTCGACCTCGTCAACGAGCGTGCGATCATCTGGAAGGACGAAAGCCTCGGCGCCGAATTCTTCTATGAAGAAATCCCCGCCGACCTCGCCGACAAGGCAGCCGAATATCGCGAAAAGCTCGTCGAGCTCGCCGTCGAACAGGACGACGATGCGATGGAAGCCTATCTCGAAGGCACCGTCCCCGACGTCGCGACGCTCAAGAAGCTGATCCGCAAGGGCACGCTGGCACAGGCGTTCGTTCCGGTCCTCTGCGGCTCGGCGTTCAAGAACAAGGGTGTCCAGACGCTGCTCGACGCGGTCGTCGACTATCTGCCTTCGCCGCTCGATATTCCTGACGTTCAGGGTATCAACCCCGACACCGACCAGCCCGACTCGCGTGAGACGTCGGACTCGGCCCCGCTGTCGCTGCTCGCGTTCAAGATCATGAACGACCCGTTCGTCGGTTCGCTCACCTTCGCCCGCATCTATTCGGGTACCCTCAACAAGGGCACGTACCTGAACTCGGTGAAGGACAAGAAGGAAAAGGTCGGTCGCATGCTGCTGATGCATGCGAACAGCCGCGAAGACATCGAAGAAGCCTATGCGGGCGACATCGTCGCGCTCGCCGGCCTCAAGGAAACCACGACCGGGGACACGCTCTGCGCCACCAACGCGCCGATCATCCTCGAGCGGATGGAATTCCCCGAGCCGGTCATCGAGCTGTCGGTGGAACCGAAGACAAAGGCCGACCAGGAACGCATGGGCATCGCGCTCAACCGCCTGGCTGCCGAGGATCCCTCGTTCCGCGTGTCGACCGACCATGAATCGGGCCAGACGATCATCAAGGGCATGGGCGAGCTTCACCTCGACATTCTCGTCGATCGCATGAAGCGCGAGTTCAAGGTCGAAGCGAACGTCGGTGCCCCGCAGGTGGCGTACCGCGAATCGCTCGCGAAGGCCGTCGACGTCGACTACACCCACAAGAAGCAATCGGGCGGCTCGGGCCAGTTCGGCCGCGTCAAGGTCAGCGTCGCTCCCGGCGAGCGCGGGGCGGGCATCACCTTCATCGACGAGATCAAGGGCGGTAACATTCCGCGCGAGTATATCCCGTCGGTTGAAAAGGGCATGCGCGAGTCGGCCGAAAACGGTCACATGATCGGCTTCCCGATCATCGACTTCGAAATCAAGCTCACGGACGGCGCGTACCACGACGTCGACTCGTCGGCGCTGGCGTTCGAAATCGCGGGCCGTGCGGCGATGCGCGAAGTGGCGGCGAAGGCCGGCATCAAGCTGCTCGAACCGGTGATGAAGGTCGAAGTCGTTACCCCCGAGGAATTCATGGGTGACGTGATCGGCGATCTCAACAGCCGTCGCGGGCAGATTCAGGGCACCGACAGCCGGGGCATCGCCCAGGTCGTCGAGGCGATCGTTCCGCTGGCGAACATGTTCGGCTACGTCAATCAGCTGCGCAGCTTCAGCCAGGGTCGCGCAAGCTACTCGATGCAATTCTCGCATTATGAAGAAGTGCCGACGAACGTCGCCGAAGAAGTGAAGGCCAAGATGGCCTGATAGGGTCAAAGCCGCGCGGGCTTGCACCGCGCGGCAAGACCCTCTAAGGGCGGCGCCTGATTCAGCAGGCTCGTCCAGGACTGATCAACGCAAACATCGAACAAGAAGGTTGTTACATCATGGCCAAGGCTAAATTTGAGCGGACGAAGCCGCACTGCAACATCGGCACCATCGGTCACGTCGACCATGGCAAGACCTCGCTGACCGCAGCGATCACCAAGGTGCTCGCCGAAAACGTCGCCGGCAACGCCGCCGTCGACTTCGCGAACATCGACAAGGCTCCCGAAGAGCGCGAGCGCGGCATCACCATTTCGACCGCACACGTCGAATATGAAACCGACGGCCGCCACTACGCGCACGTCGACTGCCCGGGTCACGCTGACTATGTGAAGAACATGATCACCGGTGCCGCCCAGATGGACGGCGCGATCCTCGTCGTTTCGGCCGCTGACGGCCCGATGCCCCAGACGAAGGAGCACATCCTGCTCGCGAAGCAGGTCGGCGTTCCGACCATGGTCGTCTTCCTCAACAAGGTCGACCAGCTGGACGATCCCGAACTGCTCGAACTCGTCGAGCTGGAAATCCGCGAAGAACTGTCGAAGCGTGATTTCGACGGCGACAATATTCCGATCATCCCGGGTTCGGCTCTCGCCGCTCTCGAAGGTCGCGACGACAACATCGGCAAGGACGCGATCCTGAAGCTGATGGCTGCCGTCGACGCGTGGATCCCGCAGCCGGAACGTCCGCTCGACAAGCCCTTCCTGATGCCGATCGAAGACGTGTTCTCGATCTCGGGTCGTGGTACGGTTGTCACCGGCCGCGTCGAAACCGGCATCGTCAAGGTTGGTGAAGAAGTCGAAATCGTCGGCATCAAGGACACCAAGAAGACCGTCGTCACCGGCGTCGAAATGTTCCGCAAGCTGCTCGACCAGGGCCAGGCTGGCGACAACATCGGTGCGCTGATCCGCGGCGTCGGCCGTGAAGAAGTCGAGCGTGGCCAGGTTCTGGCGAAGCCCGGCTCGATCACGCCGCACACCGAGTTCACCTCGGAAGTGTACGTCCTGTCGAAGGACGAAGGCGGCCGTCACACGCCGTTCTTCGCGAACTATCGTCCGCAGTTCTACTTCCGCACCACGGACGTCACCGGTGAGGTCATCCTCCCCGAGGGCACCGAAATGGTCATGCCGGGCGACAACGTCCAGCTGTCGGTCAAGCTGATCGCCCCGATCGCCATGGACCCGGGTCTCCGCTTCGCAATTCGCGAAGGTGGCCGCACGGTCGGCGCAGGGGTTGTCGCGACGATCACAAAGTAATATAGGGCCGCGAGCCGCGCGATTCGGACCGATTCGCGCGGCTCGTAGCTTAAAGAATTTTGATGGCCGAACCGGCTTCCTGATGGGGGCCGGTGCAGGCCATTTCGGCTCTTTCGCATCGTTAGACGGGATTCGACTGGAACAGTCATGGAAACGCAGAATATTCGCATTCGCCTGAAGGCCTTTGATCACCGCGTGCTCGATCAGGCCACCACCGACATTGCCGACACGGCACGTCGCACGGGCGCTCTCATTCGCGGTCCGATCCCGCTTCCGACGCGCATTGAAAAATTCACCGTGAACCGCGGCCCGCATGTCGACAAGAAGTCGCGCGAGCAGTTCGAGGTGCGTACCCACAAGCGGCTGCTCGACATCGTGCAGCCCACCCCGCAGACGGTCGACGCGCTGATGAAGCTCGACCTCGCCGCGGGCGTGAACGTTGAGATCAAGTTGGCCTAAAGCCAACGCAGCCCCGGCGAAAGCCGGGGTCTCTATCGGCAGGACACTTCGGTGACTGCATTGTCCGGAGCGATCCGGACCGACGATAGGGTGGATACCGCCGGTCGCTTTCTTCGGAAGGCATTTACGACCGGGCTGCGTCCCCCGTCTCGCCGCTGGTCTCTCGGGACAGCGGCACCTCAGCCCGGACGGGGCGATGCATCGAAATTTTGGGCTGGGAGGGTTCTCGTCGGGGTTTGCCTTGATGAGGTCCCACACGCCGTGCGGAATGGTCCGCCCGGCCTCTGTTGAGGAGTATGATCATGCGTACTGGCGTGATCGCGAAGAAAATGGGGATGACCCGCCTGTTTCAGGACGACGGCCGCCACGTGCCCGTCACCGTCCTGAGCCTCGAAGGCTGCCAGGTCGTTTCTGTGCGCGATAAAGAACGTGACGGCTATGTGGCCGTTCAGCTCGGTGCTGGCTCGGCCAAGGCGAAGAACGTCGCCAAGCCGCAGCGCGGTGCCTATGGCAAGGCCGAAGTCGAGCCCAAGGCGAAGCTCGTCGAATTCCGCGTCGCTGACGATGCGACGCTCGACGTCGGCGCCGAACTGTCGGCCGATCACTTCGTCGCCGGTCAGATCGTCGACATTCAGGGTGTGACCCAGGGTAAGGGCTTTGCCGGTGCGATGAAGCGCTGGGGTTTCGGCGGTATGCGCGCGACCCACGGTGTTTCGATCAGCCACCGTGCGCATGGTTCGACCGGTAACCGCCAGGATCCGGGCCGCGTCTTCAAGAACAAGAAGATGGCCGGCCACATGGGCGCGCGCAACCGCACCCAGCAGAATCTCGAAATCGTCCGCACCGACGTCGAGCGCGGCCTTCTCTTCGTCAAGGGCTCGGTCCCTGGCTCGAAGGGTGGCTGGTTGCTCGTTCGCGATGCGGTGAAGCTGCCGCGTCACCCCGAGGCCCCCTATCCGGCGGGCGTCAAGAGCGCGGCCAACAGCAACGAAGCCCCGGTTGACGCACCGGTCGAAACGCCGGTTGAAGAAACCGTCGTCGACACCGCGGCCACCGACGGCGCACAGGAGTCCTGATCATGAAGGTCAAGGTTCAGACCCTCGACGGCAAGGCCGGCACCGACATCGATCTCAACGACGATGTGTTCGGCGTCGACGCCCGCGCCGACATCCTGCATCGCGTCGTTGCATGGCAGCTCGAAAAGCGCCGTGGTCCGGCTCGTGCCGCCCGCGAACGCAGCGATGTGTCGCGCACCGGCAAGAAGTTCGGTCGCCAGAAGGGCGGCGGTACCGCACGTCACGGCGATCGCAAGGCGCCGATCTTCATCGGTGGTGGCAAGGCGCACGGTCCCCGTGCCCGCACTTTCGGCCACTCGCTGAACAAGAAGATCCGCACCCTCGGCCTGAAGATGGCTTTGAGCGACAAGGCGAAGGGCGGCAAGCTCGTCGTCATCGACACGCTCGAGCTCAAGGACGCGAAGACCAAGGCGCTCGCCGGCAAGCTCGGCAAGCTCGAACTCGGCAATCGCGCCCTCTTCATCGACGGTGATGCGGTGCACGAAAGCTTCGCAATGGCTTCGGCCAACCTCATCGGTGTCGACGCGCTGCCCGCTATCGGTGCCAATGTCTATGACATCATCCGTGCCGACACGCTGGTCCTGACCCGCGCGGCGGTCGAAAAGCTGGAGGCCCGCTGCAATGGCTAAGGCAAAAACCATCGACGCGCGTCACTATGACGTGATCCTCGCTCCGGTGATCACCGAAAAGTCGACGCTGCTCAGCGAAAATGACGCGGTGGTGTTCAAGGTCGCAAACGACGCGACCAAGCCCGCCATCAAGGCCGCCGTCGAGGCGCTGTTCGATGTCAAGGTCGTGAGCGTCAACACGCTCGTGACCAAGGGCAAGACCAAGCGCTGGAAGGGCAAGCCCTACACCCGCAGCGACGTGAAGAAGGCGATCGTTCGCTTGGCCGCAGGCCAGTCGATCGACGTCACGACCGGCGTCTGATTGTAGGAAGAGGCAGAGAAAATGGCACTTAAATCCTATAATCCGACCAGTCCCGCGCAGCGCGGCCTGATCCTCGTCGACAAGTCGTCGCTGTGGAAGGGCAAGCCCGTCAAGGCGCTGACCGAAGGCAAGCGCAAGACCGGTGGCCGCAACAACAAGGGTCATGTGACCTCGCGCGGTATCGCTGGCGGCCACAAGCAGAAGTACCGCTTCATCGACTTCAAGCGTCGCAAGTGGGACATGCCGGCTACCGTCGAGCGTCTGGAATATGACCCGAACCGCACGGCGTTCATCGCACTCGTCAAATATGAAGACGGTGAGCAGACCTACATCCTCGCGCCGCAGCGTCTGGCCGTTGGCGACACCGTCGTCGCTGGCAAGAAGACCGACGTGAAGCCGGGCAATGCGATGGAACTGTCGCAGATGCCCGTCGGCACGATCGTCCACAATATCGAGATGAAGCCGGGCAAGGGCGGCCAGATCGCCCGCTCGGCTGGCACTTATGCACAGGTCGTCGGTCGTGACCGCGGTCTCGTCATCGTGCGTCTCGGTTCGGGCGAGCAGCGTTACATTCGCGGCGAGTGCATGGGCACGGTCGGTGCGGTGTCGAACCCCGACAACCAGAACACCAACCTTGGCAAGGCCGGTCGCAACCGCTGGCTCGGCAAGCGTCCGCTCACCCGCGGCGTTGCGAAGAACCCGGTCGATCACCCGCACGGCGGTGGTGAAGGCCGCACCTCGGGTGGCCGTCATCCGGTTACCCCGTGGGGCAAGCCGACCAAGGGTGCTCGTACCCGTAACAACAAGTCGACCGACAAGATGATCATCCGGTCGCGTCACGCGAAGAAGAAGAGGTAAGCCATGGCTCGCTCGGTCTGGAAGGGTCCGTTCGTCGACCTTCATCTCCTCAAGAAAGCCGAAACGGCCCAGGACGGCGGCAGCTCTGCCCCGATCAAGACCTGGTCGCGCCGGTCCACCATCCTGCCGCAGTTCGTCGGGCTGACCTTCAACGTCTACAACGGCCGCAAGTTCGTGCCGGTGTCGGTGAACGAAGACATGGTCGGCATGAAGCTGGGTGAATTTGCGCCGACGCGCTTCTTCCCCGGCCACGCGGCCGACAAGAAGGGCAAACGCTAATGGGCAAGGAAAAGTCCCCCCGCCGCGTTGCGGATAACGAGGCGCTCTCGGTCGGCACGCAGATCCGCGGTTCGGCTCAGAAGCTGAACCTCGTTGCCGCGCTGATCCGCGGCCGCAAGGTCGAAGACGCGATGAACATCCTCACCTTCTCGAAGAAGGCGATGGCTGTGGACGTGCGCAAGGTTCTCGCCAGCGCCGTCGCCAACGCGGAAAACAACCACAACCTCGACGTTGATGCGCTCGTCATCAAGGAAGCGAGCGTGGGCAAGTCGATCTCGATGAAGCGTTGGCACGCACGTGGCCGCGGCAAGTCGACCCGGATCGTCAAGCCGTTCAGCCGCATCCGCATTGTCGTGCGCGAACAGGAAGAAGAGGCGTAAGATGGGCCAGAAGAGCAATCCGATCGGCCTGCGCCTGCAGGTCAACCGCACCTGGGACAGCCGCTGGTTCGCCGAAGGCCAGGACTATGGCCGCATGCTGGTCGAGGATCTGAAGATCCGCCAGTATGTGTTCAAGAACCTGCCGCAAGCCGCGATCTCGAAGGTCGTGATCGAACGTCCGGCCAAGCTGTGCCGCGTTTCGATCTATGCCGCCCGTCCGGGCGTCATCATCGGCAAGAAGGGCGCGGACATCGAAAAGCTGCGCAAGAAGCTCGGTGAACTGACGGGCAGCGACGTGTCGCTGAACATCGTCGAAATCCGCAAGCCCGAAGTCGATGCCAAGCTCGTCGGTCAGGGCATTGCCGATCAGCTCGAGCGCCGCGTCGCGTTCCGTCGCGCCATGAAGCGTGCGGTTCAGTCGGCGATGCGTTTGGGCGCCGAAGGCATCCGCATCAACTGCGCCGGCCGTCTCGGCGGCGCGGAAATCGCACGTACTGAATGGTACCGCGAAGGCCGGGTGCCGCTTCACACGCTGCGCGCCAATGTCGACTACGCCGAATCGACCGCCCACACTGCCTATGGCGTGTGCGGGATCAAGGTGTGGATCTTCAAGGGCGAGATTCTCGGCCACGATCCGATGGCAACCGACCGTCTGATGCTCGACGCACAGACGACCGGTGTCCGTCCGGCTCGTGAAGATCGCCGCTAAGGACTGCTGATATGCTGCAACCGAAAAAAACCAAGTTCCGCAAGGCTTTCAAGGGCCGCATCCATGGCAATGCCAAGGGCGGAACCAGCCTGAACTTCGGCTCCTACGGGCTGAAGGCGATGGAACCCGAGCGCATCACCGCGCGCCAGATCGAAGCGGCTCGCCGTGCGATCAGCCGTGCGATCAAGCGTCAGGGCCGTTTGTGGATCCGCATTTTCCCCGACGTCCCCGTGTCGTCGAAGCCTGCCGAAGTCCGTATGGGTAAGGGCAAGGGTTCGCCGGAATTCTGGGCCGCGCGCGTGAAGCCGGGTCGCATCCTGTTCGAACTCGACGGCGTTCCGGGCCCCGTGGCCGCGCTGGCGTTCGAACGCGCCGCGATGAAGCTGCCGATCAAGACGAAGGTGATCGCCCGTCTCGGCGACACCTCGCATCTGGAGGGTTAAGGACATGGCCAAGACCGAAGATTTCAAGGCCAAGACCGACGACCAGCTCGCCGAACAGCTTGGCGAACTGAAGCGCGAGGCGTTCAACCTCCGCTTCCAGGCGGCGACCGGCCAGCTTGAAAAAGCATCGCGCGTCAAGGAAGTGCGGCGCTCCATCGCCCGCATCAAGACGCAGCAGACCGAGCGCACGCGCTCGGCCGCGAAGTAAGGAGACTATCGATGCCGAAGCGCATTCTGACCGGTACGGTGGTGTCCGACAAGGGCGACAAGACCGTCGTTGTGAAGGTCGAACGGAAGGTGAAGCACCCTCTGTACGGCAAGATCATCCGCCGCTCGAAAAAGTATCACGCCCACGATGAGGACAACGCCATCAAGGCTGGCGAAACCGTCCGCATCGAGGAAACGAAGCCGATTTCGAAGCTGAAGACGTGGAAGGTGCTCGACAAGGTCGACACCCACAGCAAGCCCAAAACGGCCGCTGACGCCTGAGCTGATTTTCACGGAACCGCCGGGGCATCCCGGTAGGCCAAAAAAGAAGGAAATGCATCGATGATCCAGATGCAGTCACAATTGGAAGTCGCTGACAACAGCGGTGCCAAGCGCGTCCAGTGCATCAAGGTGCTCGGCGGGTCGAAGCGCCGTACTGCCGGCGTGGGCGACGTTATCGTCGTGTCGATCAAGGAAGCACAGCCGCGCGGCAAGGTGAAGAAGGGTGACGTGCATCGCGCCGTCATCGTTCGCACTGCCAAGGACGTGCGCCGCGCCGATGGCTCGGTCATCCGTTTCGACAGCAACGCCGCCGTGCTCGTCAACAAGAACGAAGAGCCCATCGGCACCCGTATCTTCGGCCCCGTCGTCCGCGAACTGCGCGGCCGTGGCTATATGAAGATCATCAGCCTGGCGCCGGAGGTCCTCTAACCATGGCGAACAAGATCAAGAAGGGCGACACGGTTGTCATCCTGTCCGGCAAGGACAAGGGCAAGACCGGTGAAGTGACGCAGAGCCTGCCGAAAGACGGCAAGGTCGTCGTCGCGGGCGTCAACATCATCACGCGCCACCGCAAGCCGAGCCAGACCAACCCGCAAGGTGGCCTGGAGCGCAAGGAAGCGCCGCTGTACGCGAGCAAGGTCGCGGTTGCCGATCCCAAGACCGGCAAGCCGACGCGCGTTCGTTTCGAAACCAAGGACGGCAAGAAGGTCCGCGTGGCCGTGAAGTCCGGGGAGACGCTCAATGGCTGACAATTACACCCCGCGCATGCGCAAGCGCTATGACGATGTGATCGTCAAGGCGATGACCGAGAAGTTCGGTTACAAGAATGCGATGGAAGTGCCGAAGATCGAAAAGATCACGCTCAACATGGGCGTCGGCGAAGCCACGCAGGACAAGAAGAAGGTCGAAGCGGCCGCTGCCGAGATGGAACTCATCGCCGGCCAGAAGCCCGTCGTGACCAAGGCGAAGAAGTCGATCGCACAGTTCAAGCTGCGCGAAGGCATGCCGATCGGCTGCAAGGTTACCCTGCGCCGCGAACGCATGTACGAATTCCTTGACCGCCTGATCACGATCGCAATGCCGCGCATCCGCGACTTCCGCGGCGTGTCGGCGACCAGCTTCGACGGCCGTGGCAACTATGCCATGGGCCTGAAAGAGCAGATCATCTTCCCCGAGATCAACTATGACCGCATTGACCAGGTGCGCGGCATGGATGTGATCGTCACCACCACCGCTCGCACGGATGAAGAAGCCCGCGAACTGCTCAAGCTGTTCGGCTTCCCCTTCCCGATCGTTGCGCAGGAAAAGGAAGCCGCCTGATCCCCTCGGGATCTGGCAGGCTCTTTCAAGAAGGAAAGAGAACTTAAGTCATGGCGAAACTGAGTTCGGTAAACAAGAACGAGCGTCGCAAGCAGCTGGTGAAGAAATACGCCGGCCGTTACGCGAAGCTGAAGGCGATTGCGGCTGACACGTCGCTCGACGATGGCGAGCGTCTGATCGCGCGCCTCAAGATGGCGGAAATCCCGCGCAATGGTAACCCGACCCGCATCCGTAACCGGTGCGAGCTGACCGGGCGCCCGCGCGCTTATTATCGCAAATTCCGGCTGTGCCGTATCCAGCTCCGCGATCTGGCCAACAAGGGCCTGATCCCCGGTGTTGTGAAGTCGAGCTGGTAAGGGACTGACAAGATGGCAATGACCGATCCCCTGGGTGATATGCTCACCCGCATCCGCAACGGCCAGACGGCGAAGAAGGACAGCGTCCTGACGCCGGCCTCGACGCTGCGCGTCCGCGTTCTCGATGTTCTCCAGCGCGAAGGCTATATCCGCGGCTACAGCGAAGAAGCGCTGGGTGCCAAGGGCCAGCACAAGGGCATCCGCATCGAACTGAAATATTTCGAAGGGCAGCCGGCGATCCGCCATGTGGCGCGCGTTTCGAAGCCTGGCCGTCGCGTCTATTCGGGTTCGAAAGAACTTCCGATCATCCGCAACGGCCTGGGTATCACCATCGTGTCGACCCCGCGCGGCGTTCTCTCGGACGCCGAAGCACGCGAATATAATGTCGGCGGCGAAGTGCTGGCGGAGGTGTTCTGATGTCGCGCATTGGTAAAAAGGCAGTGGCGATCCCCGGCGGTGTCACCGCCGCGATCGACGGCGGCCAGCTGTCGGTAAAGGGTCCGAAGGGCACGCTCGCGATGCCGCTGTCCGACCTCATCAACTATGAAGTCGGCGAAGGCAGCATCTCGGTGCAGCCTGCGAACAGCACCCGCGAAGCACGCGCCTTCTGGGGCATGCAGCGCACGCTGGTCCAGAACCTGATCACCGGTGTGACCGAAGGTTTCACCAAGGTTCTCGAAATCACCGGCGTCGGCTATCGTGCCAACTCGCAGGGCAAGACCTTGAAGCTGCAGCTCGGCTACAGCCACGATGTCGATTTCGCGGTGCCGGAAGGCATCGAGATCAAGACGCCGGACAACACGACGATCGAGATCACCGGTATCGACAAGCAGAAGGTCGGCCAGGTCGCGGCGGAAATCCGCCGTTGGCGTAAGCCCGAACCCTATAAGGGCAAGGGCATCAAATATCGCGGCGAGTACATCTTCCGCAAAGAAGGCAAGAAGAAGTAAGCCATGGCACATCTTACCCCTTTCGAGAAACGCCGTCAGCGCGTTCGTACCGCCCTCCGTCAGCGCGCCGCTGGCCGTGCCCGCCTGTCGGTGCACCGTTCGGGTCGCCACATCTACGCTCAGCTCATCGATGACGCTGCCGGGCAGACGCTCGCTTCGGCTTCGACGCTCGACAAGGATGTCCGCGGCAAGACCGGCGCGACCACGGCTGCTGCCGCCGATGTCGGCAAGCGCCTCGCCGCTGCCGCTAAGAAGGCTGGCGTGACGCAGGTCGTGTTCGACCGTGGCGGCTTCCTGTTCCACGGGCGCATCAAGGCGCTGGCCGACGCGGCTCGCGAAGGCGGATTGGAGTTCTGATTATGGCTGACGAAGTACAGAACGTCGAAGGCGCTGTCGAAGCGACCGAAAACACCGGCGCTCCCCGCCGTGGCCGTGGCGGCCGCGACGGTGGCCGTGGTGGTCGTGAAGGTGGCCGCGGCCGCCGCGACGACCGTCGCCCGCGCGACGAAGAAGGTGGCGAAGAGCTGATCGAAAAGCTCGTTCACATCAACCGCGTTTCGAAGACCGTGAAGGGCGGTAAGCGCTTCGGTTTCGCTGCGCTCGTCGTCGTCGGCGATGGCAAGGGCCGCGCCGGTTTCGGCCATGGCAAGGCGCGCGAAGTGCCCGAAGCCATTTCGAAGGCGACCGCTGCTGCCAAGAAGGCAATGATCCGCGTTCCGCTGCGCGACGGCCGCACGCTGCACCATGATGGTCGCGGTGTGTTCGGCGCCGGCAATGTGACGCTGCGTTCGGCACCCGCCGGTACGGGCATCATCGCCGGTGGCCCGATGCGCGCCGTGTTCGAATCGCTGGGCGTTGCCGACGTGGTGACCAAGTCGGTCGGCACCTCGAACCCCTACAACATGATCCGCGCAACCTTCGAGGCGCTCGGTGAACAGACCAGCCCGAAGTCGGTCGCGCAGCGTCGCGGCAAGAAGGTTTCGGACCTGATCAAGCGTGGCGGTGCGTCCGACCGCGCAGCCGAGGCCGAAGCCGCGGCGGTGACGGAGTAAGACGATGGCTGACAAGAAGATCAAGATCCGCCAGATCGGCTCGCCGATCCGTCGTCCCAAGGGCCAGCGCGCCATCCTGACCGGCCTCGGCCTGGGCAAGATGAACCGCGAGGTCGAACTGGTCGACACCCCGGAAGTGCGCGGCATGATCCGCAAGCTTCCGCACATGGTGGAAGTCGTCGAGGGCTAAACGGCGGTGAAGCTCTACCGCCTGTTGACCGGTCCCGACGACGCGGCCTTTTGCGCCCGCGTCGAAGGACTGCTCAACCGGGGGTGGAGCTCCACGGCAGCCCCTCGATCACCAATGTCGATGGCCGCGGCTATGTCGCCCAGGCCATCGTGATGGAAAAGGCCGGGGCTTACCCCGGCTTTCAGCCATCGAGTGAAATCGAACCGGACTAAGCCGAAAATACAAATCGGCTTCGGTCCATAGCGCGAACACAGCGAAAGCGAGTGCAACCATGACTATCAAGCTTAACGAACTTCGTGACAACAATGGCGCCCGCAAGGGCCGTATGCGCGTCGGACGCGGCATCGGCTCGGGCAAGGGCAAGACCGCCGGCCGCGGCCAGAAGGGCCAGAAGGCTCGCAGCGGCGTCGCGATCAACGGCTTCGAGGGCGGCCAGATGCCGCTCCACATGCGTATCCCGAAGCGCGGCTTCAACAACATCTTCGGCAAGGACTTCGCGATCGTGAATCTGGGCATGATCCAGAAGCTCGTCGATGAGAAGAAGCTCGATGCCAAAGCTGTCATCGATCATGCCGCGCTCAAGGCTGCCGGCGTTGCACGCGGCGGCAAGGATGGCGTCCGCCTCCTCGCCAAGGGTGAACTTACCGCGAAGCTGAACTTTGCCGTTGCCGGCGCGTCGAAGGGCGCGATCGAGGCGGTCGAAAAGGCCGGCGGCAAGGTCGAACTTCCCGAAGTCAAGGAAGCGGCACCCGAAGGCAAGAAGGCTCAGCGCCGCGCCAAAGCCAAGGCGGAATAATCAAGCGAAGGGGCGGTTCCAGATACGGGCCGCCCCTTTGTTGTTTGACGATCTGTTATTTCCCGTTCGATGCGAACGGATGGCGCAGCCGCTATCGACGAGCTGCGTTGCAAAATAGGCCTTTCCCCTTGCGCTTCGTCACCGCCGAACGCACATAGGCGCCGGGTCGCGGGGGGCGCGGTCCGGAATATCCGAGGAAAACACCCATGGCCTCTCGCGCCGATCAGCTTGCATCCAACCTCAATTTTTCGAAGTTCGGTCAGGCGACCGAACTCAAGAACCGTATCTGGTTCACGATTGGCGCGCTGATCGTCTTTCGTTTCCTGTCGTTCGTGCCGCTGCCGGGGGTCGATCCCGTTGCGCTGGCGTCGCTCTACAGCCAGGCCGCGTCGGGCGGCGTTCTCGATATCTTCAACACTTTCTCGGGCGGCAGCCTGGAGCGCATGAGCATCATTGCGCTCGGCGTCATGCCCTATATTACGGCGTCGATCGTCGTGCAGCTCGCTGCGGCGCTGTCGCCCAGCCTCGCCGCGCTCAAGAAAGAGGGCGAAAGCGGGCGCAAGAAGCTCAACCAGTACACGCGTTACGGCACCGTCGCGCTGACCGCGATCCAGGGCTATTTTATCGCCGTCGGGCTTGAATCGCTTGGCGCGACGCAGGGAATCGCCGCGGTCGTCGATCCCGGCATGATGTTCCGCATCGGCGCCGTCATCTCGATCGTCGGCGGTACGCTCTTCCTCATGTGGCTCGGCGAACAGATCACCAGTCGCGGGATCGGTAACGGCGTCTCGCTGATCATCATGGCGGGCATTCTGGCCCAGCTGC
Organism: Sphingopyxis sp. YR583; assembly: GCF_900108295.1. Classification (NCBI taxonomy): domain Bacteria; kingdom Pseudomonadati; phylum Pseudomonadota; class Alphaproteobacteria; order Sphingomonadales; family Sphingopyxidaceae; genus Sphingopyxis; species Sphingopyxis sp. YR583. The sequence goes on along the minus strand of NZ_FNWK01000001.1, from coordinate 1,678,611 downwards.
CGCGCAGCTTCGCACAGATGTTCACGCAGGTTCGCGAAGGTTCGATGGGCGGCGGCACGATCCTCGCCGTGCTCGGCGGCGCGATCGTCGTGATCGCCTTCATCAGCTTCATGGAGCGCGCGCAGCGCCGCGTCCTCGTCCAATATCCCAAGCGCGCGACGCAGCGTGGCGTGATGCAGGCCGACCGCAGCCATTTGCCGCTGAAGGTCAACACCGCGGGCGTGATCCCGCCGATCTTCGCCTCGTCGCTGCTATTGATGCCGCTGACCGTCACCCAGATGATGGGCCAGAATGTTCAGGGCGACACCGCCACCGGAGATTTTCTGATCACGCTCAATCAGTATCTCGCGCACGGCCAGCCGCTTTATATGGCGCTCTATGCCGCGGGCATCGTCTTCTTCTGCTTCTTCTACGTCGCGGTCGTCTTCAATCCCGAAGAAACCGCCGACAATCTGAAGCGGCAGAACGGTTTCATTCCCGGCATCCGCCCGGGGAAGAATACCGCCGCCTATCTCGATTTCGTGCTGACGCGCATCACCGTGCTCGGCGCGGCCTATCTGGCGGCGATCTGTCTGATCCCCGAATATTTCATCGCGGGGTCGGGTTTGCCGTTCCAGCTCGGCGGCACCAGCCTCCTCATCATCGTGAACGTCACGATCGACACGATCAGCCAGATCCAGAGTCACATGCTCGCGCATCAATATGGCGACCTCATCAAGAAGGCTAAATTGAAAGGCGGCGTTGCGCGGCGCTAAGGCGCTCGCTACGGCAACTGCGACACGGCAGAGGCAACAGGGGCTTCCATGACGCTGAATATCATTTTGCTGGGTCCGCCGGGAGCGGGCAAGGGAACGCAGGCGGTGCGCCTGGAAGAGGAGCATGGCATGGTCCAGCTCTCGACCGGCGACATGCTGCGCGCGGCGGTCAAGGCGGGAACGCCGATCGGCGTGCAGGCGAAAGCGGTGATGGACGCGGGCGAGCTCGTTTCGGACGAGATCGTCTCGGGCCTGATCGGCGAACGGCTCGACCAGCTTGGCAGCGACGTTTCGGTAATTTTCGACGGCTATCCGCGCACCGCTGCGCAGGCCGAAGCGCTCGACGGGATCCTGTCGGCGCGCGGACGCAAGCTCGACCATGTGATCGAGCTGCAGGTCGAGGAAGACGCGCTCGTCGACCGCATCACCGGCCGCTTCAGCTGCGCCAAATGCGGCGCGGGCTATCACGACCGCTACAAGCTCCCCAAGGTGGACAATGTTTGCGACGTTTGCGGTAGCGATGAATTCAAGCGCCGCCCCGATGACAATGAGGAAACGGTGCGCACGCGCATGGCCGAATATCGCGCCAAGACCGCGCCGATTCTGCCGATCTACGAAGCTCGCGGCATCGTGACGCATGTCGACGGCATGGCGCCGATCGACGAGGTCAACGACGCGATCGAAACGATCCTCGCGGGCTGAGGCTAGTCAGTCCCTCCGACGCCGGTTATTGAGGCGCCGAGGGGGATGGGCTGATGGCAATTACCAGATATTTCGTGGGCGCCGCGCTGATCGCGGGACTGTCTGTCGCGCCTGTGGCAAACGCCAAGGTTGTCGACCAGAGCGAGGCCGGTTTCAGTGTCGCGCATACGGCGCAGGTCGCCGCGACCCCGGCGGACGTGTGGAAAATGCTCCGTATACCCGAAAGCTGGTGGTCCAAGGATCATAGCTGGTCGGGCGATGCCGCGAACTTCTGGCTCGATTCGCAGGCGGGTGGCTGTTTCTGCGAGAAATTGCCCGATACCGGTTGGGGCGTTGGCAGCGTCCAGCACGCGCGCGTCCTCTTTTCGAAACCCGGCCAGATGCTGCGACTGTCGGGCGCCTTCGGTCCGCTCCAGGGCGAGGCGCTAAACGGCACACTGACGATCCAGATCAAGGAAACCCCGACGGGCAGCGCGCTGCGTTTCGACTATGTCGTTGGCGGCTACATGCGCTTCAAAGTCGCCGAGATCGCGCCCGCGGTCGACAAGGTGATCGGCGAACAATTGCTCGGCCTCGCCAATGCGCTCGGCGGTGCGCTTCCGCCGACGCGCGACGAAAAGGCAGCCGAAAAACCGAAATCGGAAGCGCCGGACGCAAAGAAAGAGCCGGGACTCGATGCTGCGGTGGCCGATCTGGTCGAGGAAGAAGTGAAGCCGGCGCCGGACGAAGGCGGCTAGGCGTTCGGCTTCCCGCGCAATTTCGCCAGCGCTGCAAACGGCCCCGCCGCTTCCTCGCTGAGCACGCCTTTTTCGGCAAGGATGCGCTCGGCGTCGGGGTGACGCGGAAAGGGATCGAGCGCGAGCGACAATGTCTGCACCGCCGCTTCGCCAAGGTCGATCCGGTCGCCGTCGAGCGGCAGAAGGTCGAGATCGTCGCTATCGATCTCAATTTCTTCGTGCTCGCTGACCGGCGCATCGACATCGCGCAGGAAGCGAAGATCGAAAGGTTCGGCAATTGCAGCTGGAATAGGCAGGTCGGTCGCGGCGCAGGCTTGTACGACATCGGCCCGCACTTCGCCTTTCGCTCCGATCCCGCCCGCAATGGTGCGCACCTCGGCGGTGAAGATAAAGCGGTCGAGCGCAGTCAGGCCGAGCCGCCGGGCAATTGCGTCGCGCGCGGCCGCGTCGACTTCGACCGAAATGATGCGACCGTGCGCCGCATCGGCGAGCGTCACGATCAGCGAGAATTCGGACACGCTCACGTCCGCGATCCATCCAGTCGATCGGCGACGATGAGGGCGGACACCGGCGTTGCGGCAAGTCGGCTGCGCAGCGATACGACTTCAGCCATCACATGCGCCAATCCCGCTTCGTCAGGTTCCGCCCCGCGCCACAAGTTGCGTACCAACGCGGCGCGCAATTCGGCCGATCCGTCGGCGGCACGATAGGCGCCAAGGCGGCCGCCAAGCGCGCTCATCATGCGACCGACCTGTTTGCCGACGACCATGTCGCCAAAGCCGATCTGGCGCATCTGGCCGTCCATGTCGTTGACGAACAATTCGGTCAGTTGAACGCCCGCGAGGCCTTGTGCCGGTTCGTCGTCGATCCGGTGCAGGACGAGCGCCAACACCAGGCTGATCATGTCGAACCGCCCGTCGAGTGTGTCGGGGACCGTGCCGTTTGCGTACCAGTGCGGCGCGCGCGCGGTTTCGACGACGGCGTTCCACAGCGGACGGCGCGCCTCGCGCGGGTCGGGCTCGGATGCGAAGAATTTGCGGAGCGAAGAAAACATGCGGAACGCTTAGGCCGAATCATGTCACCGGAAAAGGGGGCGCTGAAACAGTCCGGCACCGGCCCGCTCCCCACCCCGCTTGCCATAGGCTACTATCGTTGGGGAGGCCGGGTGGGGGAGCGGGCCGGTGCCGGACCTAGAGGCCAGTCAGCTTGGCGCAAGCTTTGCGGCGGCATAAGCCGCTTGTATGCGCCGACCGCTTGCGGTTAAGAGGCGCGATTGCCAGCGCCCGCTGAAAAAGGGCGCAACGGAGATATGTTGATGCCGATCCATGCGCCCAAAATTTCGCCCCGCCCCATGCGCCTGGTCGTTGCCGGGTTGGCGCTCGCGCTGACCGTCAGCGGTTGCTCGCAGCTCAAGGGTCGGCAGGGCTATGTTGTCGACCCACTGCTGACCGAAGCGATCACGCCGGGTGTCGACAACCGCGAGTCGGTGGAAAAGACGCTCGGCCGTCCGACCTTCGTCGGCCAGTTCAGCAACAATGAATATTATTATGTGTCGCGCGAAACGCGGCAGCTCGCCTTTGCCAAGCCGCGCCCGGTGGGGCAGCAGGTGCTGCGCGTCCGCTTCGATCCGGCGGGTAACGTCGCTGCAGTCGACCGCACCGGTCTCGAACTGGTGAGCCGGATCAGCCCCGACGGCGACAAGACGCCGACGCTCGGCCGTCATCGCAGCTTCTTCGAGGATATCTTCGGCAACATCGGCGCGGTGGGTGCGCCGGGTGCGGGTGCTCCGGGGCAATAAGTTCAAAGACACCGGCAAAGACAGAAAAGCGGCGGCACCATCGAGGCGCCGCCGCTTTTTCTTATTGTGCGATCCCGCCCGCAGCGAGCACGGCGAGGGTGACGAGGTCTGATGCGGTCGATGCCATCGTGGCGACCTGCACGGGCTTTTCCATACCGACCAGCATCGGGCCGATGACGGCCCCGCCGCCGAGTTCGCGGAGCAGCTTCGCCGACAGGTTCGCCGACTGCAGGCCCGGCATGATCAGGACATTTGCTGGTCCCGACAGACGGCAGAAGGGATAATTCTTCATCACCTTCTCGTTGAGCGCGACGTCGGGTGCCATTTCGCCTTCATATTCGAAACCGGGGCTCCGTTGGTCGAGAATCGACACCGCCTCGCGAATGCTTTCGAGCCAGCTCCCTTCGGGATTGCCGAAGGTCGAATAGGAAAGGAAGGCCACACGGGGTTCGTGACCCATGCGTCGCGCAACCTGCGCGGTGCGCTCGGCGATATCGGCGAGCATTTCGGCGGTCGGCCGCTCGTTGACCGTGGTGTCCGCCATGAAGATTGTGTGATGCTGATCGACCAGGATATGGATGCCGAACGGCGTCTTGCCCTCGGCATGGTCGATCACCCGCCGGACTTCACGCATCGACTGCGAATAAGTGCGCGTCGTGCCCGTGATCATCGCGTCGCCGAGACCCATTTTGAGCAGCAGCGAGCCGAAGATGTTGCGGTCGCGATTGACCATGCGTTCGACGTCGCGGCGGAGATAGCCGCGGCGCTGCAGCCGTTCGTAAAGCATTTCGACCATCTGCGGCACGTGCGGCGAATTGACGCTGTTGTGGACTTCGAAGCTTTCGGCATCGGCGACGCCCATCGCGCGCAGCTTGTCGTGCAGCCCTTCGCGGCCGACGAGCACGGGAATGCCATAGCCGCCGTCGCGGAACTGGATTGCGGCGCGCAGTACGACTTCCTCCTCGCCCTCGGCAAAGACAACACGCTTTGGATTGTTGCGCGCGGCCTCATAGGCGAGCGTGAGCACCGAGGTCGTCGGGTTGAGCCGGGCGCGGAGTTGGGTGCGATATTCTTCGAGATTCTCGATCGGCCGCTGAGCAACGCCGGTCTTCATCGCGGCTTCGGCAACCGCCGCCGGCACGATTTCCATCAAACGCGGATCGAAGGGCGAGGGGATGATATACTCGGGTCCGAAGCTCGATGCGCGGCCGCCGTAGGCCGCGGCGACTTCCTCGGGCACCTGCTGGCGCGCGAGGTCGGCGATCGCATAGGCGGCCGCGATCTTCATCTCTTCGTTGATCGCGGTCGCATGGACGTCGAGCGCGCCGCGGAAGATGAAGGGGAAGCAGAGCACGTTGTTGACCTGGTTCGGATAATCCGAACGGCCCGTCGCGATGATCGCATCGGGCCGCGCCGCGCGCGCGTCGGGCGGCGAGATTTCGGGGTCGGGGTTCGCCATCGCGAAGATGATCGGCGCCGGCGCCATATCCTTCACCATTTCGGGCTTCAGCGCGCCTGCGGCCGAGAGGCCGAGGAACACGTCCGCCCCGACGAGCGCTTCGGTCAGGTCGCGCGCTTCGGTCGGCACCGCATGCGCCGATTTCCACTGGTCCATGCCGTCGGTACGGCCCTGATAGATGGTGCCCTTGCGGTCGCACATGATCACATTTTCGTGCCGCACGCCCATCGCCTTGATCAGCGCGGTACATGCAATCGCCGCGGCGCCGGCACCGTTTACGACGACCTTCACCGTCGAAAGGTCACGGCCCGTCAGGTAACAGGCGTTGATGAGGCCTGCGGCGGTGATGATAGCGGTCCCATGCTGGTCGTCATGGAACACCGGGATGTTCATGCGTTCCTTCAGCGCCGCTTCGATGATGAAACAGTTCGGCGCGGCGATGTCTTCGAGGTTGATGCCGCCAAAGCTCGGCGCAAGCAGTTCGACTGCTTCGATGAAGCGCTGCGGGTCTTCGGTATCGACTTCGAGGTCGATCGAATCGACGTCGGCGAAGCGCTTGAACAACACCGCCTTGCCTTCCATCACCGGCTTCGAGGCGAGCGCACCGAGATTGCCGAGGCCGAGAATTGCGGTCCCGTTAGAGATGACAGCAACCAGATTGCCCTTGATCGTATAATCATAGGCCTTGGCCGGATCTTCGGCGATCGCGTTCACCGGAACCGCGACGCCGGGCGAATAGGCGAGGCTGAGGTCGCGTTGCGTCGCCATCGGTTTCGATGCGACGATCTCGATTTTCCCGGGCCGGCCATATTCATGGTAAAGCAGGGCCTCGCGGTCCGAAAACTGTACCTTGCTGCCGCTGTCCATCATTTGTCCTCTCGATTGATCCACAAGGCGCGCGCCCGAGCCTATTCCCTAGCGTCGCCAAGCGGAAATGGAACCCGCGAATCGCGTGGCATGCTTGCCACCGGCCCATATCCAGACCAAAGCATGTCGTATGCCTGCCACTGCCCGCTCCGCCGCCAATTCGAACAATGCCGCGTCCGCTGCGACGCCGATGATGGCGCAATATTGGTCGCTGAAGGACAAGGCCGGGGATTGCCTGCTTTTCTATCGCATGGGCGATTTCTTCGAGCTGTTCTTCGACGATGCGAAGGCCGCAGCCTCGACGCTCGATATCGCGCTGACCTCGCGCGGCGAGCACGACGGGCAGCCGGTGGCGATGTGCGGGGTGCCGGTGCACGCTGCCGAATCCTATCTCGCGCGGTTGATCCGTGCCGGACACCGCGTAGCGATCGCCGAGCAGATTGAAACCCCAGCCGAGGCGAAGGTGCGCGGCGGGTCGAAGGCGCTTGTCGCGCGCGACATCGTGCGCTTCGTCACCGCGGGCACGCTGACCGAGGAAAGCCTGCTCGAAGGGCGCAGCGCGAACCGCCTCGCCGCGCTCGCGCAGATCGGCAGCGATGGCGAGGTGGCGATTGCCGCGGCCGATATTTCGACCGGGCGCTTTGAGGTCGTCGCGGTTTCGGTACAGGCGGTCGACGCCGAACTTGCCCGGCTCGCGCCTTCGGAGCTGCTGCTCAGCGAAAGTGCCGACGAACTGCCGATTTCTTCGGCACGTCAGATCGTGCGGCGACCGTCCGCAGACTTTTCCAGCACGAGTGCGCAGAAGCGCCTCGAAACCTTCTTCGGCGTTCAGACGCTCGATGGTTTCGGCCAGTTCGGGCGTAGCGAAATCGCCGCGATGGGGGCGCTTGTTGCCTATCTCGACCATGTCGGCACCGGCGGACCAACCTTCCTCCAGCCGCCGCTTCGCCACCTTGCGTCGGGGTGCATGGCGATCGACTCCGCGACGCGCGAAAGCCTCGAACTCGTCCGCACGATGGCGGGTGCGCGCGACGGTAGCCTGCTCGGTACGATCGACCGCACTGTCACCGCGGCGGGTGCGCGCTTGCTCGCGGACGATCTCGCAAGCCCGCTCACCGACAAGGATGCGATCCTCGACCGGCTCGACCTCGTCGACGGTCTTGCGCGCGATGCCTTGTGGCGCGGCGAACTGCGCGCGGCGCTGCGTGCCTTGCCCGACGCCGGACGCGCGCTCGGGCGCCTCGTCGCCGGACGCGGCGGGCCGCGCGACCTCGCGCAGCTCCGCGATGCGCTTGGCGGCGCGCGAATTTTGCGTGAACGGCTCGCGCTGCGTCCCGACCTGCCGCCCTTGCTCGCACGCCTGCTTCCGGGACTCGACGGCCATGGCACGCTTGTCGATGAACTCAGCCGCGCGCTGATCGAAAACCCACCTGTCGACGCCGCGCAGGGCGGCTACGTCGCCGAGGGTTATGATCATGCGCTCGACGCGTTGCGCGAAACCGCACGCGACGGGCGCAAGGCCATTGCGGCGCTCGAAGCCGATTATCGCGACCGCACCGGCATCGCCTCGCTCAAGATCCGCCACAACGGTGTGCTCGGCTATCATGTCGAGGTGCCTGCAAAACATGCCGACGCGCTGATGGCGCCCGAATCGGGCTTCACCCATCGTCAGACGCTCGCGGGTGTGGTGCGCTTCAATTCATCCGATCTCCACGAGGCCGCGAGCCGGGTAACGCAGGCGGCCGTTCATGCCATCGCCGCTGAGGCCGCGCATCTCGAATCGCTGACCGACGCAGCGATCGCACGGCGCGAGGCCATCGCAGCCTCGTGCGACGTCCTCGCGCGCATCGATGTCGCCGCGTCGCTCGCCGACCATGCGATGAGCCACAATTGGTGCCGCCCCGACCTCGCCGACGAGCCGTGTCTGGATGTCAGCGGCGGCCGTCATCCGGTGGTCGAGGCTGCACTTGCGAAATCGGGCGATCGTTTCGTGCCCAACGATGTCTCGCTGTCGCCGCGCGACCGGCTCTGGCTCGTCACCGGCCCGAATATGGGCGGTAAATCGACCTTCCTGCGCCAGAATGCGTTGATCGTCGTGCTCGCGCAGGCGGGCGGGTTCGTGCCTGCGGCGTCGGCGAAGCTCGGACTCGTCGACCGGCTGTTCAGCCGGGTCGGTGCGAGCGACAATCTGGCGCGCGGGCGCTCGACCTTCATGGTCGAGATGGTCGAGACCGCGGCGATCCTTGCGCAGGCGACGCCGCAAAGCTTTGTAATCCTCGACGAGGTCGGGCGCGGCACATCGACCTACGACGGGCTCGCGCTCGCCTGGTCGGTGGTCGAGGCGGTGCACGAGGTGAACAAGTGCCGCTGCCTCTTCGCCACCCACTATCACGAACTGACGCGGCTTGCCGAAACGCTGAACGCATTGTCGCTTCACCACGTCCGCGCGCGTGAATGGCAGGGCGATCTGGTGCTGCTCCACGAACTCGCCGAAGGCCCCGCCGACCGCAGCTATGGCCTTGCAGTCGCGCGCCTCGCCGGCGTTCCGGCGGGGGTGGTGAAGCGCGCCGAAGCGGTGCTCGCCAAGCTCGAAGCGGGGCGCGAGAAGACGGGAGGCCTCGCCGCAGGGCTCGACGACCTGCCGCTCTTCGCCGCCACGCTCGCCGAGGCGCCGGCCGCCGCAAAGGATGCGCTGCGCGAGGCGCTTGGCCATATCGATCCCGACGCGCTTGCCCCACGCGAAGCGCTCGATGCGCTTTATGCGCTCAAGCGGCTAATGGCGGACGAAGCATGAGCGACCTGTTCGACAATCTCGACCAGCGCCGCGCGATCATCGATCGCCGGGCGCTATCGGGACGGCTCGACGAAATTGCGGATGAAACAAGCGATACCGGAAAACGCCGTCGCGCGATGGTTGATCTGCTCAAGGGCGCGCTCGAAGCGGGGCGCGCCGAGATCGAGCGCCGTCTGCTCGAGCGACCGTCGGCGGGACGTGTCGTGGCGAATGCGATGGCGTTCCTGATCGACCAGATCGTCCGTCTCAGCCACGATTTCACCACGGACCACCTCTACCCCGCGAACAACCGCTCGGCGGGCGAACGCATAACCTTGATCGCCGTCGGCGGCTATGGGCGCGGCGAAATGGCGCCGCATAGCGACATCGACATCGGTTTCCTGACGCCGTTCAAGCAGACGAGCTGGACCGAGCAGGTGATCGAGGCGCAGCTCTATACGCTATGGGATCTGGGTCTGAAGGTCGGCCATTCATCGCGTTCGCTCGACGAGATGGTTCGCGCGGCGAAAGAAGATCTCACGATTCGCACCGCGCTGCTCGAAGGGCGCTTCATCTGGGGCGACCGCGACTTGTATGATCAGGCGTCGGCGCGTTTCGATGCCGAGGTCGTCGCGGGCAATGCGCGGGCATTCGTCGCCGACAAGCTGGCCGAGCGTGACGAGCGACACAAGCGCATGGGCGACTCACGCTATGTCGTCGAACCCAATGTGAAGGAAGGGAAGGGAGGGCTTCGCGACCTCCATACGCTCTTCTGGATCGGCAAGTTCATCCACCGCGTCCGCACTGTTCCCGAGTTGGTCAGCGCGGGTTTGCTCTCTGGCCGCGAACTGCGCCAGTTCGAGCGCGCCGAAAATTTCCTGCTCGCGGTGCGCTGTCACCTTCACTCGCTCGCGGGCCGTGCCGAGGACCGGCTGACCTTCGATTTTCAGCCCGAAATCGCGCGCCGCATGCACTTCGCCGATCGGCCAGGCAAGAGTGCGGTCGAGCGCTTCATGCAGCTTTATTTCCTCCACGCGAAAAGCGTCGGCGACGTTACCGGCACCTTCCTCGCGCATCTCGACGACCAGATGGCGGCGCGTGGGCGGCGTTTCCTGCCGACGCTCCGCCGCCGCCCGGGCAAGCTCAACGGCTTCGTCCTCGACCGCGGCCGGCTTGCGCTGCCGAGCGACGATTTCTTCCAGCAGGATCCTGTGCGGTTGGTCGAAATCTTTGCGCTCGCCGACAAACATGGCCTCGAAATCCATCCGCAGGCGATGCGTCAGGCGCGGCACGATGCGAAGCTGATCGACGCGCGCGGGGTGCGTCGCATCGCGCGCGCGAATGAATTGTTCCTCGACGTGTTGACCAGCCCGCGCGATCCCGAAACGGTGCTGCGCTGGATGAACGAGGCAGGCGTATTCGGCCGCTTCGTTCCCGATTTCGGCCGCGTCGTCGCGCAGATGCAGTTCGACATGTATCACCATTATACCGTCGACGAGCATACGATCCGCGCGATCGGATTACTGGCCAACATCGAGCAGAACCGGCTGCAAGACGATCATCCGCTGTCGACCGCGATCATGGACCAGATCCATTCGCGGCGCGTCATCTATGTCGCGGTGCTGCTCCACGATATCGCGAAGGGGCGAGGCGGCGACCATAGCGTGCTCGGCGCCGAACTCGCGCTGCGCGTATGCCCGCGGTTAGGACTGAACGAGGCCGAGACTGAAACCGTGTCGTGGCTCGTGCGCTATCACTTGCTGATGTCGGCAACCGCTTTCAAACGCGACCTCGCCGATTTCAAGACGATCCTCGATTTCGCGCAGGTCGTGCAAAGCCCCGAGCGCCTGCGCCTGCTGCTCGTGCTCACCGTCGTCGATATCCGCGCGGTCGGCCCCGGCGTGTGGAACGGTTGGAAACGCCAGCTACTGACCGAACTATATGACGCCGCCGAGGAAGTGCTGCGCCTCGGCCACAAGCAGCGCGGCCGCGAAGCGCGGATTGAAAGCAAGAAAGAGGCGGTCGCGGCGCAGTTCGGTTTCGACCGAAAGACCTTCGACAAGGTCGCAAAGCGCCTTCCCGAAAGCTATTGGATCGCCGAGCCGGTCGAGGTCATCGCCGCCAATCTCGTTCATATCCGGCAGGCGGGTGACGCGCCGCTGCACATCGCAGCGGTCCCCGACGACGATCGCGGTGCGACTTTGGTGATGGTGCTCGCCGCCGACCATCCGGGGCTCTTCTATCGGATCGCGGGCGGTATCCATCTTGCCGGCGGCAACATCATCGACGCGCGTATTCACACGACCCGCGACGGACTCGCTCTTGACAATTTCCTTGTCCAGGATCCGTTGGGGCGTCCTTTCGCTGAGGCCGGACAGATCGGCCGGCTGACCCGCGCGATCGAGGATGCACTCGCCAACCGCCATAAATTGCTGCCGAAGCTCGAAGCGCGTGCGCTCCCCCGGACACGTGCCGAGGCGTTCCGTGTCGCGCCCAACGTTTTCGTCGACAACAAGGCGTCGAACCGGTTCACCGTGATCGAGGTCAATGCGCAGGATCGCCCGGCGCTCCTCAACCAGCTTGCCTATGCGCTCTTCCAGTCAAAGGTGACGGTGCACAGTGCGCATGTCGCGACCTATGGCGAGCGCGCGGTCGACACATTTTACGTGACCGACCTGATCGGCGACAAGATCGACAGCGCCGCGCGGGTGAAGAGCCTTGAAAAACGTCTGCTCGAAGCGGCGGCGAGTCACGGCGCGGATGCGGTCGCGGCCTAGAAGTCGAACCCCTGCTGAACGGGAGCCATCGGCACGCCTTCGAGTTCGAGCATATGCGCCTTGGACGTCGATCCACCCGGCGCAGAGAAGCCGCCGATCTTGCCGCCCGCGGCCATGACGCGGTGGCAGGGGACGATCAACGGGACGGGATTGGTTGCCATCGCCTGTCCGACCGCGCGGGCATGCTCGGGGCCGACATCCAGCGCCCGCGCGACGGCGCCATAGGTGGTCGTCTCGCCCCAGCCGAGCTTGCGAACAAAATCGTAAACCGCCGCAAAGAAAGGGGGCAGTTCGCCCAGATCGATCGGTACGTCGAAGAATTCGATCCGCTCCCCATGGAAATAGCGGATCGCCGCGTCGATGACCGCCGCTGTTTCAGCCGGGGGCTCGGCACGCACCGCATCGGGCAGGCGGCGCAGAATGGCGCGCTCGGCTTCGCCCGCGCTCGGCGCGGGCAGACGAAAACTCACAACGCCGCCGCTTGCCCAGCCGATCGCAGCGACACCGGCCGCCGTTTCGAAAAGCTGATACTCGCTTTGCCCGACCATGCCCGTTTCTCCATCCTTGTCGGGATATAGGATCAGATGGGGCCGAAGCCATAGCGGCCTGAAGCAACGGAGGTTTGGGGTGGAGAATTGCGATCCCTACCTTCGCCATTCCCGCGAAAGCGGGAACCCAGCGATAAGCCAGCCGACGCCCGCTCTGGGTTCCCGCTTTCGCGGGAATGACGAAGTTCAGGAGGCCGGCCGTCCGCAATCGCTCGTTGGCGGACGCGGCCGGGCCCGCTTCCTCAACCGTCCGTCGGCCCCGTCATCGCCGCAGCGGCCGCCAACAATCCACCGTTGAAGCGCTGTGACAGCGCGGCGTCCGGGATGGCGTTGAAGGCATGGATCGCCCCGGCATAGCTGTGCAGATCAATCGGCACCCCCGCCGCGACAAGACGCCGCGCATAGTCGAGATTCTCGTCGAAGAAGAGGTCGAGGCTGCCGGTCGCGATATAGGCGGGGGGCAGGTTCGACAGATCCTCGACAAGGCTGGGCGAAAACCAGCCGCGCCGGGCATCGTCGGCCTTGTAATCGCCCTGCAGCGCGCGCCAGCCGAAGCGATTGCTCGCGCGCGTCCAGATGAACTCGCCAGTCGTCGGATTATTGTACGGACAGGCATCGCTGCCGGTCCGATGATCGAGCATCGGATAGGTCAGGAGCTGTCCCGCGATCGCCGGACCGCCGAGGTCTCGCGCCATGATCGCGAGCGCGGCGGCCAGCCCGCCGCCCGCGCTCTCGCCCGCGACGACAATCCGGTTCGCGTCGAAGCCCAGCGCATCAGCCTGTCCTGCGAGCCACGTCAGCGCGGAATGGCAATCCTCTTGGGGGGCAGGGAAGGGGTGTTCGGGGGCAAGGCGATATTCGACCGATGCGACCGGTACGCCCGCCGCAGCCGCCAGCGCCGCAGGCCCGGCCTGCATCTGCTCGATCGATCCCATCACCATGCCGCCACCATGGATATGCAGGATGGCGCCGCCGCCAGCGCGCTTCGCGGACGGGCGATAGAGGAACACCGGGATATCGGGCCCGCCATGGATCGACGGCACGACCAGCCTCTCGGGCGCAATCACCGGCGGCGGCAGGATCGAATAGGTCTCCGCCGCCTTGGCACGAATCTGCGCGATCGGCGCCGCGTCCAGGTCGACCCGTGGAAACAGGTCGATGATCGGCGCGATCTCGCGATCGACGAGGTGGCGGGTGTCCATATCAAACTCTCCCTTTCATCCCCGGCCGATCCCGAAATCAGCCGCGCAAAATTGCCCCCACCTTTGCGGCCGCTGCGACCACCTTGTCGGCGATTGCCTTCAGCTCGGCGTCGGTGAAGCTCTTTTCCAGCGGCTGCAGCTCGACCTCGACCGCGAGGCTCACCTGACCCTCGGGCACGCCTTGTCCCGCGAAGCGGTCGAACAGCCGGGCATCGACGATGCTCGTCTTGTCGGCGCCGCGGATCGCGCGCACCAGATCGGCGGCGGTCAGGCTCGTCGGCGCGAAGAAGGCGAAGTCGCGGCGAACGGATTGCAGCGCGGGCGGCGTGAACGCCGCGCGAGCGGGGCCGCTCGCGCGCTTCGCCGGAATCGCATCGAGGAAGATCTGCACCGCCATCACGGGGCCATCGACATCGAAGGCGCGGGTGAGCAGCGGGTGGAGCGCGCCGAACTCGGCGAGCACCGCCTTGGGGCCGAGGCGCAGCGTCGCCGACTGGCCGGGGTGCCAGATGTTGCCGCCGGTCACGGCCTCCATCACCTGCAGGCGGTCGGCGGGGGCGCCGGCCGCCTCAAGCAGCGCCAGCGCGGCAGCCTTGGCGTCGAACGCGTCGAACGCCGCCGCCTTGCCCGCCTGCCAGCCGCGTGCGCGCTTGTCGCCCGCCATGACGACGGCGAGCGTCGGATGCTCGGCATCGGCCAGATAGCGGCGGCCGATCTCGAACAGCCGGATGCTGCCCGCGCCGCGATTCTGGTTGCGCTGCGTCGCGGCGAGCAGGCCGGGAAGCAGCGACGGGCGCATGACCTTCAGCTCTTCGCTGATCGGATTGGCAAGCGACCAGGCGCCGCCGCCAAAGGGCGCGGCCTCGCTTTCGCTGATGAACGACCATGTCACCGCTTCGTCGAACCCGGCCGCAGCTGCGGCGCGGCGCAGACGGCGTTCGGTAAGCTGCTCGGGCGTAGCGGTCGGCTTCGCGACGCCATCGACGCGCGGCAGCGCGACCGACGAGATCGCATCGAAGCCCGTGATCCGCGTGACTTCCTCGACGATGTCGGGTGCGCCGTCGATATCGCGGCGCCAGCTCGGTACCGCGACTTGCCACCGGCCGCCCTGTTCGATCACGGCGAAACCAAGCGCAGCGAGGATGTCCTTCTGCCGTTCGGGGGCGATCGCGATGCCGCCGAGCGTCGCCGACAGCGTCGGATCATAATCGACCGTTTTCACCTCGGCGGGTGGTGCGCCTGCGCGCGTCACGGCCGACGGCGTACCGCCGCAGATCGCGAGCACATGCGCGGTGACGATCGCGGTCGCATCGTCGAGGAACGCCGGATCGACGCCGCGCTCGAAGCGGCTGCGCGCGTCGCTGGTCAGGCCAAGCGCCTGTCCGGTCAGCGCGATGCGCTCGGGCATGAAATAAGCGATCTCGAGCAGCACGTCGGTGGTCGCCTCGCTGCACCCGCTATGCTCCCCGCCCATGATGCCCGCGATGTCGTGGACGCCGCTGTCGTCGGCAAGCACCGTCATCGTGTCGGTGAGTGTATATTCCTTCCCGTTGAGTGCGGTCGCCGTTTCGCCGTCCTTCGCGCGGCGCGCGACGAGCGCACCGGTCAGCTTGGCGCGGTCATAGATATGGCTCGGGCGACCGAGGTCGAACATCACATAATTGCTGATGTCGACGAGCGCCGAAATCGAACGCTGGCCGACGGCCTCCAACCGGCGTCGCATCCATTCGGGTGCGGTGCCGTTGGTGACGCCTGAAATGGTACGGCCGAAGAAGGCGGGACAGCCTTCGGTATCGAGGGTAGCGATTTCGGTCGCGGGGGCGCCTTCGCCGGTGATCGTCGGGACGTCGAGCGGCTTCAGCGTGCCAAGCCCGGCGGCGGCGAGGTCGCGCGCGATGCCGCGCACGCCCATGCAGTCCTGCCGGTTCGGCGTGATCGAAATGTCGATCACCGGATCGCCCGCACCGCTATAATTGGCAAAGGGCGTTCCGATCGGCGCGTCGGCGGGCAGCTCGATGATCCCGTCATGATCGTCGCCGAGCTCGAGCTCGCGCGTCGAACACATCATGCCGTTCGATTCGACGCCGCGCACCGCGGCGACCTTCAGCTCCATACCGTTCGCAGGCACCACCGCGCCGGGCAGGCCGAGCACGCCGATCAGGCCCGCACGCGCGTTGGGGGCGCCGCATACGACGGTCAGGGGCGCGCCGCCGTCGCCCGTGTCGACGGTCAGCACCTGCAGCTTGTCGGCTTGCGGATGTTTCTCGGCGGTCAATACCTTGGCGACGCGGAAACCGGCGAGCTTTTCGGCCGGGTTCTCGACGCCTTCGACCTCATGGCCGATGCGGTTCAATGTCGCGACGACATCGGCGACATCATAGTCGCCGTCCAGATGTTCGCGGAGCCAGTCGAGGGTGATCTTCATGCCGAAATCCCCCCGCTGAGCGTTGGTACCGACAGCGCGTTGAATCCATAGTGCGACAACCAGCGCAGGTCGCCGTCGAAGAAGGCGCGCAGGTCGTCCATGCCATATTTCAGCATCGCCAGCCGGTCGACGCCGACCCCGAAAGCGAAGCCCTGCCATTCGTCGGGGTCGAGTCCGCAATTGGCGATGACGCGGCGATTCACCATGCCGCTGCCGAGCAGCTCCATCCACGCATGACCCTCGTCGTCGCCGTTGCCGCCGACGATGCGGCGGCCCTTTTCCTGTTTATAACCGACATCGACCTCGGCCGACGGTTCGGTGAAGGGGAAATAGCTCGGGCGCAGGCGCAGCACGATATCGTCGCGCTCGAAATAGGCCTTGAGGAACGTCTCGAGCGTCCATTTGAGATGCCCCATATGGATGCCGCGATCGATAACGAGACCTTCGACCTGATGGAACATCGGCGTGTGCGTCGCGTCGCTGTCGCTACGATAGACGCGGCCGGGCGCGATGATCCGGATCGGCGGCTCTTGGCTCATCATCGTGCGAATCTGCACCGGCGAGGTGTGCGTGCGCAGCAGCATCGTGCGGCCTTCGGCGTCGGTGTCGGGGAAATAGAAAGTGTCATGCATCGCGCGCGCGGGGTGCGTGTCGGGGATGTTGAGCGCGGTGAAATTGCGCCAGTCGTCCTCGATTTCCGGACCCGTCGCGACGGCAAAGCCCATGTCGGCGAAGATTTCGGCAAGTTCGTCCATCACCTGGCTGACCGGATGAACGCTCCCGCGCGGGGCCGTGTCGGCGGGCAGGGACATGTCGATCGCCTCGGCCGCGAGCTTCACGTCGAGCGCCGCGGCATCGAGTGCCGCCTTCCGCGCGGCGAGCGCGGCGGTGACTGTTTCGCGCAGCGCGTGGATCGCCGGACCCTGCGCCTGCCGCTCGTCGGGGGTCATGCCGCCCAGTGTCTTGAGCAAGGCGGTGATACTCCCTGCCTTGCCGAGCGCGGCGACGCGCAGCGCTTCGATCGCGTCGAGATCGGCCGCCGCCGCTATATCGTCCACCAGCCGGGTCTGGATGGCCTGAATGTCGCTCATTGTCGTTCGTCCTGTTCCGGCGGCGCTGGCGCTGCCGGCGTGCATTTCTCTGGGTCTTGTGGATGGGGCGGATACCCGCGCGTCCGTCGCCTGCCGCTTGCACCGAACGCGCCGCGCCGGTCAAGTCACTTGGCGGAAACGGGCCTGCCTATCCCGCGGGTTTGTGCAGGCCTTGAACCGCGGCACCGGCGGCTGCCGCCCGCGCCAAAGCCGCAGCGCCCAGGATCGGTTTCGGGCGTCCGGCATAGTCGCGTGGGCTCATCCCCATGAAACGCTGAAAGTCGCGTGTAAACTGCGCTTGGTCATAATAATGATGATCCATCGTATCGATCCACGCCATCGACGGATCGAGCATGAAGCGCGCAAGGCTGCGCAGAAAGCGTTGGCGCAGCAACAACAGCTTGGGCGAAAAGCCGAAAGCGCGGTGGCTCAGGCGCTCGATCGAGCGTTCGGAGAGGCCGAGTTTCGCCGAAAGATCGGCGACACTCGTTACCTCGTCGTCCACCAGTGCGCGGTGCGCGGCGAGAATCACGGGATCGTCCGGCGGCGCATCGGCGAGGAGCGCGCAGACATGCGCGTCGATCAGCGCGGCCGCGGCGTCGACGTCGTTTATTCGTCGCAAGGTTTCGAGCAGGGGCGCGAAGGATGCGAAGGCCGGGTGCGTGCTGCCGTCGGTCAGGCGGTCGGCCAGCTCTTCGGCGGACAGGGGAATGAACTTCGCCCATCCCATCGGCAGGATGCCGATGCCCCAGACGCGCATATTGCCTGCCGCAAAATAGGTCGCGGTGCTCGTCGGGCCGGTCGCAATGAAGCGCGGAGCCGCGACCACCGGGCTGTCACCGATCGCCGCGCGCGGAGGCTCGCCCTCGACAAAACGCAGATTTGCCCATTCGGGGTGCAGATAATCCTCGATCCGATCGCCGTCGCCCACGGTCACTTCGCTGAGATAGATGGTACTGACATAGGGGCGCAGAGCGGGCGACAGCGGGAAGAAGCGCGTCGAGATGCGCGCGCCGGTCGAAGAAGGACGAGATGCGTCGCTTTGCGGCATGTGTCTCATTTTAGCGCGCAAAAGGCATGAAAAACAATGTTCGACCGTCGTTTGCTGTCGGGTTCTTACAATTTTATGCGCGCAGGCTGCGTCATAATTGCGTCGTCCGCTTTCGAACGGCGGCGCGCGAGGAGAATTATGGCGTAGCGCCAAAGATGGGGATTTGGCGAGGACCTGAAACAAACGACTGATTTTCCGAGCTTCGTCCCGGCCGGCAGCTTTCTGCGACCCACGGCTTTTCGGAACGGGCGGGGGGGCGATGGTTTCCACTGGAACCATTGTCGAGGCGGAGCGGAGCGGGAGCTCCGCGTCGCCTCTTCGCTTGGGGACGGCTGTTTTGCCTACCGTGCCCGCGCCGCCTGATGCGTGATGTCGGTCATCAGCTTGCGGAATAGCACGGCGCCTGCGGTGCCCGATGCCTTGAGCGTGCGTTCGCAATCGAGCAGCCGGCTCATCAGCCGCGCGATGCGCACCGAATCCCAGATGTGGAGCTGGGCGGTGACCGCGTCGCGTTCTTTCCAGAAAATGCCGCTGGTTCGTGCCGACACGACGGTTGCAGGGTGCGCGCCGCCGTCGACTTCGGCGCGGAGGCGGGCCAGCGCCGTGGCGCGGATCGCGAGCGCGCGGATGATGCGGATCTCGGCGACGCCGACCGCCGCCGCGGTCGCCAGCATCTCGGGAAGCTCGCGCACCTTGCCGCCGAGCGCGACGTTGATGCATTCGCTGACATCTTCCTCATGCGTTGCGGCGCCGAGCGCGGCAATGTCGGCCGCGGTGACCTGACGTTGCCGGTCGGAACCCGCGTCGAGATAAAGCGCGATCTTTTCGATCTCGCGCCGCATCAACGCCTGATCGCCCGAGACGAGATCGACGAGCAATTGTGCCTCGGCATTGCCGAGCCGCAGCCCCTGTTCTTGCCCGGCCGCCATTGCGATGCCGACGAGTTGGCGCCGGTCTGGCTGATAGCAGATCGCGGCGACGGCATGGTCCGATCCTTCGACCAGCTTGACGAGTTTCGATTTGGCGGTGACCGACGCGCCGGTCGCAATCACCGGATTGATTGCCGTTTCGGCAGCAAGCAGTGCTTCGACCGCGGCGAGACCGTCGTCGCCACTGCCAGAGAGCTCGACCTTTATCACGCGCGCTGACGAAAAGAGCGACATCGACGCGGCCTCGGCTGCGAGCAGCGAGGGGTCTTGCGAGAGCTGCGATCCGGTCAGATCGAGCCGTTCGGCGTCCTTGCCGGCAAGGACGAGCAGATGCGCCGCGATGGCTTCCATCGTCGCTTCGTCTGGACCGGTAAGGAGGGTGAAGCGAACCGCGGGATCGAGGCGCGACAGGCGTTCGAGTTCGTTCGGTTTGACCGTCTTCATTGCCCGGTGGGCGCGGGTGTTTCGGTCGGCTGTCCGCCGCCGCGGTTCGCGAAGACCGCAAGCCGCGCGACGATCTGGTCGGCAACCGCCGAAGACAGGCGCTCGAGCGCCGAAGATTCGGCGGCGATCGTCGCATATTCGCTGCCGACGACGTCGATCCCCGCGTCGGAGAACGCCGTGGCGTCGAGCAGCACTTCGCCCGTCGCGGCGTTTACGAGCTGGTAGCGGGCGCGCAGCGTCCGCCGCTCGCGCGTCACCGCATCGTCGGCGCGGACGCCGAAGCCGGTGATCGAATCCTCGAGCCGGACGTCGAGACGTAGGCGCTTGCCTGCCCCCTCGCCGCCCTGCGTGGCCTGCAACCGGTCGCGGAGCGCATTGCGCACGAGCCAGCCGCTATGCCCCTCGATCGCCGCAACATCGACGTCGGCGAGCACCTGCGCCACCGCTCCCTTGCTGCCGTTTGCGTATAATGGGCGCAGTCCGCAGCCGCCGATGGTCAGCGAAGCGGCCGCGAGGCAGGAGACGAGAAGCAAGCGCATCAGGGAACGATATTCACCAAACGGTCGGGCACCACAATCACCTTCTTCGGCGCCGCGCCGGCAAGCAGCTCGACGATGCGCGGGCGGGCGAGCGCCGCGGCCTCCGTCGCTTCCTTGTCGAGACCCTTGGCGATCGTCATCGTGTCGCGCAGCTTACCCGCCATCTGGATCGCGATTGTCACCTCGTCATCGACGAGCAGTGCCGGATCGGCGGCAGGCCACGCGGCGTCGGCGATCATCGCGGTCGTGCGCCCGCCTTCGGGAAGTGCGGCCCATGCTTCTTCGGCGAGGTGCGGCAGCATCGGTGCGACGAGCAGGATCAAGGTGCGGCACGCCTCGGCACGGGTGGCCGAGGGCCGGGCCTTCTCGATTTCATTGGCGAGCGCGTGAAGTTTGGCAACCGCCTTGTTGAAGCCGAGCGCCTCGATATCGGCGGCGACGCCCGCGATCGCCTGATGTAGCTTGCGCGCAAGCGCCTTGTCTTCCGACCCGTCGCCGACATTTTCGGTGTCGCCGAACAGTCGCCACAGGCGCTGGACGAAGCGCCATGCGCCTTCGATGCCGGCCTCGCTCCACGGCAGGTCGCGCTCGGGCGGACTGTCGGAGAGCATGAACCAGCGCGCAGCGTCGGCGCCATATTGGTCAAGGATGGCGTCCGGATCGACGACATTCTTCTTCGACTTCGACATCTTGATCACGCGACCGATGTCGACCGGCGCTCCGTCGGCGGTCAGCGTCGCGCCGTCGGCACTGCGCTCAATCTCGTCAGGGGTGAAGAAGAGCGCCGGCAGGCCTTCGCCCTGCGCACGGCTGTAGGTTTCGTGCGTTACCATGCCCTGTGTGAACAGGCTGGCGAATGGCTCCTTGATGTCGATCATCCTCAGCTTGTTCAGCGCGCGCGTCCAGAAGCGTGCGTAGAGCAGGTGAAGGATCGCATGTTCGATGCCGCCGATATACTGGTCGACGGGCAGCCAGCGGCGGATCACCTCGGGATCGAAGGGCTTGTCCGACGGGGCGCTCGCAAAGCGCAGAAAATACCAGCTCGAATCGACGAAGGTATCGAGCGTATCCGTCTCGCGCACCGCCTCGCCGCCGCACGACGGACAGGCGACATGTTTCCACGTCGGGTGGCGGTCGAGCGGATTGCCCGGGACCGAGAAATCGGCGTCCTCTGGCAGCACGACGGGGAGCTGGCTCTTGGGCACGGGCACCATGCCGCACGCCGAGCAATGGATGAAGGGGATCGGGGTGCCCCAATAGCGCTGGCGCGAGACGCCCCAGTCGCGCAGGCGCCACACGGTCGTGCCCTTGCCCCAGCCCTCATGCTCCGCGCGTGCGATTACGGCCGCTTTGGCTTCGTCGATCGTCATCCCGTCAAGGAAGTGGCTGTTCACCAGCTTGCCCGGTCCCGTGTAGGCCTCGGTTCCGGTGAAATGCTGCGCGGTCTCATCGCCATCGGCGATCACACGATGGACTTGCAGTTCATATTTATGCGCAAAATCAAGATCTCGTTGATCGTGCGCGGGGCAGCCGAAGATCGCGCCGGTGCCATAATCCATCAGCACATAGTTCACGACCCAGACCGGCAGGTGCCAGTTGGGATCGAGTGGGTGCTCGACCGAAATGCCGGTGTCGAACCCCATTTTCTCGGCGGTGTCGATCTGTTCGGCGGCCGTGCCCTGGCGCCGGCATTCTTCGATGAATGCCGCGAGCTCGGGCGAATCCTTGGCGAGCTTTTCAGCCAGCGGATGATCGGGCGAGATCGCGGCGAAGCTTGCGCCGAACAAAGTGTCGGGACGCGTCGTGAAGACGTCGAAGCCAGCCGCGCCGCCAGCCAGTTTGAAGCTGAATTCGAGGCCCTGCGACTTGCCGATCCAGTTTTCCTGCATCAGCCGTACCTTGTCGGGCCAGCTGTCAAGGCTGCCCAGCCCTTCGAGCAATTCCTCGGCGAAGTCGGTGATCTTCAAGAACCACTGCGATAGTTTCTTTTTCTCGACGAGCGCGCCCGAGCGCCAGCCGCGGCCGTCGATTACCTGCTCGTTCGCGAGCACAGTCATGTCGACCGGGTCCCAATTGACGTAGCTGTGCTTGCGCGTGACGAGGCCGTGCGCAAACAGGTCAAGGAACAAGGCCTGTTCCTGCCCATAATAATCGGGTTCGCAGGTCGCGAGTTCGCGGCTCCAGTCGATCGCGAGGCCGAGCCGCTTCAGTTGGCTGCGCATCGCCGCGATATTATCGCGCGTCCAGCCGCCGGGGTGGACACCCTTCTCCATCGCCGCGTTCTCTGCAGGCATGCCGAAGGCATCCCAGCCCATCGGGTGGAGCACGTCATGCCCCGTCATCCGCTTGAAGCGCGCAAGAACGTCGCCCATCGCATAGTTGCGGACATGGCCCATATGGATGCGCCCCGACGGATAAGGGAACATCTCGAGGATATAGGCCTTGGGCTTGTCCGCCGTGTCGGTCGTGGCAAAGCTGTTCGCCGCCTCCCACGCCTTTTGCCAGCGGGCGTCGGCAGCGAGGGCGCCAAAGCGCGGTTCGCGGGTCATTCGTCGGTTACCCCGTTTGTCTGTATGGGCGGGCGCGAGAGGCGCCGCCGGATTAGTCCCTGATGGCGCTGCGACGCAGGTCGCGGGCGCGGGTGAGGATGATTTCCTCGAGCTTCTGCACCGTCGCCGCCTGAACCGGCGCGTCGACCCAGCCGCCGCCCTGCGCAACCTGGCGGGATGCGGCGATGCGCAGGGCATCGGCCCGCAGATCCTGGTCGAGGATCGAGACGGTGACCTTCATACGCTCGCCCGGGTTCGACGGGTTCGCATACCAGTCGGTGATCACGACGCCGCCAGCCGAGTCGGCCTGAAGCAGGGGCATGAACGACAGCGCATCGAGCGAAGCGCGCCACAAATAGCTGTTGACGCCGATCGTCGTCACCTTGCTCGCGGCGAGGTCGGCGCGGGGCCGGTCCTTCTTTGCGCAGGCCGAAAGGCCAAGCACCGCAAGTCCGAGCAGCGCGGCCGTGGCCGAACGACGACCGAGCTTGGCAAGGACGGAAAGCTGGAACATGCCGATAATACCCTATCTATTAGGCGCCGCCGAAATCAGGGAAAGCCGGCCGCGCATTACGGAATTGCCAGCGTCTCTATCGCCCTTGCCGCCATCGGGCAAGCGCGGCAATTTCGGCCATTCGACCGTTCAGATTCTGGTCAGATTCGAGACGCACTGTGACGATCGCGCAACAATTTCGGCGAAAAGCGGGTTTGGTGCGATAATATGGTGGGATTCACTGGCAATATCGCGTCAGGAGTCCTATCTGACGAGTCGATTGGGGATGGAGTCGCAGAGCAATGGCGCGGACGTCGCGACATTTTTGGAAGGGAAGCCTCACCGCTTTTGCGGTGGTTTCGCTTGCGCTCCCGCCGGCCCTCGCCGCGATGTCGAGCAGCGACCGGATCCGCGACACCACGCTTTCGGAAGCTCTGCTCGGCCAGTTCACCCCGGCGTCGGGCGACGAACGGCTGATCGCACGCTATAACAAGATGTCGGCGGAACAGCGGAGCGGCTTCAGCTTCACGCCCGCGCTTCCTGACGACGGTGCCAAGAATCGCGCGATCACCGTCGTGACGCGTGCACGTGACGACGCTTCGAGCGCGGCGCGCACCTCGGCCCTCGCGGCCGGCCGCACCGCGCCGATCGCGATAACGCCGGTCGCCTATAATCTGGGTGCATCGGTCGGATTCGAGAAATTCGTCACGCCAGCGCTGCCGCGCGGCACCGACCTTCGCAATCTGCCGGTCGCGAAGGCTCCGGAACAGGACGAAAAGAAGTCGCGCTTCGCCACGCGTATGGTCAACCGCCCAAGCGACCCGAGCGGGGCAACCGATCGCGTCACCGCTCCCGGCGAAGCGTCGGCCGTCGATGTCGTCAGCAGCTATCGCTTGACGAAGAATATCGATGTTACCGCCGGCGTCCGTTACAAGAGCGACGACCGCGTCGAGCCGCTGACCGATACGCGTCGCGACAGTCAGGCGGTCTATGTCGGAACCGCGTTCCGCTTCTGACGTTTTCGGCGCTTCGTCGCCTGTTCTTCCCAAGCATCGATCGCTGCCCAACCGGGCTTGATTCCGTTCAGGCGGTTTAGCGCCCGCGCCCGCGCTTTCGTCATTCCGCCGAGCGCGATCGGCTGCGCGCCCGCGAGCCGTGCAAGTCGCAGCCAAGCGGCATGCCCCAGCGTGGGCGCGCCGGGATGCGAGCGGGTCGGATGAAGCGGCGAGATGAAAACGCCATCGGCGCTTGCGCGGCGCGCGGTGCGCGCTTCACGTCTGTCGTGGACTGGCATCGTCAGCAACAGGCCTAGCCGACGCGTCTGTGCCGCATGGCGCGCTGCACCTTGGCGCAGATGGACGCCGTCCGCGCCCCAGCGGCGCGCAATTGCGGGCGATCCCGCGAGAAGTACGGTCAGTCGGCGCAGTCGAGCCATGCGCATCAGGCGCCGCATCAAGCGCCAGCGCGCACCGGGCGCCAAGCGGTCGTGGCGAAGGACGATGCCGCTGCCGGGCGGAAGCAGCGCGGCGAGTTCGACCGTGCCGACCTTTGTCCGTTCGTCGCTGAACAGCCATGTTCTCGGCAGGGGGTGGCGTGCGCGCATTGGACTTTCTATAGGCGCGTCGCGAGCGCACGCAACGCGCGGGACGGAAACGAGAAGATGAGCGAAGCAGCAGACCGGCTGGCGGATGTGCAGGCCCATATCGCCGACGCGGCGAAGCGCGCGCAGCGCAAGACCGATGAAATCTGCCTGATAGCGGTTTCGAAGACCCACGACGCAGCCGCGATCCGTCCGCTAATCGCCGCGGGCCAGCGCCACTTCGGCGAGAATCGCGTGCAGGAGGCCGCAGCGAAATGGCCCGAACTGCGCGCCGAAACCACCGATGTCGTGATTCACCTGATCGGCCAGCTGCAATCGAACAAGGCCGAGGAAGCCATCGCGTTGTTCGATGCGATCCACTCGGTCGATCGCAGTTCGCTGGTGCAGGCGCTCGCAAAGGCGTGCCAAAAGGCGGGCAGACAGCCGCGACTCTTCGTCCAGGTCAATATCGGCGATGAGGAACAGAAGGGTGGTTGCACGGTCGCCAACCTTCCCGCCCTGCTGGCCGAAGCGAAGGATGCCGGGCTGGCGATTGACGGGCTGATGGCGATCCCGCCGGCCGATATCGAACCCGCGCCCTTTTTCGCGCTTCTCAACGAACTTGCCGAGCGCCACGGCCTGCCGCTACGCTCTATGGGAATGAGCAGCGATTATGAAACCGCGGTTATGCTGTGCGCGACGCATGTGCGCGTCGGGACGGCGCTCTTTGGATTACGGGACTAAATTTCCCGAGCGAACACCGACTCTATTGATATTCCACCGTCACCGGAATCCGCCCGCGATAATCGCCGTCGTCGAGGCCGGCGACTTGTAATCGGCCACCGAAACGGAACTGGAGGCGGCCGTCGGCACCGAGGCGCGGTGCGGCCGCGAGGTCGGTGGTTAGGCTGTTGACGCGCACGGTGTGGCCGTGACCGCTTTCGAGGTCGACGCTCGTGGGGAGGATGACGCGGACCGCGGCTCCCGGTTCGCCGCGCACGGTGACGGTGCCGGTGAGCGCGAAACCGCCGAGATCGATGACATTGCCGCGCACGCGGCGGACGCCCGAGGCGGGATCGACTTCGACCTCTCCCCCCATCGCACCGACCGCGATGCGGCCCATGTCGAGTCGGGTTTCGACATCGATGCGCAGCGGTGTTTCGACCTTGTTTGCCGCAACGCCTGCTGTTTTTTCCTGCGTGCAGAGCAGGCATTGTGCCGCCGCCGCCGACGGGCCGGAAAAAGCCAATATGGCTCCGAGGAACAAGCGCGTTTTCACGCGTTCCCGTGTAGCCTGTTCATGGTTAAGCCGCCGTAAAGCCGCGGAAGCGCTAATCGCTGGCGAGTCCGCCGCTTTTCGGTCACATCTTCGCAATGAGCAGACCATCGCTGCCTCCCCGGCTGAACGCCCTCGCCACCGCGGTGCCGGGGCATGATATCCATCAATCCTTCATCGACTGGGCGACGCCGCGGCTGGCCGACGAGCGGATGCGTGCGATCTTCACGCGGATGACCGCGCGGTCGGGGATCGATCATCGCTGGTCGGTGTTGCCGCCGACGGCCAATGGCGGCTCGCCGGTCGCCGCGGGCGGCTTTTACGATGTCCCCGGCCTGCCGCCGACGTCGGTGCGGATGGCGGCCTATGCGCGGCACGCCCCCGACCTCGCGATGCAGGCGATCGCAGGGCTGGGCGACGCGTTCGACCCGGCGCGCGTCACGCATCTTGTCGTCGCGAGCTGTACCGGTTTCGTCGCGCCCGGGATCGACCAGATTCTCGCGCGGCGGCTGGGGCTGGCACCGACGGTCGAACGCGTGCTGATCGGCTTCATGGGCTGTTACGCCGGGGTCACCGCGCTGCGCACCGCGCGGCACATCGTGCGGTCCGAGCCCGAGGCCGTGGTGCTTGTGGTCAGCGTCGAGCTGTCGACGCTCCACCTCAGCCTCGCCGACCAGCCCGAACCCTTGCTCGCGATGCTGCAGTTCAGCGACGGCGCGGCGGCGGGGATCGTGTCCGCCGATCCGCACGGGTTTGCGCTGGGTGAAGGGCGCAGTCTCGCGCTGGGCGACAGCGAAGAGCTGATCCGATGGGACATCGGCGACAAGGGGTTCGAGATGACCCTGTCGGGCGAGGTGCCGGGGCGGCTGCGCGAGACGCTTGCCGATCCGGGCGTTCAGCGCGAGCTGTTCGGCGATAGCGGCGCACCGCCCTTGCTCGCGGTCCACGCCGGCGGCCGCTCGGTGCTCGACGCGGTCGAGCATGCGCTGGCGGTCCCACCCGAGGCCTTGACCGACAGCCGCGCGGTGCTCGCGCGCTTCGGCAATATGTCGTCGGCGACGATATTGTTCGTGCTCGCCGAGATGATGGCGCGCGGCGCGGCGGGCGAGGGGATTGCGATCGCCTTTGGCCCGGGGCTCGCCGCCGAAGCGATCCGTTTCAGGGCATGAACCCCTTCGCCAGCCTTCGCGTCCCGATTGTCCGCGAAGAGGAGATGGACGCGGCCGAGCTGCCGCCGGAACGCTATGCGCGGGTGCTCGCCGACCTGTCGCGTATCAACGCGCTGACGATGGCTCCCCGCCCGACGCTGGGCTTTCTCGATCGCATCCGCGCACGCGGTGTCGGCGACCGGCCCTGGCGCATCCTCGACGTCGGCTTCGGTGCGGGCGACATGCTCGCGCGCATCGCGCACTGGGGCGACAAGCGCGGGGTCGCGCTCGATCTGGTCGGCGTCGACCTCAACCGCAAGAGCGAGGCGGTGGCGGCGATGCGGCTCGGGGCGCGGGCTCGGCTGATCACCGGCGATTATCGCGCGCTGGCGGGGCAGCGGTGGGACATCATCATCTCCAGCCTTGTGACCCATCATATGACGCCGACGCAGCGCACCGAATTCTTGCTTTTCATGGAAACCGAAGCCGCACGGGGCTGGCTGATCAATGACCTCCATCGCCAGCGCCTACCCTTTGCCGGCTATCCTTTGCTTGCCGCACTGGCCTTCGTCGATCCCATCGTCCGCCGCGACGGGCAATTGTCGGTCGGGCGCAGCTTCCGCCGCGGCGAATGGCGGGCGATGCTGGCCGAAGCATTGCCCGGCACGGCAGGCGATTGCCGGATCTTCCGCAGCTTTCCGTATCGGCTCTGCGTCGAGCATATAAGGTGAGCGACGCGATCGTTGTTGGTGCCGGACCCGCCGGGTCGGCCGCGGCGATCGGACTGGCGCGGACGGGCGCAAAGACGCTCTTGCTCGAACGCGCGCGCGAAACGGGCGATGCGCTGTGCGGCGGTTTCCTGAGCTGGCAGACGCTGGCGCGGCTCGACGCGCTCGGAATCGAGCGCGCCGCGCTTGGTGGGCAGGCGGTGCATTATGTGCGCCTGTTTGCGGGCGACCGGCAGAGCGAGACGGCGCTACCCGGCGAAGCGATGGGGGTTTCGCGCCATCGTCTCGACGGCATGCTGCAAGCCGCCGCCGCGGCGGCCGGGGTCGGCCTCGAATATGGCATTCACGCGGCGGCGCTGGACAGCGGCGCGGTACGGACGCGCGATGGCGCGGCGCTGGCGGCGCCCGCAATGTTCCTCGCGGCGGGCAAGCATGGCTTTCGGGGCTTCGCACGCGATCCTGTGCAATGGCAGCGCGCCGATCCGGCAATGGGGCTACGGTTGCGGCTTCCGGCGCATCCGGCGCTTGGTCGGCTGGTCGGTGACGCGGTCGAACTCCATCTGTTCGATCGCGGCTATGCCGGGCTGGTGCAACAGGAGGACGGCAGCGGGAATCTCTGCCTCGCCGTCCATAAATCGCGGCTTGACGAAGCGGGCGGCGATCCGGTGGCACTGCTGCGCGCGTTGGGCGATACGATGCCGCATC
The DNA here is from genome assembly GCF_900108295.1 of Sphingopyxis sp. YR583. Classification (NCBI taxonomy): domain Bacteria; kingdom Pseudomonadati; phylum Pseudomonadota; class Alphaproteobacteria; order Sphingomonadales; family Sphingopyxidaceae; genus Sphingopyxis; species Sphingopyxis sp. YR583. Next base: position 1,650,036 of record NZ_FNWK01000001.1, on the reverse strand, counting down.
TCGGCGCGCGACTGGCATATGCCGATTGGTCGCGCGGTGTCGATGCGATCGGGCACGTCCCCTATGGCTGGCGCACGCGCGATACGGCGCCGGGACTGTTTCGGCTGGGCGATCAGGCGGGCGTGATCCCGAGCCTTGCCGGTGAAGGCATGGGCCTCGCGCTCGCGAGCGCCGAAGCCGCGGTGTCGGCGTGGCGTCACGGCGGCGGTGCGGCGGCGCCTGCCTTTCAGGAACGGCTTGCCGCGCGGATGACGCGGCCCTTCGCGCTCGCCAACCTCGTCTGGCGCATGGGCGAAAGCCCGGGCGCCGCCAGATTTATTCCCCACGCTGCGTCACTTTTCCCGTCGCTGGTACGAATGATATCGCAGGCGACGCGGATCGACCCGCGCTGACCGCACCCCTTGCAGTCGCACGGCGCCGCGCCGATATTATGAGCAACCGCGATGGTGCCAGAAAAGGCCCGTCCAAAGGAGACTGTCCATGACCGATCCGAAAACCAGAAAGACGCTCGACCCGATGGCGCACCATGTGCTGCGCGAAGGCGGTACCGAGCGGGCGTTCACCGGTAAATATACCGACCATAAGGGCGACGGCGTCTATCGCTGCGCCGACTGCGGCGAACCCCTGTTCGATAGCCGCACCAAGTTCGACAGCGGGTCGGGCTGGCCGAGCTATACTGCGCCCGCCCAAGGCGGCGCGGTCAAGGAGCTGACCGACACCAGCCACGGCATGGTCCGCACCGAGGTCCGCTGCGCCAAATGCGAGGGCCACCTCGGCCACGTCTTTCCCGACGGCCCCGGACCGACGGGCCTGCGCTATTGCATCAACAGCGCGGCGCTTGACTTCACGGACCGCGGGCAGGATGAGGCGTCAACCGGCAAGGATTGAAAACCCCTTCCCGGACTGACGCATCAGGGGCGCAGTGAGGGAAGGAACACCGGCTTTGCGCCGCGAAAGACAGCAGGCTTCGTCGAATAAATCGTCATCGTCCAGCAAGCGCGGCGGCACGCCCGGTGGCGAGCCGCCGCGTTGGCGCGTGTGGCTTCGCCGCGCCTTCCGCTGGGGCCTTGGCCTCGCGGTCGTCGGTCTCGTCGCGCTGGCGGTGGCGGTCGGCATCGCGGTGCAGCGGATGCCGAGCTTCGAGGAACTCAAGAAGTCGCCGGCGGGGCAGACGATCCGCGTCCGCGCCGCCGACGGCACCGTCTTCCTGTCGCTCGGGCCGAATTACGGCCGCTGGCTGACCTTGCGCGAAACGCCGCAGGTCATGCAGGACGCGATGGTCGCGGTCGAGGACCGTCGCTTTCGTTATCATCCGGGGCTCGATCCCGTCGGCATGGCGCGCGCTGCGGCCGTGGCGCTGCAGAATCGCGGCAGCGGCCGACGCCTGCAGGGCGCCTCGACGATCACGCAGCAGCTCGCGCGCAATATCTTCCTGTCGAACAGCTATGATTTCAAGCGCAAGGCGCGCGAAATGATCCTCGCGCTCGCGCTCGAATGGAAATTCTCGAAGGACCAGATCCTCGAGCTCTATCTGAACAAGGTTTATTTCGGCGGCGGCAGCTATGGCATCGACGCCGCGTCGAACAGCTTCTTCGGCCATAGCGCGACCGAAATGTCGCTGTCCGAGGCCGCGGTCGTCGCGGGGCTGGTCAAGGCGCCGTCGCGTTACTCGCCGACCGCCGATGCGCAGGCCGCGCTCGGCCGCGCCGGCGTCGTGCTCGACGTGATGGTCGATGCGGGCGTCATCACGCGCGCGCAGGCCGACAGCGCCGAGCCAGCCAACGTCCAGCTCGCGAAGGAAACCGGACAGAATAGCGCGCGCTATTTCAGCGACTGGGCCTTGCCGCAGCTCGACATGCTGATCGACGAGGGCAGCGAGGCGCTCGACGTCTATACGACGATCGACCTCGGCATGCAGCGCGCCGCGACCGCGGCGATCCAGGCCGATACGCCGAAGGGCGTGCAGGGCGCGCTGGTATCGCTCGACCGCGACGGCGCGGTGCGCGCGATGGTCGGCGGCCGCGACTATGTCGCGTCGAACTATAACCGGGCGACGCAGGCGCTGCGCCAGCCGGGATCGGCGTGGAAGCTTTTCGTTTACATGGCGGCGCTCGAGGCGGGGTATAAGGTCAATGACAAGGTCGTCGACGAACCGGTGACGATCAACGGCTGGTCGCCCCGGAACTCGTCGGGCCGCTTTTCGGGCACGATGGACCTGCGCAGCGCCTTTGCCTATTCGGTCAACACCGTCGCGGCGAAGCTGGGCGACGAGGTCGGTTTCTCGGCGGTCGCCAACATGGCGCGACGCTTCGGGATCACCACGCCCGTCAACACACATCCCTCGATGGTGCTGGGCAGCGCCGAAGTGCGCGTGATCGACATGACCGCGGCCTTTGCCGCGGTGTCGCGTGGCGGCGTGTCGGTGCAGCCCTATGGCATCACCAAGGTCACGACCGCGAGCGGCGAGCTGCTCTATCAACGGCCCGCCGAGCGCGGGACGACGCTGGTCGACCATTGGGTCGCGGCGGGGATCACCGACCTGCTCCAGACCGCGGTCAACACCGGGACGGGCAAGGCGGCGCAGATCGGCCGCCCCGTCGCAGGCAAGACCGGGACGACGTCGAGCAACAAGGACGGCTGGTTCCTCGGCTTCTCCAGCGGGATCACGACGGGCGTCTGGATGGGACGCGACGATGCGAAGCCGGTCGGCGGGCTGCAGGGCGGCCGCGCGCCGGCCAAGGCCTTTGCCGATTATATGCGCGTCGCGGTCGCGCGGCGTCCGGTCGAGCAGTTCGACACCGAAGTCGTGCTGCCCGAATGGCAGCTCGAGGACGAGGGCGAGGCCTATATGGGCGAACCCGGCGAAGAGGGGTTCGTCGACGAGAATGGCATGCCGATCGAGCTGCCCTATGACAGCCGTCCGCCCGAGGGCGCGGCGCCCCCGCCTCCGCCCGAAGACGGGCCGGTGCTCGATCAGCAATGGATCGAGGAGCAGACGGGACGGCGCGGTTCCGGCGATAATGGCGCGGCGCCGAAGAATGGCGGCCAGCCGAGGATTGTGACCGTACCGAAGGCAGCTCCGCCGCCGCCGGCGAAGGGATCGCAACCGCGACCACCCGCCGACCCGTCCGACTAGGCGCGCTCAGGCGTTGAAGCGATAGCGGTGGAGCGAGCGCCCTTCGCGGCGTAGCCAGCCGCGCGCCGCGGCGACATCGCCGTCGTGCAATTCGTCGACGAGGGCGTGGAACGCCGCGCTGTGGTCCATGTGACGAAGATGCGCGACTTCGTGCGCGACCGTCGCGCGGCGGACATGATCGGGCGCCATCACCAGCCGCCAGCTATAGCGCAGGTCGCCGTCGTGGGTGCAGCTGCCCCAGCGGCTTCGCGGATCGCCGATGCCGACGCGGCCCACCGACAGGCCTGCCGTCCCGGCGATCGCGCGGCTTTCGCGTTCCATCAGGTCGAGCGCCTGTCCTTTCAGCCAGCGTTCGATGCGCCGACCGACGGTTTCGCGAGGGCCCCCGACCCGCAAATTTTCGCCATCGAGACCGATCGCGCGCGGCGCGGCGGGATCCCAGTCGATATGCCGTTCGATGCCAAGAAAGGGGACCGTGCTACCGGGACCGACGATGACGGGAAGCGCCGCCTTGCCGACCTGTTCGACGAGCCATGCCTGCTGTTCGCTGGCCCATTTCAAAGCCGCGCGTTCGTTGGTCCGGCGCGGGACGGTCAGCCGCAGTTCGCCGCGCGCGCCATCGAAGACGAGCCGGTAGCGCCGCGATTGCGCGTGGCGCACGACACGCACCGGCCAGGCTTCGTCGCCGACCCAGATGTGCGGTCCGTCGGGCGCGAAGTCAGACGACGCGTTCGACAAGATGATTCTCGAGCGGTCCGGCCATATCCTCGCCGACCGTCCAGCCGACGATCGATTCGCCAGCGCGGTGCACGGCATCGCGGTCGCCGCAGACCAGATAATGCCAGTCGGGCAGCGGTTCGCCCTCGGCGCGCAGGCGATAGGCGCAGGTCTGCGGCAGCCATTCGAGATCGTCGACCTTGGCCCTGGTCAGGGTCAGGCAATCGGGAACGTGGCGGCGGCGATGCTTGTAGTCGCTGCAGCGTGCGGTTTTAAGGTCGATCAGGCGGCACGCGACATTGGTCGGATAGATGCGGCCCGTATCTTCGTCTTCAAGCTTGTGCAGGCAGCATTTGCCGCAGCCGTCGCACAGCGCCTCCCATTGCCCCGCGTCGAGCGTAGCAAGCGGCGCTTCCCAGAAGGGACGCGCCTCCCGGGGCTCTACTTGACCCATTTCGCCAGCTCGGCCGCGACCGCCGCGGGCGCGCCTTCGTCGATGTCGGACGATGGGTCGTCGAGCGGCAGCAGCGCAACCGGCTTGCCGGCGGGATCCATCAGAAAGGCAAGCTGGCTGTGCGCCATCAGATAGCGGTCGGGCGCCGAGCCCGGCACCTTGTTGTACGTTACGACATAGGATTTCGCGACCGCTGCGATCTGTTCGGGCGTGCCGGTGAGGCCGAGCAGGCGCGGATGATAGCGCGCGACAAAGGGCTTCAAGGCTTCGGGCGTGTCGCGCTCGGGATCGACGGTGATGAACAGCGGAACGACCTTGGCGCCGCGCGCCGCATCGGCCTTTTCGAACTGCGACAGGCCGCGCATCAGCTTTTGCAGGTCGACCGGGCAGATGTCGGGGCAGAAGCTGTAGCCGAAATAGACGAGGCGATATTTGCCCGCGAAATCGGTGTCGCGGACCGTCTTGCCATTCTGGTCGGTGAGCGTGAAGGCGCCGCCGATGCGCGCGCCTTCGAGCGGGGGCTTCGCCGTCGGCGCATCGCCGCCGCCGCTGCACCCTGCGAGCGCGGCACCAAAAGCGATCATCAGGCTTGCACGGACCAGCCTTTGTCCCATATTTGCGATATTCATCATGCAGCCAGCCTTGGTCGGCTAGCCGCGGAAAATCAACCATTGTCGTCGCGCCAGCGGCGGACAAATTGCCCCAGGGGTCGCCGATCATGTTTCGCCGTGCGGAATTCCGCCTCGCCGCTTTCCTCGCTCTGCTGGTCGGGGCAACGGGCCTGCTGCTCAGTCCCGCGCATGCGCAATTCCGGGGCGGCTATGCCTTTCTGCAGGCGGTCGAAAGCCGCGACGGGACAAAGGCGACCGATGCGTTGAAGGGCGATCCGTCCTTCATCAATACGCGCAACCCCGACACGGGCGAAACCGCGCTGATCATCGTCGCCAAGCGACGCGACACCAGCTGGCTGCGCTGGCTGCTCGCCAAGGACGCCGATCCGTCGGTCAGCGACCGGCAGGGCGTGACCCCGCTGATGCACGCCGCGTTGATCAATTTCACCGACGGCGCCGACGAATTGCTCAAGGAGAAGGCGCCCGTCGACCAGACGAACCGGCGCGGCGAAACCGCGCTGATCCTGGCGGTCCAGAGCAAGAATGTCGCAATGGTGCGTCTGCTCGTGCGCAATCGCGCCAACCCTGACAAGGCGGACCATGTCGCTGGCATGTCGGCGCGCGATTACGCCAAGCGCGACGACCGCACCGGACAGATGACGGCGATCCTCGACGCCAAGCCCGACGCGCCGGTGCGCGATCTCGGACCCCAGATCGGCCCGAACTGATCAGCGCAATGTGATATGGATATTGACACTCACATTATGATGTGAGAAACGAATTCCATGTCTACACAGCTCATCGATCGCATCCGCGCCATCGTCGACGACGGGGCGATGTCCCGCTCGGGTCTCGCCCGTGCCGCGGGCCTCCACGCCAACAGCCTGCGCGACCTCGATTCGCCCGGCTGGAATCCGACCGCCGAAACGCTGCGCAAGCTCGAAAACTGGCTCGCGAATGGCAGCGACCTGTCGCCGATGGCGACGCCCGAGGAAATCATCGCCGAGGCGCGCAACGGGCGCATGTTCATTCTCGTCGACGATGAGGACCGCGAAAATGAGGGCGACCTCGTCATTCCGGCGCAGATGGCGACTCCCGATGCGATCAACTTCATGGCGACGCACGGCCGCGGCCTGATCTGCCTGACGCTCACCAAGACGCGCGTCGATACGCTCGGGCTCGAACTGATGAGCCGCCAGAACGGCACGCGGCACGAAACCGCCTTCACCACCTCGATCGAGGCGCGCGAAGGCGTCACCACGGGCATTTCGGCGGGCGATCGCGCGCGTACCGTTGCGGTCGCGATCGACGCGGGCAAGAGCCGCGACGATATCGTCACGCCGGGGCATATCTTCCCGCTGATCGCGCGCGACGGCGGCGTACTCGTCCGTGCCGGTCATACCGAGGCTTCGGTCGACATCGCGCGCCTCGCCGGGCTCAACCCCTCGGGCGTGATCTGCGAGATCATGAACGATGATGGCACGATGGCGCGCCTCGACGACCTGGTTCCCTTCGCGCGGCGCCACGGGCTCAAGATCGGGACGATCGCCGACCTGATCGCCTATCGCAACCGCAGCGACCGGCTGGTCGAATGCGTGTCCGACGAACCGTTCGAATCGGACTATGGCGGCGACTGGCGTTTGAAATCCTATCGCAACAAGATCGACGGCAGCGTCAATCTGGTGCTGCAAAAGGGGCCGGTCGACCCCGAAGGCGTGACGCTGGTGCGCATGCATCCCGTGTCGATCTTTGACGACATCATGGGCCGTCCGGGTCCGAAGAAGCGCCGCCTGCAGCGCTCGATGGACGCGATCGGCGAAGCCGGTTCGGGCGTCATCGTGATGCTGATGCGTCCGCTGCCCGGTTCGGCCGATGCCGATGCCACCCCGGCGCCGAGCGGCGGCATGGACCTGCGCACATATGGCATCGGTGCGCAGATCCTTGCCGACCTTGGCGTCCATGCGATGGAACTGCTCACCCCCACTCACAGCAATATCGTCGGTCTCGAAGGCTATGGCCTGTCGGTCGTCGGCGAACGTCCCATTCCCGGAGAAGCCTGATGGCGCATGTCCTGATCGTCGAAGCCCGTTTTTACAGCCACCTCAACGACATGCTGCTCGACGGCGTGCGCAGCGCGCTCGAGGCCGAGGGGCACAGCCACGACACGGTGACCGTCCCCGGCGCGCTCGAAGTGCCCGCGGCGATCTCGCTCGCCGCCGACAGCGGCCGTTACGATGCCTATGTCGCCCTCGGTGTCGTGATCCGCGGCGAAACCTATCATTTCGAGGTCGTTTCGAACGAAAGCGCGCGCGGTATCATGGCGCTGACGCTCGACGGGCTTGCGATCGGCAACGGCATCCTGACGGTCGAGAATGAAGAACAGGCGCTTGCGCGCGCCGACAAGACGCGCAAGGATAAGGGCGGCGAAGCGGCAAAGGCCGCACTCGCCATGCTCGCGCTGAAGGAACAATTCGGCATTGGTTGATCGTCCGCCTCCCAGCCGTTTCTCCGTCGTCGAACGCGGCGGCCGGCTGGTGGTGATCGACAAGGAAACCGGCCAGACCCCGCCGACCGCGGCCGAGCGGATGGACCTTTACGATCGCAAGATGGGGGTCGAAGCGATCCGGCCGGCGGCGCGTCCGGCAGAACCCCATCCCGCGCCGATTGTGCAGGCTGCACCGATATCGCGGCGCGAGCCGCCGCGGGCCCCGAACGAGCGTATGGCGGCCGCCGTCGCCGAAATGAATCGCAAGCAGCCGTGGAGCCAGAAGACGACCGGCAAGCCGCCAGCCGCTCGCATTCCGCAGCGGTCATCGCCGCCGGCGCAAACCGGTGGGCGGAAAACCGTCGTCACCGCGAGATGGTGGGATTCGAAGGGGCCGCGCACGATCGAACTGGGTCAGAAGGGGCAGGCCGAACTGACCGGCGGCTTCATGATGCTGTTCTTCGGATTGGTGATCGCGGCGATCGTCCTGGCTTTCGTCGAGCCGCTGATCCTCTTCGTGGGCGTTTTCGCGCTGTTTCGCTTCGGCGGCAATGTCCTGGGACCGATCGGCGCCGGGATCATCGACAAGGCGCTCGCCGAAAAAGGATGATCCGGACGGCGTGAGCCGCCCGGATCATATCCATCATGCCGGCTGCAGCGCCGGATAGTCGGTGTAACCCACGGGGCCCGGCGAATACCAGGTCTGCGGATTGTCCGCCGCCCATTCGGCGCCATCCCGGATCCGTTCGACCAGGTCGGGATTGCCGATGAAGGGGCGCCCAAAGGCGATCGCATCGGCCGCGCCGTTCGCAAGCGCCTCTTCGGCCAACGCCACGTCATAATCGCTGTTCAGGATCAGCGGCCCCTTGAACGCCTGCCGGATGGCGGGCGACTGCTTGGGCACTTCGGTGCTGCCGAAGGTGCCCTCGGGACCGGGTTCGCGCAGTTCGAGGAAGGCAATGCCGAGTGCATCGAGCGCCGCAGCGGCAGCCGGGAACAGTTTCTCGGGCGCGCTGTCATCGACGCCCTGCGTGGCACCGTTGGGCGACAGGCGTACCGCGACGCGATCCTTGCCCCAAACGCCGATCAGCGCTTCGGTCACTTCGCGCAGCAGGCGGATACGGTTCTCGACCGAGCCGCCATAATCATCGTCGCGCAGGTTCGAATTGTCGCGCAGGAACTGGTCGATCAAATAGCCGTTGGCGCCGTGCAACTGCACCCCGTCGAAGCCCGCCTTCTTCGCGTTTTCGGCGGCGTGGACATAATCGGCGATCACGCGCGGAATCTCGTTCAGCTCGAGCGGGCGCGCGACTTCGAGATCGCGGCGTCCGACCGGCGTGTGCGCGCGGCCTTCGCCCACGGTCGCCGAGGCGGATACCGGCGGCTTGCCATCGTTGAACACTGAATGGACGAGCCGGCCCATATGCCAAAGCTGCGCAACGATGCGCCCGCCGGCTTCGTGCACGGCGTCGGTCACCGGCTTCCAGCCTTCGACCTGCGCATCGGTCCACAGACCGGGCGCGCTCGGCCAGCCAAGGCCTTCCTGCGAAATGCCGGTGGCTTCGGAGATGATCAGCCCCGCCGACGCGCGCTGGCGATAATATTCGAGCGCGAGTTCGTTCGGCACGAAGCCGGGTCCGGCGCGGCCCCGCGTCAGCGGCGCCATGACGATGCGGTTGGGGGCGTCGATCGCGCCCAATTTGATCGGATCGAATAGTGATACGGCCATGGTTCCTCCACGTTTCACTTTCTTCGCGACGGCCCCATCGGTCGTCGCTATGGCCCGCGAAGCTATGGATGCAGCGGTGCCGGCACAATGGTACGTAGCAAAAGAAAATCTAAATGACAGCGAAGATGGACAGGATTGACGAGGGCATCGGCAACGGGGCCGGGCGCTGGGCGTTCGCCGCGCTGATCGGCGGCAATGTCGCGCTGTCGCTCGGCGCCATGCTCGTGCGACTTGCCGATACCGGGCCGGCCGCCTCGGCCTTCTGGCGGATGACGATCGCGCTGCCCCTGATCCTGCTCTTTGCCTGGCGCGAAAGTGGCGGCAGGGCGCCGCCGCGTCGGGCGATGCTGGTCGCGGCGATCGCCGGAATTTTTTTCGCGCTCGACCTTGCGACCTGGCACATCGGCATCCTCCATACCAAGATCGCCAATGCGACGCTGTTCGGCAATTGCGCGAGCCTGCTGCTCGTCCTGTGGGGTGTGTATCTGACGCGCACATGGCCGCGCGGGTGGCAGGCGCTCGCGGTATTGCTCGCTTTCGCCGGATCGGCGCTGCTCATGGGACAAAGCTATGAAATATCGGCCGACTATCTGCTCGGTGACTTGCTGAGCCTGCTCGCGGGCGTGTTGTACACCATCTATGTCATCCTGATGCAGCGGGTGCGCGGCACGCTCGCGCCATGGACCGCGCTCGGTATCGCCTCGGTCGTCTGCGTCCCCGTGCTGCTTGGCACCGCGCTGGCGCTCGGGGAAGCGATCGTGCCGCGCGACTGGACCCCGCTGGTCCTGCTCGCGCTGACCAGCCAAGTCGTCGGGCAAGGGCTGATGATCTGGTCGCTGCCGCGCTTCTCGCCGCTTGTGCTCGGGCTGACGCTGCTCATCCAGCCCGCGATCGCCGCGCTGGCCGGCTGGCTGATGTTCGACGAACTGCTCGGCCCGGTCGATATTTTCGGCGGTATGCTCGTCGGTGCCGCGCTGGTCTTGATTAGGTTGCCGAGCCGCCGCGCGGCGCCTATCTGAACCTCATGGCCTCGATCCTTCCCGCCGACCCGACCCTCGACGAGATTCGCGCCGCGCTCGCGCCGCTGATCGCCGCATCGGCTGCCTTCGACGGGTTCGGCGAGGCTGCGCTGCTCGACGCCGCAGCTCGCATCGGCGTCGATGCCGATGTCGCGCGGCTGGCTTTTCCGGGCGGCGGGCGCGAGATGGTCGACGCCTGGTTCGCCGATGTCGATGCCGAAATGGAACGGCGCTGGCCCGCCGAAAAACTCGCGACGCTCAAGATTCGCGAACGGATCACGACGCTCGTCGAAACGCGCATCGACCTGCTCGCCCCAAACCGCGAATCGCTGCGCCGCGCGCTGGCCTTGCTCGCGCTGCCGACCAACGCGCCGCACGCCGCGAAACTCGGCTGGCGCGCCGCCGACCATATGTGGCGGCTCGCGGGCGACACCGCGACCGATTATAACCACTATAGCAAGCGCGCGATCCTCGGCACCGTCTATGGATCGACGATGGCGGTGTTCCTGAACGACGAGAGCGAGGGGCTCGCCGACACGCGCGCTTTCCTCGCGCGCCGCATCGACCAGGTGATGCGTTTCGAAAGCTGGAAGCATCGCCGCGCCGCGCGCGGCATCGAGCGGCCGAGCCTCGCGCGCTTCGTCGGGCGGCTGCGTTATCCGGGGCGATAATCATAAATTACAAAGCAGGGCTGGCGCTTTTCTGCCGTTATTGATAACCGCTCGCAAATGACTGCTTTGCTCGACAAGACGCCGCTGGGCGCTCGGGTGCGGATCGCGCACATCGACTGGAATGCGATGACCGAAGACGAAGGACGTCGCCTGCGCGAATTCGGCCTGCTGGAAGGGTGCGAGGTCACCCCGCTCCACCGTGGCAGCATCTTTTCGCGCGACCCGCTTGCGCTCACCGTCGGACGGATGAAGGTGATCATCCGCGCGCGGCAGGCGGCGGCGATCGAAGTCGAGCCCGCGGCATGACCGGCGCCATCCCCTCGATTGCGCTTGTCGGCAATCCCAACGCGGGTAAGTCGAGCCTGTTCAATGCGCTGACCGGCGCGCGGCAAAAGATCGCCAATTATCCCGGCGTCACCGTCGAACGAAAGGCTGGGCAGGCAAGCTTTGCCGACGGCCGGCCGATATCGCTGATCGACCTGCCGGGCACATACAGCCTCACCCCCGCAAGCCTCGACGAGGCGGTGACCCGCGACGTCGTGCTCGGCAAACAGGAAGGCGAAAAACGCCCCGATGCGCTGATCATCGTGCTCGACGCCGCGAACCTCGACAATCATCTCTGCTTTGCGCTCGAACTGCTCGCGCTGAACCTGCCGACGGTGGTCGCGCTCAACATGCTCGACCTTGCCGAGCGTGACGGGCTGACGCTCGACGCCGCACGCCTGTCGAAAGAACTCGGCGTGCCCGTCGTGCCGACGGTCGCGGTGCGCAAGCGCGGCCTCACCGAATTGCTCGCCGCGGTCGACGAGGCGATCCGGTCGCACCAGCCGCGTACCGCGCTCGCCGCGCCCGCGAACGACGCCTCGCTGCACCAGCGCGCACGCGCGATCGCGCGCGTCGCGACGGTCGATGAGACGCCGGTGCGCCGCTGGACGCAGCGCGTCGACAATATCGTGCTCCATCCGGTTGGTGGCCTCATCATCCTCGTCGCGCTGATGTTCGTGATGTTCCAGGCGGTGTTTTCATGGGCGACACCGTTCGCCGACGCACTCGAAGGTGCGATCGGCGTGGTTCAGACGTGGGTGGTCGGCACCTTCCCCGACAATTTCCTGCGCGGACTGGTGGTCGAGGGGCTGCTCGCGGGGGTCGGCGCGGTCGTCGTCTTCCTGCCGCAGATCTTGATTCTCTTCCTCTTCATCCTTTTGCTCGAGGCATCGGGCTATATGACGCGCGCGGCGTTCCTGATGGACGGTCTGATGGGCAAGGTCGGATTGTCGGGGCGCGGTTTCATCCCGCTGCTGTCGAGCTTCGCCTGCGCCGTCCCCGGCATCATGGCGACGCGCTCGATTCCCGACGAAAAGGATCGGCTGACGACGATATTGATCGCGCCGCTGATGACCTGTTCGGCGCGCATGCCGGTCTACACGCTGATCATCGGCGCCTTCATCCCGGCGCAAAAGGTCGGCGGGACGCCGATCGGGCTGCAAGGACTCGTGCTCTTCGGCCTGTTCATCAGCGGCATCGTCGGCGCGCTGCTCGTCGCGTTCGTGCTGCGGCGATCGGTGACCAAGGGCAATGCCACGGGCTTCATGATGGAAATGCCACGCTATCAGTGGCCGCGGCTGAACGACATTATTATCGCCTTGTGGCAGCGCGCGTGGATCTTCCTGCGCCGCGCGGGCACGATCATCGCCGCGACGACGGTGGTCCTGTGGCTGCTACTGACCTTTCCGCAGGCGCCGGCGGGCCAGAGCCAGGTCGAGTATAGCGCTGGCGGCCGCATCGCGCGCGCGCTCGAGGTCGTCGTCAAACCGATCGGTTTCAACCACGACATCGCACTCGCGCTGATCCCCGCGATGGCGGCGCGCGAGGTTGCGGTGTCGGCGATGGCGACCGCGAATGCGATCGACGCGGGCGACGACGAGGATGCGATGGCCGAGGCGCTCGGCGACCGCATCGCGGGCCGCTGGAGTATCGCCACCGCGCTCGCATTCCTCGCCTGGTTCGTTTTCGCGCCGCAGTGCATTTCGACGATCGCGATCACCCGCCGCGAGACCAACGGGTGGAAATGGCCTCTCTTCATGGTTGGCTATTTGTTCCTGCTCGCCTATGTCGCGGCTGGAATCACTTACTGGACAGCCGTCGCCTTTGGCCTAGGCTGATCCTCCCAACTTTTAGCGGAGCGGAGCGGCGGATGGCTGGCAGCGTCAACAAGGTAATTTTGATCGGCAACCTCGGTGCCGATCCCGAAATCAAGTCGTTCCAGAACGGCGGCAAGGTCGCGAATCTCCGCATCGCGACGTCCGAGCAGTGGAAGGACCGGATGACCGGCGAGCGCAAGGAGCGCACCGAGTGGCATCAGGTCGTGATCAACGGCGAAGGCTTGATCGGCGTGGTCGAGCGTTACCTGAAAAAGGGCTCGAAGGTTTATATCGAAGGCAGCCTGCGCACGCGCAAATGGCAGGACCGCGACGGTAACGACAAATATACGACCGAGATCGTGATCGCCGGCATGGGCGGCACGCTGACGATGCTCGACGGCGCACCGGGCGGCGGCGGTGGCGGCTCGCGCGGCGGCGACAGCTGGTCGCAGGGCGGCGGCTCGTCGGGCGGCTGGGATCAGGGTGGCGGTTCGGGTGGTGGCTCGGGCGGCGGCTGGAACCAGGGCGGCGGCGGCAGCTCGGGCGGCGGACGCCCGCCGTTCGACGACGATCTGGACGACGACGTTCCGTTCTAGGAACCACCTCAAAACTTCTGTTGCGTTTGAACTATTAAAACGTTGAAAATAAGTCCATTAGCGTAAAATTGTTGGGATCGAAGAACGGCTTCGATCCCGACATAAATGCCACCTTGATCGTTTGTTGAGAGACCATCTCCGATTGAGGCCAAAGCTCGGCACACATCGTTCGATGTCCGAGCCCTCAGCTTTGCGCTGGGATCCGGTTCTCCGACTTCGAACAACGCTCCAGTGAGATTGATTCGCCGGAGGCGCTGTCCGCCACAGCGCTTGCAATTTTGCACCCTGACTTTGGGTCCCCTCATTGACGCGCTCCCCGTCACGCAGAACGACACTTCGCATGTCAAAATTCTGCCTCCTTTAGGATATTTGTGGAAAAATTTAATGTCACCAAAGATAATTTATCCCAAAAGTTCCACAAACATCCGAAGATTAAACAGTCACATTTTTTCCACAAAAACTGCAGTTGAATGAAGATTTTCGCGATATTGATTAAATGCAACGACCTAACTATCATTCTTTGAAGTTTAATTGGCAGTGAGTCGTTTTTTGTGGATGGTATAGGCAGTGCAAAGATTACGTTTATTCGCTTCGAGAGCGGCGAGCGCTACCCCATTATGTGCGGAACGAATGGCATACCTGAGTGGTACCCAACCCTCTTCGCGACCTCTCGCTATCGGAACTCGTCAAAAGCCCCCCAAACTGCGTGGGCAGCCCTCGGCGCCATCCGCCGCCTACTTCAATGGGCAGAGCGCAAAGGCATCGACCTCGTTGCTCGCTTTCAACGGCGGAATTTCCTTACGTCGGCTGAGCTCGAAGACCTCGTGGAATCCCTATGCCATTTAGCCACTGATGATGGTCCGGCAGAGCCAAGGCCAAAAACATCCCGAGCGAGCGGCCTTGAAGGTGCACGAGCCCGCGCTCACAAACGTGGCGCCAAACTGAACAACCAGTACATTTACTCTAGGCTGTCGTACGTTGCGGAGTATGTGAGGTGGCTCGCCATCCATCTAATTGAACGCGAGGCTCGATCTGTCGACGAATTGACCGCAGAAAAGATCGACGAGATGTCCGCCGAGCTTAAGGAACGGCGGCCGACGATCAGGCGTCGCGCAGGAAGCAGCGCTAAAAAGGCCCAATTGTCGAAAGAAGAAGCGGCGCTCCTCAATATAGCCCAGACCGATCACGCTGATAATCCATTCGCTGCGCTGACGGCCAATCGAAATGGCCTCATTATCTTAATGCTGAACGAGCTCGGCCTCAGGGCCGGCGAGTTGCTGGCAATCAAAGTACCGGACATAGATTTCCAAGCTCAGGAAATCGTTATCGAGCGCCGACACCATGATCACGAAGACCCTCGCCAGTATCAGCCCGTCGTCAAAACGCTCGATCGTAGGTTGCCTCTTTCGGATGAATTAGCATCACGCTTAAGTTGCTATGTGCTCTCGGATAGACGCCAGTTCCACCGCGCACGCCATCACCCCATGCTATTTGTATCAACCCGAGGCTCTCGAAGCGGCAGAGCCGGCGATCCAATTTCGCGCCAAGCCTTAACCAAGGTGACGTCGGCATTGTCCGCTAAATTGCCGCGAGGCTGCCAACACGTTCACCCCCACATTTTCCGTCACAACGCGGCGACCAGATTTTATCGGCAACTGCGCGAACAAGATATCCCTGAAGAGCGGATCGAGAGACTCCTGGAGGCGAAGTTCGGCTGGGCCGAAGGATCAGGATCTGCGCGGGCCTACATTGAAAGCGAGGTCCAAGCCGAAGCGCTCAAGGCGCAGAAAGAGGCTCAGAACGCTTGGAGAATGAATTCTCATGAACCTTAGTCCGAGTGAAAGTCACCCTCGCCTGCCATATACGACTAGGAACGGATACAAGTTTGAACTGAAAAGCAATATCTGGATATTGTCTCGACAGCATTCAATAAACTGGGACCTCATGTCTCCGTACGTCACGACTGATCTTATTGATTCACTCAGAAAAGTTCTTTCTAAATATGCCATTACTAAATCTGCTTCGCACACTTATGCAATATGGGCACGATTTAAGCACTATGCGATTTGGGCGAGCAGCGAGTCGCAGCCAATCTCCGCAATCGACGCCCAATCTTTGGCTAACTACCGCGCGTCACTTGAAAAACGCGATATCTGGTATGTAGGCGTGATAGCGGGGTTAATCCGCACTTGGAGCAAGCTCAGATATGCCGGATTGGGCGGGGGCCTCCTTCAGATGATCAACGGCTGGACCCTTCCTGGTAATATTAAAGGGGAAGCGGTCCAGCTTCAGGATCCACATGACGGAGCGCTCACGGATCTAGAGTTTGAAGCATTCTACTCGGCAGTGACAGACAAATTCCAAGACAAAAAACTCTCCATTGGAGACTTCGCATTAGTAATGCTGCTTGCGTTCAGCGGTCGGCGTCCTGTTCAGTTAAGCGACCTAAAGGTGAAAGACCTGATCATTGCGCGCGCCCAAGATGGCCTCACCGAGTATGTCCTGAACGTCCCCAGAGCAAAGGTTCGGAACTCCAGCTTCCGGGGCGAATTCAAACCGTTCGCACTTAACAGCGATAACGGAGCAGTCATTGAAGCGCTAATCGAGGCGAACGCCGAGAGAGTGGCTAGGCTTGATGGGCTCGATGACTTAGATTTAAGAGAGCTGCCGCTGTTCCCAAATTGGCGCGAAGTAAAAAAATACGCGCGGATGACCGCGATGCGCCGCAGCTCGTTGCCGGCTGATTTTATGCATCTCAATCCAACGACGATATCGACCCGCACAATGAAAATCGCGACATCGCTCTCCGTTATTTCCGAGCGAACGGGGGCGCCGATGCATATTTACCCCACCCGGTTTCGGCGAACAAATGGCACTCGCGCTGCGCGAGCCGGACACGGCGAATTGATAATTGCAGAACTGCTCGATCATACCGATACCCAAAATGTAAAAATCTACGTGGAAAATGTCCCGGAATATGTTGACGCGATAAATGAGGCAGTCGCATTGCAGCTGGCGCCCATCGCGCAGGCATTTAGCGGTAAATTGGTGGACTCCGAAGCTACTGCCCTTCGCGGCGACGATCCGTCTAGCCGTGTGCGTACCAATGGAGGAAAGACGGCAGGGACCTGCGGTCATTATGGCTTTTGCGGCGCCTTAGCACCCATCGCCTGCTACACTTGTAGGAACTTCCAACCTTGGCTTCATGGTCCCCATAGAGAAGTACTAGATCGGCTTTTATCGGAGAACGAGCGCGTCGCCCGGATCGCAGGCCAATCACCCGTATCGACAATTACCGATCGAACGATTCTAGCGGTAAGTCGCGTAATTCAGCTGTGCGATGAACGCAAAGCCAGCATTGGACAGCCCAATGGCTGACGTTTTGGTATTTATCCCGCAACACGAATTAACGGCCAGCGCCAATATGGCCGAATTCATACGCATGTGCCGAGAAGATCTCACGCTATTCGGACCGAATCTTGACTGGTCCAATAGCGTCTGGCGAGAGGCCAAAGTCACATTTGGGAATATCGACCAAAGCAGTGTTATTGGCGGTGTAACGCAACCTCTGGCGCAACCGTTCTGTGATTTCGCGAAAGCCTATTTTCGTTATCGGCACACTCATGCTCCGAATGAGCACAAAGCCGAATTACGCGCGCTCAAATGCGTAGAGCGCGCGCTCATCGAACAGACTGACGCAGCTGACCCTAGCACCATTAATATCTCAGTGCTGGATGCGGCAGCCCAAATTGCGCGCAATTGCTACGAAGCTCCCTATGCCCCCGGCCGAGAGATTGCTCGGCTAGCTCAGTTTTTAGCGGAACATCGGTTGGTGGCGCATTCTCTTGATTGGAAGAGCCCAATCCGTCGGCCGATCGACACAGTGCGTACGGGGGCAAAAGCCAAAGAGCGGCGCGAAGCGAAGCTTCCCGATCCGGAGGCCGTGCACGCGATTGCATCAATCTTCGCGCGCGGCCCAACCCATGCCGCCGACATTTTCGTGACGAGCGCAGCGGCGATGTTACTTTGCGCGCCAAGCCGAATTTCTGAAATTCTGGAGCTTCACGTTGATTGCGAGGTCGAAGAGCGCAAGCGCGATGGCTCCACCGCATATGGTTGGGCCTTCCGGCCTAAAAAGGGTGGCGCCCCCATGATCAAATGGATTCCAGCGCCCATGGTAGATATCGCCAAATTGTCGATTGCCCGCCTTAGAGAGATTTCGGCTCCCGCACGTGAATTCGCCAGATGGGTCGAGTCTGGAGACACCCATTCTTTCCCAGGGTTTTCAGCACACGCAGGGGTAGACGGCCTACTCTCTCGTACGGCGATCAAAGAGCTGATTGGAAAATTCCGTTCGTTAAAAGGACTCCAATTTCAAAAGGCTGGTTCATTTCGAATGACTACGGTCGCTAATTTTTCGGCTTGGCTTCGCGCTGAAGTGATCAGGGAAAATCGATTCTTCCCCTATATTTCTAAAGATAAAGTCGTAAAATTTAGCGATAATCTATTCTGCTTTAAGCAAAATCAAATTGCATATTCCCATTCTAGTGTCGAACTTAGCTTGTGGCGCCCTAACAATAACAGTTTGAACGATAAACTCACCGACAGCCTAGAGAAGGCAAGCGCCAGTTTTTTTGATCGCCATGGCTTTAACGCTGGACGAGAGCATCGCCTGAAAGTGACATCTCATCAATTTCGGCATTTGATCACGACATTCGCTCATCGAGGTGGACTACCCAGTTCCGAAATTGCCCGTTGGCGAGGATCTAAGGACGTAAAGCAAAATAGAGCTTACGATCATCGGTCAGAGTTTGAGCTGGTCGCCATGCTCCGCGAGCACGATCCCACGCTTGTTCGAAGTAAGTCAGAACTCGAGATCGCCGAGCAGATTAAAGCTGCCCTTCCAATGACGACGGCGGAATTCAACGCGTTGGAGAAGCCAACCGCACATATTACAGAGTTCGGGTTCTGCATTCACGATTTCGTGATGTCCCCCTGCCAACGATTCCGTGACTGCCTGAGTTGCACAGAACAGGTTTGCGTAAAAGGTGACGGGCGCCTTCAGGGACTCAGGCAACAGCTAGAGCTGGTCGAAAAGGAGATGGAGAAGGCGAAAGAAGGGGCGGCAGAGGGCGCGTACGGGGCAGATCCTTGGACTCGTGTACAAAGTGAGACGCACGCCAGGCTTCAAAGTTTGATAGAGATTATGCAGGATCCGGAAATACCCGACGGATCAATCATTCGCATTGCAAATCCTAAAGAATTCAGCCCTGCGCGCAGGGCATTGATTCATAGAGGATATGACCAGATCATCCAGCCCCGCCTTCCTTCGCTCGGTGCGGAATGATGGCGAGGAAACTTACAGATTCCGAGATCAAAAAGATTGTTGACCTCCTTGCGGGATGGAAGGGACCGCTTTCATGGGAGATGTTATCCAAGAGATGCGAGGGGCTGATTTTCCGGCGACCCGCGCGGCAAACACTTGCGAGAACGGCGCGTATCGCGATCGCGTTTAGTACGACCAAGGATCGTCTCCAGGTTGAATCCGGCTACACTGCTTCCTCGATTAGCATGCGAGCGGCACAAGATCGTATTTCACGTCTCTCAAACCAAGTCGCCCAACTTGAGGCTGAAAATCGCCTGCTATTAGAGCAGTTTGTGCGGTGGCAATACAACGCGAACATTTTTGGGCTTTCTATTGCTCAACTCAATCGAAGCCTACCCCAGATCGATTTGCGGCCAACCTGAGGCGTCGAAGGGCGAAAGCGATCAATTGGACGGCGCGTTAAAAAACCGCCGGTCGGCATTCGCCTGATATTGGTCGTTGCGGTCCTGAACACGCTGTGCCCGAAAGCGGTCATTCACTAGTGACGGCGCGAAGCGTTGGCTTCGATGCTTACTCTGCTCTTCAGCGCTTTCCGGCTTGAGGATATTCTGGGCCGAGCGCCTCAGGCGTGCATGCGAGGAAATATCAGGTGCCTCAGCTCCTCGCGCAATTCAGCCTCGCTACCGTCGACCGCCACGGTTGCAATCTCCAACCGTTCGCGACCACTTGCGAGTCCATGCATCTCAACTTCTCGGCCGTTTGCGCCCGGTACGGCGGGGTACAGAAGAACAAGACGAGGCGAATGGTAAATCCGAGCATAGGCCATCATCTGATAGACATCGGCCTGGCTCACACCGTTGGTCAGGTTCTTCCACTTGGTATCTAGGATAATTTCGACCTCGCTGCCGCGTCGTACCAATATGTCGGGCCGGGTTGAAAAGCTGGTCCCGACCGTATCCTCGCCTTCCCGCCATGGACCAAGGCAATAGCGAAGGCCGCCCTGCGTCACGACATCCAGCCCACTATCGGCGAGAGCCCGGCGGAGCTGGACAGCCACATAGGCTTCGAACAGATCGTTCATGGGAAAGAGCACTGAAATGCCTTCGGGTTCATGACTTGCGGCATGGGTCTCCTGCCAACGCTGGCCAAGGAGCAACCGCGCGAGTTCCAGCAAGGAACTCCACCGCCGGCTCGCCCGGTCGATGCGAACCCGTTTCCACGGCAGCGCGCTCGGCGTGATTGTTCGCACCTCGTCGAGCAAAAAACGAAGTTCGGCGAGTTTACGCTGCGTCGCCATTGATTGCGTGTGCCGAGAAACAAATAGCACGCACGCCTTCATGATCTGCATCAGAGGTATGTCGACCGACAATGCGTCGAACCGGCAAGCGAGACGATCAGGGCGGACGGCATGAACCGTGAACTGCCGTATGATGTCCAAGCGTCCGCGGAGCGCCAACAGGTCGTCCTCAACATGCTTATATTGCCGCGGCAACCCGCGACGAACTTCCGAAAGCAACCGATCGGCGAACAATGTGATGAACAGGTCGAGCAGGCTGTCGGCACGATGGGACATCGCCGACGCCTCGCCGGCCGAAATATCGAGCCCCACTGCAACATTGAGCATATGCATCAACCGGCCGCGGACGGTCGACGGGGCGTCGTCAGAAATAGCCGGGTCAACCTTGGGCAGGATTTCTAGGCTGGCGCCACGCGCCGCGATGACGCCGACCATCTGGCGGGCTCGCAAATGCCGATGATGATCGCACAATATGTCGGTGCCATCGGTGCCGCCGAGGCGATGCGCACGAGCGGTCGCCAAGAGAGCATCGGCCTGACTACGAGTAAAACCGTCGTCACCCACCGAGACACAGCCCCATTCGTGGACCGTGCGATGGGTCATTCGGCGCCCTCTTCGGTCACTGCATCAGGTGCGACCGATGCCTTGCCGATCAGCCGGTCATAGGCGTCATCAGCGAAGCGGCGCAGCACGCTCCAGCTTTCGCGCTTCTCGCCATCGCTTCCCGTGGGATCGCTTAGTTCGCGGCATAAGAGGAAGGCGCCACCCCTGCGGGGCTTTTCGCCAAGCACAGACGCAACGCGCGACCAGTCCTCGAAGAAATATTCCTGAAGCAGAGGAATGACCTTGTTGCGCATTGTCGCATCTATGGCTTCGCGATCACGTCCGCCCCGGCCCAGAAAAAAGGCGTGGCCGATGCGGTGCTCACGGTCGATAAGATATTCGATGCGGTCGTTAATGACCTCCAGCACGCGGCGGAGTGGGATGCCGCCCACCTTTTCAGGAAGCTCTCCAGCATCGGGCGCCAGTTCGCGGAAGTCGAAGCGGCGCCGCAGCGCCGTATCGAGGAGCGCGATCGAGCGGTCGGCGGTATTCATCGTACCGATGATATGGAGGTTCGCCGGGACGCCGAATTCCTGTTTAGAATAGGGCAAACGGACGGTGAGCGCGTTGAGCATGCCGAGGCGCTTGTCTGTTTCGATGAGCGTGATCAACTCGCCGAACACCTTCGAGATATTGGCTCGATTGATCTCGTCGATGATCAGCACGAACGATTCCGGTGCCCCGCGAGCATTCGCATCGTCCCCGCCGGCCACAATCTGTTCCAGCCCGTCCCAGTTTACGTGCCGACTGTTCATCTGGTAGGCCGAAACCTGGCTCAACTCCTTGTCGTAAATCAGTTCGCGTGGCAGGCTTTCCTCGCTGTGCCACAGCCAGCGCACGGGGCGGCGATGGTTATACTCGCCGTTGGGGCCCGGCACGAACTGATAGGCGCCGGTAATCTCACCAATGGCGCGAAACTTGCGGTTGCCGTCCGAGATTACGACCAGCGAGCCGATCTGCATGCCGATACGGAACGTATACATCTGCGACATGTTGGGATCGTTGCCGCTCGCGTCGGGATGGTCTTGCCTCCAGCGTTCCTTGATCGCCTCCCACGCGTCATAGCGTGGGTCCGACCAATCCACCTCGCCGCCCCAGCCCAGCACGACGTAGCCGCCGCGGATTGCGTCCTGATAAATCGCGTCATCCTCGGATGCCCAACTGCGCCCGAGCGACATTTTGAAGATCTTCCGGCTGCGATCGATCGCGGGGGCGTCGCCGACTGCCTTTCCCCGGTTGCTTGCGGCAAGATCGGCGATCAGTTTGAAGATGCCATCCTGGGGCTGGAGGCTGAAACCCGCACTTTGGTTGGGGTCATCGCCTTGCGCCGACGTGACCGGGCGCAATCCCTCGACGAAATCCTCATAACTGAAATTCTGGTGAAAGGTGACGAATCCAATTCGCCCTTTCTGGTGTAGCGACCGATAGAGCTGCATCAACTGATCGCGATCGTCCGGAACAGCTTCGCCGCACAGCCTGACGGCTTCTGCGGCGGTCGCATAGGTTTTGCCGGTGCCAGGGGGGCCATACAAGATCAGGTTTGTCGGCTGCGAGACCGTCGGAGCCGATAGGCCAGCACCGCTGTCTTCGTCTGCCGTCGCTGAATCAGGCGACAACTCGTCGGGCCAGTACCCTGTGCCGCTGACAAACCGGTCCAGTGATTCAGGGTGCGCTTCGATGGCATCGGCAAATTGGGAAAGCGAAACGCCGACCTCGGGAAGCCCAAGCGCTGTCCGGTCGGCCGATTTGCGGACCCAGCAGCTTCCTTTGATGGTCGATAGGACCATGAAGACCTCATTGGCGTCGAGGGCATTCTGCTTTTTTCGGCCACAGCGAACCTGCCTGTCGAGGTTGACATGATACCAGTCGACACCCGCGTCGTGCAGCGCACGCGCCACGCGGAAGAATGCAGCACGGTCGGGCGATGACCAGCCTGCGCACCACTCCCTGAAGCCTGATTTCCCGCTAAATCGTTGCAGGATTTCGTCGTCGGTCATCACGCCACCTCCGCCGGACTCGACCCGGGTTCCTCCCTCGCGGTAGTTTCTGTAGTAATTGACGGTCGTCCGCAGGTTGCTGAGATCGCGATATAGATCACTCGTGAGCGGGACTTTGGACGGATTGGGGCGGTTCTCGGCCTTGTCTGCAGCCGAATAACGCAGGCTTTCCATCACCGAAGCCAGCCCATCTTCGTCGTAAAGTATATCCAGATCGCCATAGGCCTTCGCCAGTTGCCGAGCCTCGGACAGTTTGGTCGCAACCGTGTTTGCCCCGTAATTCGCCTCCAGCCAGGCGCGAAACCCTGCTTCGTTCACGTCACCCCCCAATGTCCCGTTTCGCCTGCCGCCCACGCTTCGGTTTGGGCGCGGCGGCGCGCTCGGCGCGGATGCGATCGAGCAGGACGCTGGCGGGTTCGTCATCGGGGTCCTGCGGCACCAGTTCGCCGCGGAACGCCTTGGCGAGGATTGCCGCCTCGAGCCGGTCGATCAGCGCGCGGGCACGGGCAGCTTCAGCCTCCATCCGGTCGGCTCGGGCGAAGGCGGCATCGATCCGCCGGACGATTTCGGTCGCCTCATCTGCGTCAGGGACTGGCACAGGAAGCGCCATGACGCGCCGCTTGCTGATCGAAGCAAGATTGGTCGTCTGTGTCCCTTGATCGAAGAAATACGGTTGGCCGAACTCGTTCGCGTAATGCGACACAAACTCTGGCGGGAACTGATCGTCGTTGAGGCGGATGCGGAAAACGTGGTTCTGGTGAATGCAGTCGGCCACTTCGTTTCGCCAAACCCAGCCTCGGCCTAGCTTGTCCCGATCGCCGCCCTCATTCATCAATATGTCGCCATCGCTGAGCAAGAGGCGCGCACGCTCTTCGGCCGTAACCCCCAATGTCTTGACCTCTTCGAGCTTCAACCATCCTCGCTGAACATTCGCCACGCGGAGATACGGGGTGTCTATAAGGACAGCGCCCTTTGGGCGCTTCTTGCCGACCTGGATGCCGCCTTGCACTTCAGCGATGTCGCTTAGCGCGCGCACCGGCCACTCGGCATCGCCGCGCCCATGTTCGGCGCGCCAGTCCGAGGTCAGCTTTCCGGAAAAAGCACGGGTGAGGATGCCACGCCGCAGATGGTCCGCCAGCACCGTCACCCGATCCAGTTCCGTCCGCGCGCGAGCGAGGCGGGCGGTCAGCGCGTTCAGCTTCGTAACGATGCGGCGCTGTTCGGAGAGTGGTGGAAATGCGACTTTGATCGCGGAAACTTGAGCGAGATTGAGATTCTGCAGACCAGTTCCTCGCCCCCCTGTAGAGACAACGCTCGACTGCGCGACTGCCTCTAAATACCGGCTGAGATATTCGGAATCACATTGCGCATATGGCCGAAGTATTGCAACTGCTTGATTGGTATTTGCTGGCACGTCAGTATCGCGAACAAGCGCTACGCGACCCAAGGTGCCTGCGATTGTGAATAAAACATCCCCTTCGCGCAGCTGAGATCGACGCAGCGCCTCATGCGCGTCGTCTTCGATAGCTGAGCACAATTGGTGCTCGATCCGCCGGTGCCTAAGGCTTTCCGCTTTTACGAAGCGCGTCCCAAAATCTACGTAACTAAAGCCTAACGATGTTGGCGTCGTTCCCTTGGTGACCACCTCGGTCAGGTCACCAATTAGCGGGGCGCTCCACCCCTCCGGCAGCGTCACTCCGCCGCCTCCGCCAATTCTGACGCATTTGCTTCCCCCCCCAGATCCGTCACCAGCGCGCCGATTTCCTCCAGCGCCAGTTTCAGATGGCCCTCGATCGCAGCGGCGATGTCCTCAGGGGTTTCCAGTCCGTCCTCGGCCTCGTCGCTGGTAGCCTTCAGCCAGTGAATGTCCAGATTTTCGCCGCGCGCGGCGATCTCATCGCGGGTGAAGCGGCGGAAGCGGCCTTCCTCGCCCGTGTCGGTGCGGTTGGCGCGCCCCAGCGGATCGTCGCCGAACGCCTTCACGAACTCGGAGAAATCGTCCGGGCGGATCGGGTTGGTCTTGCCATAGGCGGGCGCGCCCGATCGCATGTCGTAAATCCACACCGCTTCGGTGGCATCCTTCGTCGGCGCTTCGTCATCGGCGCGGGTGAAGAACAGCACGTTGGTCTTCACGCCCTGCGCATAGAAGATGCCGGTTGGCAGGCGCAGGATGGTGTGGAGGTTGCACCAGCTCATCAGCCGTTGCCGCAGCGCCTTGCCGCGCCCTTCGTCGAACAGGACGTTATCCGGAACCACCACCGCCGCGCGCCCGCCCAGCCGCAGCGCGCGGATAACGTGCTCGACGAACGGTAGCTGATAGGAAGATACGCGGTCGGTGATGGTGAGGTCGTCGCGCGTCGGCGGCCCGCCCGCCGGGCCGAAGGGCGGGTTGGTCAGGATCAGGCCGGCATTTTTGAACTGCGTGCCGCTGCCCTTGGGTGAAAGCGTGTCACCGAGGTCAAGATGGTCCGGGTCGATCTTGTGCAGGTGCAGGTTCATCAGCAGCAGACGGAAGGTGTCGGGCACATTCTCGATGCCGCGGATCGCCTGGCCTAGCTGGAACTTCTGCTGCGCGGGCGAGAGTGCGAAATAATCGTCGGTGGCGTCGCGCATGTGGCGATCTGCGGCGATCAGGAAGCCACCGGTGCCCGCCGCCGGGTCCTGGATCACTTCGCCCGGCTGCGGCTGCATCAGATTGACCATCACGTCGATCAGCACGCGCGGGGTGAAATATTGCCCGGCGCCGCGCTTGGTCTCCTCCGCCATCTTCTGGAGCAGGCCTTCATAGGCGTCGCCGAATGCATCGCGCTCGTCGCTGAACCAGTGGAGGCCGTCGATCGCGTCGATCAGCTTGCGCAGCGTGGCGGGTTCGCGGACGACGGTCGTCGCGTTCTGGAAAATGGCGACCACCGAACGGTCGCTGACCTTGTCGGGATTGCCGAGATCGACCAGCGCCTGGCGATAGCGTTGCAGCACCTCCGCCTCGTTCGCGGCAGTAATCGCGCGCCAGCGATATTGCTCCGGAATCCGGCCCTCGTCCTTCTGTTCGGACGCCATTTTTAGGAACAGCAGATAGGTCAGTTCGGTGACATATTGCTGATAGGTGATGCCGTCCTTGCGCAGCAGCGCGCACAGGCGCCACAGCTTGTTCACGAGATCGCTGGCGGGATTCAACTTGTCACTCCTTATGCGGCGGCGCCGCTATCCCAGATCGCGGCGTTCAGGTCCATCAGCACCTCGCCAAGTTTGTGATCGAATTCCTTGTCGATCACGGGGAAGCCGCCATTCTGGGCGAACAGCGGATCGGATAATAGCGCCGCGTCGCCGACCGGCTGATCCTTCAGCGCGCGGCCGATGCGTTGCAGCCAGCGGCGCTGGCCCTGCGTCCAGTCGCGGCCCGCGAGGATCGCCTGCACACCATTCTCGACGCGCGTCTCATAGGGAACGAGCGGATCGCCGAGCGCCGCCTGGCGGACGAAGCCGATGATATGCGCCGCGATATCGGCGTTGCGTGCGGTGCCATAGGCGCGGCGCAGACGTGCCTCCGAATATCCTTCAGCATCCAGAAGCAGTGCGATCTCCTTGAGCTCGGCGCGGGTCAGGTCGCGCGGACGCTGCGTCGCCGCGATCAGTGCCGGCACCGCGTTCATATTCGCCCGGATGAACGCCTCGAACCCGGAGATATAGTCGGCGGGCGACGCTTTCTCGCCATAATCGTCATCGATCGAGATCAGCTCGTCGTCATGTTCGGACAGGTAGATCCCGTCGCCCTTGCGCCGGTCGGGCGTGTCGAGCAGCGCGGCGAGCGATGGGTGCTGGCGGAACAGCGCGATCGTTTCGGCGGGCGGGGCGTCCTTCAGCCGGTCGGGCAATTCGGACAGGTCGCCCAGCACCTCTGCCATCGCCTCGCGCTGGTCGTCGTTCAGCCGCTTCAACCGCTGGCGCAGTTTGACAACGATCTGGTCGCGGACGATTGCGCGATCCGCGTCGGTCGGCGCGCGCTTGAGGTCGCGGACCAGATCCGCGAAGCTCAGCGCGGGATCGACGACGACCGGCCGCATGTCGGTGAAGTCCTGCAAATTCGCATAAATATCGACGGCGTCGAAGATGCGAAAATAGTCCTTGCCGATTTCGTCGCAGCGGCGGGTCGCGCGGCCGATCATCTGATCGTACAAAATGCGGCTGTTGACGCGGCGGACAAAGGCCAGGTTGGTGATCGCCGGCACGTCGATGCCGGTGGTGAGCAAGTCGACCGTCACGACATATTTGGGCCGCGGGTCGTTCTTGAAAGCCTTGATCGCATCGAGCGGCTTGTCGATGCTTCCCGTAATCTTCTGGACCATGTCGTGCGGCTGCGGTCCATATTCCTCTTCGAGCGCCTCGCGCAGCGCCTTGACGAGAATGTCGGCGTGGTCGTCGCGCGCGGCGAAGAGCAAGGTCTTGCCCGGCTGGTCGGGCGGGCACTCGGCCGCGACCGCTTGCGCCACGGCCTTATTGAACGGTTCGGTGTAGACCTTGCGATTGAAGTCGGCGACCTCGAAATCGACCTGATCCTCCAGGTTAAACAGGTCGAGCTGCCCGGTCCGGGGATCGATGATCGACACTTCCTCGCCCTGTTCAAAGACGATGCCGGTCTGGCTAAGCGCGGTGGTGATACGCCGCGGTGGACGGTGGTCGATCAGATAGCCATCGATGACGGCCTGTCTATAGCCATAGGAAAAGACCGGCCGGCCGAAAATCTCGCGCGTGTGCAGCGCCGGAGTCGCGGTCAGCGCCACCGTCGTGGCATCGAAATAATCGAGCACGCGGCGATAGGCCGACAGATAATCGTCGAGGCTGCGAAACTCCAGATCGTCCTCGCGCAATTCGGCATCGAGCGTGTAGCCGCGGTGGGCCTCGTCAACGATAATCAGGTCGTAGGTGCCGGGCGTGGCCCGCTCGCCGTCAATCTCGTCGAACAGGCGACGAACCATCGCTTGCACGGTCGCGACCTGCACACGGGTCGTCGCTTCGGGAAATTTCGTCGCCAGATCCGCGACCGGAAAGACCTGGTCGAACTTCAGGAAACCCGACGTATCCGTCGTCGACATCGCGTCGAGCGTTTGGCGGCCGAGCGCATTGCGATCGACGAGGAAAAGGATGCGCCGGAAGCGCTTCGCGCGAAGGAGTTCGTACATCAGCGCGATCGCAAGGCGCGTTTTGCCAGTGCCGGTCGCCATTGCCAGCAGGATGGCACGCTGTCCTCCGTCGATCGCTTCGGTGACCGCCGCGACCGCCTGCGCCTGATACGGCCGCAACCCGGAAACGCCGACTTCGCGCTCGGCCACGGAGGCGATCGGCTCGCCGACTTCTTGCTCAAGCCGCTCGATGAGATCGCGGGGAGAAAACCATTCGGCTAGTGCACGCGGTGTTTCTGTCGTTCGCGCATTCCAGAACCAGATCCCCGATTTCACCGCGAGCTGTTTTACATAGGGCCGCCCGTTCGTCGCGAACATGAAGGGTATGCGAAAACGTTGGTCGCCATCGACCCAGGGGCCGCCCGCCGGCAGAGCGTCGATATCCAACACAATATCGCGGGCGTAGCGCTGGGCCTGACCCAACCTGCCCGGAACATCAGTCGCGCCTCGCTTTGCCTCGATCACGCCGATACAGGCGCCATCCACGAAAAGGGCATAATCGACAGGACCACTGGTCGTCGGCCATTCGGCAATCGCCATGTTGCGACCGAATTCCGGCCGGACGCCATTGGCGTATCGCATCACTGCACTGTCGGCCTCCCAGCCGGCGTTGCGAAGCTGCTCGTCGATCAGAACCCGCGTCGATTTCTCGTCGAGTTCGATGGCATCGGCTGCCGTCGCCGCCATTGACGCGAGCAAGTCGAGTTGTGCTGGTGCTTCCGCCTCTGCCTGTTTCTGAATGATCGCGAGTTCTTGCTCGGCCGCGGCCGCCTTCGCTTCGGTTTCCGCAGCATATGCTTCCCAGAAGATGCGCTCCTTCTCGCGCTGATCGGCATTTTCCAATGCCTCGCGCCTCGCCGTTTCCGCATCGTTCGCTGCCAGGCGCGCCTCAGCCTCGGCATCAAGGCTCGCACGCACCTGCGCGCGCAAGTCGGCAAGCTCGATTCTCAATTCTTCGGAAACGGCTAGAGAGGAGGCAGGCGGCACAAACGGCCCCGCCCGAAAGCCCGGCTGATTATTGTAAGCCTGATGGAACCAGATGGCGAGATTGCGCGCCAGCTTCAGCGCCGCGAGGGCATCGCTGGGCGTACCCACATCTTCATGGACTGCTTTGTTGCCTTGCCTTCGGAGAAGATGAAAAATGTCCCCGACTTGCTGGGGCAGAATAGAACGTCGGCGCAATTGCGAGAGTATATCGTCCAGCGAGGGCTGCCCGAAAGGCAACAGCGCATGTGTTGCCGCGATTTCTTTCGCAATCATTTCTGCGAACGATCGAAGCTTTGTGAGCGCCGCCGGGGCGTCATCGAAAACATAGCGCTCAGCGAGCGTCGCAAGACGAAATAGGCGATCGTCAGAGGCCTCTAGAAAGGCAAAGTTCGAAGATCCCCCCTCAGTCACTGGAGCATAGTAACGGCTCCAATGTTTCGCTCAAGTTAGCAAATCACCGTGTGCCGAGGCGAAGGGAGAAATCGCTGCCGATCTGGAAGAAACATCCCGCTCCGTCAGCCCAGTTTTTTGCAGGGTCGAGTTCTTCCGCTGCGGAGGCCACCTCCAGCTTTCTCCGGTCCCGTTCCTTAGAGCCGCCTGGTGCAATGCGCCTGATGTCGGTCATTAGGACCTTTAGGTCGTGCGCCGCGAAGCGGTCACTCGACATGCATGATCTCGCCCTGCCGCTGGCAGAGAGCATTAGGTCCAGCGCATCAGCGCCGTGACATCGGCCTCAAGCCGGCTCGCCATTGCCCAGTCCAGCGGTCGGCGATGCGCGAGGGCATTGCGGACCTTCTTGATATGATAGGCTCTGTCGCCGAGCGACCCGTCCTGCTGATTGAGACAGTAGAGGAGCTCGCCCCATTCGAATTCGGCCCGCGGGATCGGTGCGCCGGTATGGCGATCAGGAAGGCTAGCCGGCAGCCGCCGGCCATGCTTCTCTAGAAAATCGGCGAGGGCATTGGCAATCCAGGGGAACATGACCGATACATGCCCGCGCCAGACGCGTTCGCGCAGACGCAGGGGCGCATTGCGCGCAAGCCAGGTGGCGCAGACCTCGTCGCGCGTCCGCCAGAGAAGCTTCACCTCGGATACGGGTTGGCGGCCAAGCCAGTCGGTAGGATCGAACCGCTCCCGGTCCTTGAGATCGAGCAGCTCGCCGAGCTGCGCAAGATCGCCGCGCGACACCTCGATGGCCGCGGCATCCGCGCATTCGGCGAGCAGCCCCGCGCGCTGGCGCCGCTCGCCGGTGAACATGATCGCTTCGGCGGGACCGACGAAGCCGCCGTCGTCGAGAAAATCGCAGCCCGCCGGTGCCCCCGCCATGCTCCCGATCAGGACGAGAGCAGGACCTTCGGTAACTTCGGCGCGCATGCGCGCGAAGGTCCCGGCGAGCGTCAACCAGGGGCCGGCCTCGCGGCCGCGTAGATCGACGACGAACAGCTTATAGTCGAGACGACGCGAAGTGCTGCATTCGCCAAGGTCGGCGATGCCAGGAACGCAGCGCGCGCCCGCTTCGATCAGCGCCGCCTGCGGTGCGGGGCTGTCGGCATCTACGGTCAGGATTTCGAGACTCACACTGCCATAAGCCGCGCGGTGGAGCAGGCGCTGCGCGGTGTCGGCCCGCCGGGCGCGGAGAATGAGCGGCCGGCCTTCGGCCGCAGCCTCCAACGCATCGTCGAGCCTCGCCGCAGCGAGGATGTCGAGGAATCGTCCCGTCACGCGAGGAGTCGCGCGGCGAGCGGATTAAAGGCGCGAACGGCGGTTTCGCCCGCGGTCGGGAGCGTTTCGACGACCCCCAGCGCGTCGAGAAGGCGAAGCCTTGCCGCTCCGGCACGTTCGTCTACGAGCGTTGCCCAGTCGGCCATTTCGCCTTCGCTGCTGCCACCACCGCCCTGCGCCTTCAGCAAGGCGCCGGCAAACTCGAGCGCCTCGGCGTCGAGGCCGAGATCGGCAGAGGTAAAGCTGCCGGCAGCTGCGCCGATCATTTCGATCATGGCATCGACGCCGCGCTTTCGCACGGCCGAGGTAACCGGATTGCGTTCGAGGACATCGAGCCAGCCCCCCGTCGCGCTGCGCAGCGCCGACTGAATCCGCTCGTCCTCGGGAAATTCCTCGCGGCTCATCCAGTGTGCGATTGCCTCGTGACTGAGTGGACCTACTTGGATCGACAGGAGATCGCGCTCGGGCGAGAGCGCCGCGATATCGGCCGTTGGC
Source organism: Sphingopyxis sp. YR583 (assembly GCF_900108295.1). Classification (NCBI taxonomy): domain Bacteria; kingdom Pseudomonadati; phylum Pseudomonadota; class Alphaproteobacteria; order Sphingomonadales; family Sphingopyxidaceae; genus Sphingopyxis; species Sphingopyxis sp. YR583. The sequence continues at coordinate 1,618,873 of NZ_FNWK01000001.1, read as the reverse complement.
GTTCCGCACAGGACGAGCCGCACGGGACGCTGCGTTTCACGAAAGACTCGGTCGCGTCGCAGCAGCGCCAGCCCGTCGACTGTCGGCAATTTGCCTTCGACCAGCAGAACGCGCGGGGCCTCCGGCGATGCCTCGCGGCGCTGACGTCCGGCGACCTCGATGATGGTCGCGGCGTCGGCGTCCTTCAGACGACGCGGACTGGTGAGCGGCACGGCAGGCGATGCGATTAGCTCGTTGATGGCGTCGCCGAGACGATCGAGCCCGGCGGCGGGCGCTGCGCCGATAAGGAAGATGCGTGGGCCCGCGGGATCGGTGAGATGCTTGACGAGCGCCGCTTCTTGGCGAAGCGCGAGCGGCGACCAGCGCGCTCCCATCCGGCGATGGCTGGACAGCGGATCGGGGCTGCGGGTCGGCGGACGCTCAATCAGTTCCTGCATCCGGCTTTCGATTTCGACCTTGCCGCCGAGCATCGCCGCAATGCGCTGGGAGCGGAGCGCATAAAGATCGCCCTTGCGGGCGAGCACACCCATTTCTTCCATCTCGTCGAGAATGGCGGTGAAGCTTTCGAGCGATTCCGTTTCCGCGAATCCCGCGGGCCACCAGTCGCGCGACAGGCGGGATATTTCGGAGGCGGTGTAGCCGAAGGCCGTCGAGAGGCCCGCGAGGCTGTCATCCTGCATGCGGCTCCAGACCGCATAAGTGATCAATTCGTACCGCTCATCCAGTTTCAGCGTGTTCTGAAGACGGCGCACGACGCTCGTACGGAATGTCTGCTGGTTGAAACAAGCGTCGATGACCTCGCGCTTGATCCGGAACGGCATGGAGACGGGTCCGGTACCGCGCCCGAGCTGGGTGTTCATCGCGGTCACCACCGCCATGCCGAAACTTTGCATGAGTGAGGGGTAGAAGCCGATGAGCGACAGCATATGATAGGCGTCGATCTGATCCTCGAACTCGAAGCCGAGCGCCGCCATCGGCGCGATCGCCATCTGCCGCGCCGCGACGCGGTCGGTGCCGAGCAAGGGGCCGACGTTGACCGGCAAGCCGAGGTGGAGCAGCGGACTATTGGGCGCGCGGTAGAAGCGCTGGACGTTGTGAAGACCTGCGAAGACGAATTTGATCGCCCGCTGGGTTTCTTCCATCATCGCTTTCATCTGCTCGATGATCGGAAAATTCGCCTTCATCTCGCCGGCGAGGAATGCGTCGGCTTCATCGAGCATGATCAACAGATAGCGTCCAGCCTTTTGCAGTACCCAGGCCTTCAACTGCTCCTGAATGCTCGGGGCCTTTGGCAGGACCATGCCCCGGGCCTGCACCCGGCGCTGGATTTCCTTCCAGACATCGTCGGCACCTTCGGTATCGCCGACCGGCTTGATATAACAATAAAGAGCGACACGGTCGTCGTTGCCGTTTTCGCGAAGCTCGATCTGCTTGAGAAGCGCCGTCTTGCCGAGCTGGCGCCCCCCATAAACGAAACAGGTGCCGCGAGAATCGACGAGAGCGCGCATTTCGGCATCGCGTCCGAAGAAATTCTCGATCGCCGTGTCGGACCCCGTATCGGAATAGGTGTGTGAGCTGCCATAGGGGATGGCGAGTTCGAAGAACTGGCGCGTACCCGCCTCGCGGGTCGTCGCCAAGGCAGCGATCGTCAGCGTATCGGCGACCGCGATTGAGCGCGTGCTACGCCGCGCCCTTCGCTGGAGTTCGCGCCGCTGCCGCGCATCGAGCGGGTCCGTGAACAGCAAAATCGCCTGTTCGGGAAGTTGGTCGAAAGAGCCGATGCAGGCATCGATGTCGCCCGGAGAAACGACGATCACGGGATAATGGGCAACGCGATCGTTGCCGTTCACCCGCTCGCTGCCGAAAGCCGCGACAGGACATACATCGCGGTCACGAAGCGGCACGGTCGCCATCGAGAACTGGAACCAGCTCTTGTCGCGCTTGGGATCCTTGGCCTTTACACCGGTGAAGCCCAGCGCCGCGAGGACGTCGGCGGCCGCGGCACCCACTTTCACGAGCGGATCGCCGCGTTTGTCGCGTCGAAGCCCCGGAGATGTCATACGCCGGAGCATGTTCCAGGCTTCGAGCAATTTCGTCGAGCGCTCTCGGTCGAGCGGCTTCAGTGCGGTGAAATCGAAAAGCTCGAGCTTTTCGCCTTCGCGCGCGGCCTTCGGAAGATTGCCGATCGGAACTGATGGCTTGTCGCCCGCCGCCTTGAGAAGGTCCGCAAACCGGCGAAGCAGCGAGAGAGGCGCGCCTTCTGCCGCGTCGACGATCCCGTGCTTTTCGATCTGGTCGACCTCCTCGGCGAGGGTGCCCAGATCTCCGCGCTCGAGCTGCGCGCGGCAGTCGTCCAGACCGCCATAGAGTTTTTCGAGGGCCGCGATGCGGGTTTCGAGGTTGGCCCGTTGGGGCGCCCGGATCCTTTCGAGCGAACGCGCTATGCGGTCGAGTTCGGCATTCGCTGCCGGAAAGTCGGCGATAGAGCCGGGCTCGCCGATATCGAGGGGCAGTTCGGCGATCACGAGCTGCTCGAAGCTGGTCATCGCGCCTTCGAGTTCGTCGAGCGCGCTGCTACTGCTCGTCGAGGCGATCTGCAGGTCGTCGAGACGCTGGCGAAGCCGGCGTTTGCGCTCCTCCAGCTCCTCCCGCGACCGGACCACGCTCGCGGCGACCCGTGCGACATCCGCCTCGTCATTTTGCGGGTCGAGGCCGGGGAGAAGCCGCCTAGCGCTGCTCGCGGCCCCGAGCCGGAGCGCTTCGTCGAAGGCGGAAGCGATCGTCGACAGCGCGGGCGAGAAAGCGATCTCGGCCGCACGCGCCAGTTCCTCGACGTCGTTTCCAAGCACCCGGAATGACCGCCGTGCATTGAGCGGAAAATGGGCAAGCAGCGCGATCTCGCTGTCGAGAGCTACGTCTGGGTATAGGGGGGTGTATGCGGTGCCGCGCAGCTGCTCATCGAGGTCGGTCAACACCGCGTCGAAGGTCGCAATCGCCGCATCGAGCGAAGGCGTGTCGCGATCCAGACCCGCCAATATCTCGCGCGACTGGGCGATGGCGCCAACGAGGGCCGTCCGGTGGCTGTGATGTGGATCGTCGGTACGGCCGATTTCCTCATTGACCGCGATCCACTCACCCAAAAGCTCGGTGGCGCTGCCAATGAGGCCGCGGATCTGCTTGCGCGCGACGCCTTCGATCGCATCGCGGCGTATCCCTTTGGCGAGCAGGCTTTGCACGCCGTCGATGATCGCATCTTCATCCTTGAGGAGCGCGACCTGCGAGCGAACGGCGGACAGGGCATCGCCCTTCCCCGCGAGCGCGAGTTGAAAGGCGCGTCCAATTATCCCTGCCGGACTGACAAGCTCCTGCCATACGGCAGTCGCGGGCTGATAATTGGTTTTGCGGGTCGGCGCCCCGGCGCGCCAGGCGGTGAGCCTGTCCTTGATATCGCCGGCGCGGCGATGCTTTTCTTCCTGATCCGGGGCCGCCGCGAGGTCCGCCATGTGAACGAGGCGGAGCGTCGCTACATTCTGGATGACCCGCCGCAGCGGTTTGAAGGCGGCACCGATCCCGCCGTCGAGGGCATCAATGACTGCCATGGCGGTATCGGATTGCAGCATCGCAGGCCGCATCGCGCCAGCGAGCAGCAAAAGATCAGTCGGCTGACCGTTCGAATTTTTAGCAATAGCAATCAGCGCCTCTGCGAGCTCCTGATAGGCGACCCAGGGCTTGTTGAAAGCTGTATGGACACCATTGCCGGTCAGCAGGGCTTCGATCGCCGGAGCGGGAAAGCTGCCTGGCAGCTCGGCCCCTGACAGCCGGCGGCCGTCCGCGAGATGCACGGCTAATCCATAGCGTTTGCCTTCGAGCGCGGCAGCGATCCATTCTTCCCACCGCGGCAGCTGCGGCTGCGGTTCGTCGGGGGCGTCGGGCTCGTTGCGTGCTAGCGGAGCGGCATCGAAATCAGGTTCCGCGAGCGGCAAAGGCTCGGTCAACAGCGCCAACTCCCGCACCGGCTCGGCGGCGGCCCCTTCGGAAGGCATAGTTTCGGCAAGAGCGTCCTCCACCATCGCTTCCTCGACATCTGGCCATTCGTACGAGCCGTCGTCAGCAGGGTTTCCGTTGGCGCTGTCGGCCGCTACCTCGTCACGCTCCTCTCCATCGCCCGGAGACGCATCGTCCCCTTGCGGCGAGGCTCCGACCTCTCGGTCGCCGTCGTCGGGCAACACAGCCGCAAAGAGCGGGAGTTCTTCTTCTTCCGCCGCGTCACCAAGCTCGGCAACACAGTCCGAAAGGGCTTGTTCCAGCCGATCGAGCGCGGCATCACGTTCGCTCTCGGCGCGATCAAATTCCGCGGTGGCGGCATCGCGTTCGGCTTTTCCAGCCGTCGCAGCGAGCCGCCAAGCCTCCTGTGCGCGGCCCAGCGCCGCATGCGCGCCGTCGAGGCTTGCGAGCGTATTTTCCATGCGATCGACCATGTCGATCGTCATCGCATCGACAGGAACGGTTCCAATGCGGGCCGCGATGACGCTGTCGAGGCCGACAAGCATCGCTTTCACGGCCGCGCGGCGCTCGGCCAACGCGGCGGCATCCTCCTCGGCGCGCGAGGAGGCAGCGAGGTGCGCTTCGATGGCTTCGGCAAGCGCACCCGCCCATTCGACCAGCGCCGGCTCGGGATGCGCACGCATCGCATCGACGGCGGCTGCGAGACGGTCGAGCACCGCGGTGGGCGAGGCGGGAATAGTTCTTTCGGCACGTTCAGGATGATCGTCCGTATCGGCAGCAATCTGGGTGCTGCCGCCTGCTGGAGTGGCGAGGGGCCGACCGGCGCGCTCGTCGAGGAGCCAAGGGAAGTTGGGGAGAAGCGCATCGATCTGCTGCGCGACCTCGCAATCGGGATCGAGACACGCCAGCATTGTCCTGATTTGAGCCCGCGTGTTGCCGTAGCGGCGGCGGGGAGGAAAGTCGGTCCGGCCAATCAACCACTGGCGAAGCAGCGCATCGAGCGACCTCTCGTCGGGTTTCGCCGAGGATTTGCGGATCGCTTCGTCGAGCAGCGGTCCGTATCCAGCGCGATAATATTCGGCAAGCCAAAGATAAAAGGACTCGTCATCGCGATTAGAGACCGTTTCGATGCCGAGGGCTTTCAGCAGGAGACGTCGATCGCTATTGGGGAGCGGATGAAATTCCTGAATAAATTGCCAGTCGATTTTGAACGCCATGGTTCCCCCGAACCCTATTTCCTGATTTTTTGCTCGCTGCCGCGCCCGCCGATTCGTCCCCGTTACAAACCGAGTTTCGCGCGCCGTGCATCGAGCTGCTGATAACTGGAATAGCCGATAAGTCGAGCCGCACGCGACTTGTTTCCGCCGGCGCTATCAAGCGCGCGACTTATATAATGGGTTTCCACGTCCCGAAGAATTTGATCCAGATTGAACCCTTTGCCGATTGGCCGGTCCAATATGTCATCGTTTCGCGGGACAATTTCCGGCAAGAGCGCATCCGCGATGTCGTCGGCCTGCAGCATCTGCCGATCTGACCATACAAGTGCGCGGCGCAAAGTGTTTTGGAGTTCCCGAACATTTCCGGGCCAACGCTGATCCAAGAGCACGGCGCGTGCCCCGGCATCGAGATCCTTCGCCTTGAAGAGTGGATCATCCGCCATCTCTTCGTTGATCCGGGCCAGCAGCTCGTCGAGCAGCAGCGGCAAATCGCCTTCCCGCTCGCGCAAGGGCGGCAAATGGATACGCAGGACGGCGAGGCGATAGAAAAGGTCTTCGCGAAACCGCCGCTCGATCGTCTCGGCAAAAAGGTCGCGATTGGTTGCGGCGATGACCCGCACATCGACCTCGCGCACGATATTTTCGCCAATGCGCGTTACCTCCCCTTCCTGGAGTACGCGCAAGAGCGCCACCTGCGCCGAAAGCGGCAGTTCGCCCACCTCGTCGAGGAACAGGGTGCCGCCATCGGCTTCCTCGAAGCAGCCCGGCTGCGCCCGGTCGGCGCCGGTAAAGGCGCCCTTATTGTGCCCGAAAAGCCGCGATTCGACGAGATTGGTGGGGATCGCGCCGCAGTTCACCACGACCATGGCCTTGCCTGCGCGCGGGCTGATCGAATGAACCGCGCGCGCCATCAGCTCCTTGCCGGTACCCGACTCCCCTTCGATGAGGAGCGGCACATTGCGCGGAGCTGCCTTTCTCGCGAGGGCCACAACGCGTTTCATTGCTGGGCTTCGCGTGACGATTGCTCCAAAACTGCTTTCCGCGCCCGGGCGTTCGGCCGAGGATTCGGCGAGGCGACGATCGGGCTCGCGCAACAGGTCGGGAAGAATCTCGGCCGGCAAGTTGAACGGATGCTGGACGGTGTTGAGCGATCCCGCCGATGATTCGATGAGCTCGGCGGGAAAACGCGAGGTTGCGAGCAAGAGCCAAACTGACGCCATGACAGGTGTGCCGGGGCTGAGATGAAAGGTGAGCGCGGTCATCGGACCAGCCGATTCCAGCGCCTCGGCGATGAACGCGGAAGCGTGACGGTAGATTTCGGTGAAGGCGTTGGGCTGCGAAAGCAGCGCGAGCCGCGCGACGATGCGGACGGTTGGCGCCTCGCGCGCGAGCCAGTCGCGATAGCGTTCCATTTCCGCCTCAGGCCAGTTGCACAGAAGATAAGCGGCGTTGAACGGGCGACTGCGCAGCGCGTCCAATATGGGACCGACGAAAGATAGCTGCTCAGCATCGAGGTCGGCGCGGCCAATCCAGGCAAAAAGAATCTGCATCCCACATAATAACAAATCATATCATATTATCGAATGTTTTATCATGGAGCGATGGCTGCCGATAAAAATATTGGCAGATTACCGCGCAAAACAGAATTGGCACGCTTCCTGCGAAGTCTCCGTCACCATTAACGTGAAAGGAGAATTAACCCGCAATGTCCCTCGAACACGAATATGCCCTGCTTGGTGGTTACAACCGTTCGGCTGTCGGAAAATGGATCGCCCGCGCGTCCGCCACGATCTCGGCGGCAGCGGTCTTCGTTCTGTTGTCCGCCATCGACCTCGCCCGCTCCTTCGGGATCAACGCCAACCTCCCGCCCGCCGTTCTCTCGCTCGTCGGCGCGGGAATGGTCTACACCCTGCTCTACTGGCTCTTCGATCATTACGCTTGGCGCATCGGTCTGCTCGGTCGCTTGCTCAAGGTTCCACATCTCGCGGGAAGCTGGGTGTGTGAAGGCGTGAGCCTCGACAAGAACCCGCCTTTTCCCTGGAACGCGAGGATCACGATCGTCCAGTCGTGGGATCGCATCCGTGTCCATCTCGAGACCAGCCAGTCCTCGTCTGACAGCGTCGCGGCAGCCCTCCTCTACGATGCGGCGGTCGGATACCGGCTGCTCTATCACTACCGCAACCACCCGCGCGTGGGCGAGACCGATCTCGCCGCACACCACGGCTTTGCCGAACTCATCTTCCCCTCTGACGGCAGCTCCGCATCGGGCGAATATTTCAACGGCCGCGGCCGGAACACTTTTGGAACCATGAATCTCGTAAAGGAGGCCAAGTGATGGCTCGCAATATCAATGATCGCCTGACCAATCTCAACAAGCGCCGCAAGGGCACCGACCGGCTCGACCGGGTCAGCAAGGAATTTGCCGCCTCGATCGTCAACGACAGCATGATCCTCGAAAAGTGGGAGAAGCGCGCCACGGCGCAGCCCTTCACCCGCTATGCTCTCGGGGCGATGCAGCCGGTCGAGAAGCGCTACACCGACATTTCGATCGAGACCGCGATCCGTGTCGGCAAACAGCTCCAGCAGGGTCTCTCGATGGATGTCGACCTGCGCCTGCAGGGCTCGGTTCCGCTCGACGTCCATATTCGCGGCGTCAGCGATGTGGACCTGCTCACGCTTGCGGGATCCTTCCTGACCTATACCCAGGGCGGGGCGCTGGCGCGGGCTGGCTGGTACAGGCCGAGCGATCGCCGTCCGGTCGACGTCCTTCTCGAACTCCGCCGCGAGGCCGAGAAAGTGCTGACGGCTGCCTATCCCGCCGTCACGGTGGACTGCACCGGCGGCAAGGCCATCGCAATGTCGGGCGGGTCTCTGCCCCGCCCGGTCGACGTCGTGCCGTCGCACTGGCATGACAATATCGACTATCAGGCCGCGCAGCAGGAGCATGAGCGGGGCGTGACGATCCTCAACAAGCATGTGCCGACGACGATCGAGAACCTGCCGTTTCTTCACATCCAACGGATCAACGAGGCCGATGGTTCGACGCTGGGCGGGCTCAAGAAGGCGATCCGGCTGGCGAAAAATGTCAAGAATGACGCCGAGGACGAACAGGCGGCGATGAAGCTGCCGAGCTTTGACATTGCTGCGCTTCTCTACCATGCCGATCGCGCGATGCTCCGCGCGGGCTATCAGTTCGAGCTTTCGATCCTCGCGGAGACGCAGCGCTTCTTCGACTGGTGCTGGAACAACAAGGACAGCGCCCGGCAGCTGCGTACGCCTGACGGCACCCGCCCCATCCTGAACACCGACGACAAGATCGACGGTTTGCGGGTGATCTCGGCCGAACTCGACAATCTCGCCGGCGAGGTGGCGCGCGAGCAGTCGAATGTCATTCGCGGCCTGCAGGCACCGACGCAGCAAATCATCGCCGAGGCGCTGCGCAACGCCTATATCCCGGACGCCGCCTAAAAGCACGGCCCGGCCCGGTTCCCGCGATAGTCTGGGGACCGGGCAGGGATCATTCGGCGGTCACGAAGGCTGCGCGCGTGCCGGACAAGAAACAGGCCGCCGCCCTGTCCGGTGAAAGCTGGCTGGATATTCGCTTTACGGAGAACGGAGCGTCAGGCTCACCGCCGCGACATAGCGCTGGGTCTCGGCAGGTATTGAGCAAGGTCATATGCTCCTTGCATCCGCATGAGAGTGTCAGCTTTCAGGCTAAACGCCTTTTCGAATCGGATCGCCATATCGGCCGTCAGCCCGGTATGGCCGCTAAGCACATTGCGCAGATTCTGGTGAGATACGCTGAAATGCTGCGCCAAATCCTGCAAGTTAATGCCGTGCGGCTCCACGATGTGCCTCTTGAGCCAAGGGCCGGGATGAACATGGATCGAGGGATGAATTTTAATAGCCATCAGTGATAATCCTCCAGAACAAGATCAGCGATGGCCGCATCACCACATATGCCGGATAACCTTCACGTCGGCGACGTCCAGCTCACGTCGTAATCAGGCGAAGTATACGCTCGGAAGGAGCAAGCGACACCTGCCTGCCCCAGTCGAAAAGCAGAAAATCTTGCTCGATACCATCGGCAAATATGACGCCGCCATCGTTCATGCGCGACGTGACCTGAAGGGCGGTCTGGTCTAGCTTTCCAGCACGAAGCAGAGTGTCAGTCGCGATGCTGGGGAATGGTTCGCGGACGAAATAGCCAACCGCGCGCTCCTGCGGCTCGAGCGCCACCTGCTGTCCGGTCGCCTCCATGATCGAGCGCGCCCAACCGGTCGCCCCTGTACCGGACGCGACGATCAGACCACTTGAAGAATGATCTTCGGTGGTATCGCCAACCGCGATCCGATACCTCGCCGATTGATGGCTGCGATGCCCCACGAACAGTTCATTTAACGCCACCAGCTTTTCGCCAGTGTCCAGTACGCCCTCGACCATTGTCCGGTTCTCGACCGCAACGTCGCCATGGATGCAGGCGGGCAAGGCTGCGCCGAGCCGATTCAGTCCGACGCGGACGAGGACGCCGTCGTAAAGATCGGGTGCGGGGTTAACCCCCAGCACAGGTTGGTCAGTCAGATATTTGGCAACGTTAGCGACTAGGCCATCCTGCCCGACGGCCACGATCACGTCTTCGGGCGCGAAAAGGAAGCGATCAAGATCAGCACGGCGAACGAGGGTTTGTCGCCAATCGACGGGGACGGCTGCCCGGGCCTGACGTAGGACCGCCTGAAACTGCTCCTGCCGCGCCTCAAGCTGGGCCAGCTCTTGCCCGCGCGTGTCGAGATAGAAACGGGCCTGTTCGCGCGTCGCGTGGCGCGCGAGAAGCAGTTCATAGTCGGTCTCGCGCGTCACAAACACAGCGCGGGGGGCAGTGGAGGTCATGGCTCCCGTCCTTACTGCTCGGTGATTGCCCCGGCAGGGGCCGGCCTGAACTCACGCATGACCGCCGCGAGCAGATCGGGCGTGACGTTCAGATGCTCGATCGTGTCGAGATTGCCGGCAAGTTCGCGTGCTGCCAGTCCCAAGAGAACGGCTGGCGGCAGATTGCGATAAACTGCGATATGGGCCTGCTCGGCCTCGGCCTTAGCGCCTTCCACGATGCGGATACGGCCTGCTTCAGCCTCCGCCTCGACCTTCTGGGCCTCGGCGAGACCGGCGGCACGATCTCTGGCGTTCTCGGCTTCCTCTGCGATCAGCTGCTTCTCGCGGCGAGCAAGCTCAGTTTTGTTGCCGAGTTCATTCTCCGCAATCGCGCGCTCCTTGTCGACCGCGAGCGCGCGGCGTTCGAACATCGCCTCATCCGCCTTCTGCTGGAGCGCTTCAAATGTCGGCGTTTGAAGCGCGCGTTCCAGCTCGCTGCTCGGCGCGAGATTGTTCAATCGGACTGCGACGATAGCGAGACCAATTTCAGTGAGAGCCGGATCGTTTGCGAGTGCGGCTTCCAGTCTCTGGCGGAGCGGTTCGACGCCGGCATCGAGCAGCGCACGCACCGGGGCCTCAGCCAGATATTGCAACGTCGCCTGATTCACGAGGCCGGCAAGCCGCGTCTCGATCCGTTCAATCGGTTCACGGATATACTGACCGTTGGCGAGGCCGATGGTGAAATCGATGCGTTCGGCCACCCGGTCCGGTTCGGCGACCCGCCAGCCAAGAATGCCCTGGACGTTCACTTGCTGGAAGTCGGCGCTACGCCCCTTCACGAACAGTGTCATCTCGCGGTCGTCCATCGGGACCTCGGCAACGCTAGCCGTTTCAGGCCGGAACCAGAAAACGAGGCCCCGCCCGCTCTGGCGAATGCGCCCGTTGCGATAACGGATGACGTGGTGACTGGCATCGCTGCGCAACCGCGCGATGAAAGCGAAATTCGTGATCTGTGCCATGTTAGCCTCCCTCAATTCTGTGGTTTGAAACGGTAGAGTTCTGCAGGTCTGAACGATGCGCCAGTCTCGCGCTCGCCCGTTCCCTCAACCCACCCTTTGTCGAGCATACGTCGCCGAAAAGCCGGCTTGTTCAGCCGGACACCGAGGATAGCTTCGTGAACGTCCTGCAACTGACGCAACGTAAAAAGCTCTGGCAGCAACGAGAAAGCGATCGATGAATAATCGAGCTTGCCGCGCAGGCGCTTGACCGCGAGGCCAAGTATCTCGGCATGATCAAAGGCGAGTGGCAAAGGTTCTCCATCCTCGCTGCACACCGTCACGGGACCCCCGGTCTCGCCCTCCCAAGGAATTAGTAGTTCCGCCAGTGTCAGGTCGGCGCTTGCCTTGAGCGTTGCTGCGAAGCGATCTGCCGGCAGAAGCGCAAAATAGGCGACTGTGATGATGCGCATTCGGGGATCGCGGTCAGGGGCACCGAAAGTGTAGAGCTGTTCGATGTAGGCATTGGCCAGCCTGGCTTCGGTCTCAAGCAGCCGTCCGGCCGCGGCATCGAGACTCTCATCTATCCCGACGAAGCCACCAGGCAATGCCCATTTACCTTGGAAAGGATGCTCGTCGCGGCGACGCAACAATGCTGTGGGCGCGCCATCGACGACGCTCATCAGCACCAAGTCAACGGTCATGGAGGGCCGCTCGAATTCGTTCGGGTTGTAGCCTGTGAGAAACTCATCTTCGGTCATCACCAACTCACTTATATCCGCAATACGTATTAGTTAAATGCTCTTTGGATATATGTCAATTGGCAATAAGGCCATGGAAAGGTTTGGACACGACATAGATGGGCGTGCCGAGCTCGTAGCCGGTAGCTCTCATCCAGAATGTTCGAGGTGCCCATCGCCCAACAAAACGCTGTTCAAGGTCATTGATGTTGTCGAAAGTGAATTGGGGGCCGAGGAGCATTGCAATGGTGTCGCGCGAGGATCTGTACCAACTTGTCTGGTCAGAACCGATTTCAAAGATCGCCGTGCGCTTCGATGTGTCCGGAAGCTATCTCGCCCGGATATGCACCTTGCTGAATGTGCCGCGTCCGGAACGCGGGTATTGGGCGAAACTCGCGGTCGGCAAGGCACCGCCGCAGTGTCCGCTGCCGGAAGCCTTGCCCGGCGACCCGATCGAGTGGTCGCAGAACGGGGCACCGGTTCGGACGCCCCGGCCCAAAATACCGGCCCCGCGACAGCCGAAGTCTTGCCCAGTCCGAATTTCCCGGACGCAGACGCATGGATTGCTGCATGGCGCCAAGCTTCATTTTCAGAATGGTCGCCCCGTTGATGAAGGGTCCTATCTGCGACCGTTTAAGCGGCTTCTGCTGGACTTGAACGCGTCTCAAGCCTCCCTCGACAAGGCACTCGGATTCGCCAACGACTTGTTCAACGCCCTATCCTCCGTCGGCCATCGTGTCGTTCTGGCACCCTCCGGGCAAGGCCTTCGTCGAGCTTCAATCGAGGAGCGCGAAGTTTTCTCCAAACCGCGTGACCATTGGCACTATGGCGGTCTGTGGTCACCGGCCCGGCCGACGGTTGTCTACATCGGCACGGTCGCAATTGGTCTTGCCGTTGTCGAGATGTCCGAAACGGCGCTGCTGCGCTACATCAACGGGAAATATATTCGGGACAGCGACTCTATTCCTGCGCGTGGGCGTAATCCAGACCACAGCTGGACTACGACGCGCGATATTCCCAGCGGGCGCATGCGCCTTGTTGCATACTCACCTTACCAGCGGGTGAGTTGGAGCAAACATTGGCAGGATACGAAGACAGCCGCAGTGGGAGGGGAAATCAGGTCCATCGTCGAGGAAATCGAGGCCTCAGCCCGAGAATTGGTTGTCAAGCTTGAGGAAGCTGAATGCCAAGCGGCAATCCGCCAACAAGAATGGATCGCCGAAGAGGAGCGACGCAAACGGGTCGAAGACCGCCGGAGGATCGAGCAGTCAGTCACCGATAGTCAGTCGGAACTCCGGGACGTAATCAACCAATGGTCCAATGTCGTGAGTACCGAACGCTTCCTCGCCGGTGTTGAGGATCGATCGAGGCAGCTTCCCGAAGAGGAGCAGGCCGAGATTCTTGAGAGGCTGGCGCTTGCCCGAGAATTCCTGGGAAGCCAGGATCCCCTTGATTTAATCCGGAATTGGAAAATGCCTTCGGAGCGCTACAAACCGCGCTACTCTGCGGACAACGAGACTCATCTCAGCAAAAAATACTAGCTTCAAATGGGCATACTATGCGCAATCAAACACCGAGTGGAGCAGTCGGCGGGCAAAAAAGATAATCTGGGGCCGGATTCCACGGAACACGGGGATCTTCCACCTCGCCGTCGAACGAGTGAGTGGGCGCGGCATGGCAAGTCGCCTTCCGCAACCAGCACGCGCCTAGTCTGGCAATGGAAGAAGAATGAGCCGTTGTCATAGCGTGTGGCAACGCAACGAACTGACAATTTCCCGACCAATAAGCCAATCACAGGATGATTGTGGAACATCCTTGCACTGACGAGCCGGTTCTGCAACGATCTCCCAGCCGTTGGTCAATCCTGACGGTGGGGCGTGGAAACCCCAGAACTCACGACACCGGTCGCTTTAGCGGCCGGGTGGCCGTCGCGTATGTCCAAGGCACCGCCCAAAGGCGGCGGCGCCTGTACGTGAGTCCAGGTTTCCAACACCCGGCTTTGCCGGTCCCCGATTTGAACGAAGGAGGACTGGCATGAAATTTCGTTTTCCTGGCCGAATTGCTCTGACAGACTTCACGGAAGAGCTGCGACCGCTCGTCGAAATGCTAAACAAAAACGGGCTCTCACTGGTCACCGACCTGCAGATCTCGCTTCGTGCTTTCAATGAAAAAGACGAGTTCTACCTCAGGACACCTGATGGGCATCCGATCGCTGTCACCTACGGACTCCAGGCTGCGTCAGCTAGCACCGCTAAATCTGGATCAGCCCGGCGGGTGCCGCTCGAAAATTTTGAAGTCACAAATGCGCCGAAGGCACTGCAATTGGGGAGAGGGATTACTGCACTCTTCAGTAATGACTGATCCTATGATTGCGGAAACGACATGCGGCTTTGGATACTAAGCGACCTGCACATCGAGCAAAGCCAATGGGACGTTCCGGACCCGAAGCCGGAGTTCGATGTACTTGTGGCGGCTGGCGACATCCATGTCGCATCCGAAGCGGTTCGCTGGCTTATTGATCGAGCTGATAGTCGCCCAGTGATCTATGTGCCGGGAAACCATGAATGGTATAATTGTTTGCTTCCCAAAGAGGCTGACAAGGCGAGAGTTATCGCTGCCGAATTGGGTGTTCACCTTCTGATGGATGCCAGCGCAACAATCGGCGACGTGCGGTTTTTAGGGGCAACCCTATGGACCGATTACGAACTCATGGCCCCTTCGCCCCATTCCGTGGAAGAGGCGATGATGGAAGCATCACGATATCTAAATGACCATCGATTGATTGATATACGATCCGGCGAGCGATTCCATCCCGCGGATGCACTCCAATTCCACAAAGCCTCGCGGGCTTGGTTGGCCGGAGAACTTGAAACCAACCCCGAAGACATCCGAAAGACGGTTGTTGTCACACACCATCTACCGGACCCGCGTTCTCTTGACCCTCGGTTTGATGGAGATGCACTCAACCCAGCGTTCGCGTCGCGAATGACGGACATCGTCGAGTCAGGAGGCGCAGATCTCTGGATCCATGGCCATACACACTCAAGCTGCGACTACCAGGCTGGCAGCTGCCGGGTCATCTGCAATCCAAAAGGCTACGGTCCGCGCCGGCCTGGCGGCCCCATTGAGAACAGCCGCTTCGATCCAATGCTGGTTATCGAAATCTAGCAAAGCCGTGTTTTGAGCTATCAAGTGAGGCCTAATGAAGATTCCTCCAGCACGCCGAAAGACGGCATACTCATCGCTACGCCGAATTGCCAAACGATTGAACGTAACCTTCTCAGTCGAGCGGATAGATCGCAGAAATGCCACGCATCCAAACCCAACGGAGTCCAAGACTGCCGATCCAAGCCCATGAACCACGCATCGGAGGAGTTGCTTTTGCGACCTACTTAGTCGCCGGGTACATCTTCCTTAAGAGGCATCAGAACTACTCCGTTAAAGCATTCACGCGCGTCAGTCGCACTAACAATCTATTGAGCGAGCTACCGCCTCGCAAGATTAATTGCCGCCCAGCAAAAAGATAAGCGCTTCTCGCAATCCAGCCAAAAAGGCCCCACCGACGACGACTGTCGCGATCCAGTACTCGATCGCGAGCGCGCTATCCCGCAAAGCTGAGCGACGCTTCTTCATGTCCGCAGCATGGTGCCGCTTGATGTTGTAGGAAACAGATTTCTAGCGACACAGAAACGAAATAGGAATTGGTGCCCGGTCCCGCCCCGAAAGGGATAGGGCCCAGGGCCGGGCACCCATCGCGCCGGCCGATGAAGCTGGCGGCGAACACATGAAACCAGTGTTTAGTCGTATCATCTCATTGCCGGCACGTTGGTTGCAAACTTCGCGCCTGGTGTCACAACGCTTTGCGCGGCCATGCAGAATCATGCTCCCATTTTGTGATGGGCTGAGCTAAATTTCTGGTGACAGACACATCTGCAAACGGGGAGTCGCAGGATGCTTATCGCTTCAATTCTTTTGGCCGCCATGGCGCCGGCACCAGCCGGCAACGTCGACACGACGCGTGCTGCTTTCACGAAATGTCTCCGCGCGCATCTGAAGAAGCAACTTGAAGCGAAAGTCGGGGAAGGCGAGTTCGAACTTTCGGTAAAATCGGCGTGCGACGCCGAACAGTCTGCATTCAAAGCGGCGGTGACATCGGCAAACCGCGCAGGCGGCGACTCGCAGGCAGATGCCGAAGAAAATGCCCAAATGCAGATCGACGATTATCACGCCAACTTCACGGACAAATTCAAAGACTATTCGTCGACCAGCACGATGCCGGGAGAGTGAACGAAGGGGTCGGGACCCCACTGAGGTTGCCACAATCTCTTCACGCCGAAGAGGCGCTGAAATTAACGCCCAAGGTTGCGCTCAACGGAGTTCGAAAGTGCAGTAGCGCTTTCGAACTCCGTTGAGCGCCCAGATTGTTGCGTTTTCACTCACAAGTCGGTCAAAACGCAACAGAATCTCATGCGGATTGTACTAAATGTCATATTTTTCTGAGAAATATCATATGTTTAGTCCACCCCTCGCCCAGGCGAGGTGGCGGCTTCCATTTTGAGGACGGGCTCTAAGCGATGACGGATATGATCACCGCCGCGGATGTCGCGCGCGGGGTATGCCGGCTGTTCGCGCAGCAGGGGCTGGTTGCGATTCCCGAAGTCACCTTGCCCAACGGGCGGCGTACCGACCTCACCGCGATCGACGCGAAGGGCAATATCACGATCGTCGAGATCAAGGTCAGCCGCGCCGACCTGCACGGCGACGGCAAATGGCCCGACTATTGCGACTGGTGCGACCGCTTCTATTGGGCGCTTGCGTCGGGGCTCGACCCCGCGATCCTCGAGACCGAGGGCTATCGCCGCGAGACATCGGGGCTGATCGTCGCCGACCGCTATGGCGCGGCGGTCGTCCGTGAAGCCGCAAGCTGCAACCTCGCCCCTGCGCGCCGCAAGGCCGAACTGCTCAGGATCGGACGGCTCGCCATGCGGCGGTCGATGATGGCCGCCGACCCCGAACTGGCTGCAAGCTGGCTGGAGGGTTAGGCGCCGCGCGCCTGCATCCGCGCGAGGTAGCGCGCGAGGATATCGATCTCGAGATTGACCGGGCGGTCCGCGACCACTTCGTTCAACGTCGTCATCTCCTGCGTGTGGGGGATGATGTTGAGCGTGAAATGGGCTTCGCCGTTCGGCTGGTCGGTCACTTCGTTGACCGTCAGCGAGACGCCATCGACGGTGATCGAACCCTTTGCGGCGATATGCGGGGCGAGCGATGCCGGCGCCGCGACGGTGACCGTCACGCTGTCGCCGACGGGCACCACCGACACGATACGGCCGATATCGTCGACATGCCCCGTGACGATATGCCCGCCAAGCTCGTCGCCGATCTTGAGCGCGCGTTCGAGGTTGAGGCGACGCCCCTGATCCCACATCCCGGGCGCTGTCCGCGCGAGCGTTTCGCGGCTCGCGTCGATCGCGAACCAGCCGCCGGGCCCATTGCTGCCTTCGTCGATGCCCTTTTCGACGACGGTCAGGCAGGCGCCCGAACAGGCGATCGAGGCGCCGATGTCGATGCTGTCGACATCATAGGTGGTTTCGATGACGAGCCGCGTGTCGCCGCGATCCTCGCGGCTGCGGATGGTGCCGATGTCGGTGATGATGCCGGTGAACATGGGTGCGTTATCCTTCTCTGACGCGCTCGTAGACGTCGAGCCGGTCGATGCCAAGCAGGCGGCTGTCGGCGAGGCGCCAGCGATGATGGGCGTCGGCGAGGTCCGCAAGCCCGATGTCGCCGAGCGCGTGCCGCCCGTCGCCAACCAGGATCGGAGCGCGATAGAGCAGCAGCCGATCGACGCGGTCGGCGGCAAGGAAAGCCGACGCCGCGCCCGCGCCGCCCTCGACGAGCAGCGAATCGACGTCGCCCACCGCTTCGGGGGATGCCACGGCGGTCCAGCCCTCGGGCGCCGGCCCGCGCGTCAGCAGCATCTTTTTCGGACTGCGTGATTCGAGCCCCGCTAGCCGCACGTCGAGCTTCGGCGCGTCGGCGTCGAGCGTGCCGCGCCCGACGAGGATCGCCTGATGCTTTGCGCGCTCCAGATGACCATGCGCACGGGCCCTTTCGCCGGTGATCCAGCGGCTCGATCCGTCGGCGCGGGCGATGCAGCCGTCGAGCGAAGTCGCGAGCTTCAGCGTGATGAACGGACGCCCTTGGGTGTGCCGCGTCCACCAGGGCGCCATCGCAGCGCGCGCTTCGGCGGGGAGGACATTGAAAACGACTTCGATCCCCGCCGCCTGCAGCCGCGCAATGCCCTTGCCGTCGGTCCGCGCATCGGGATCCTGCGCCGCGATCACCACACGCGCTATACCGGCCGCGATTAGCGAATCGCTGCACGCTGGCCCCCGCGGGCTCGTATGGGCGCACGGTTCGAGCGTGACATAGGCGGTCGCACCGCGCGCCGATTCGCCCGCGACTTCCAGCGCTACCGCCTCGGCATGCGGACGCCCGCCCGCCTGCGTCCAGCCGCGCGCGACGACCTTGCCCTGCTTGACGATCAGACAGCCGACATTGGGATTGGGCGCCGACCCCGGCCAGCCGCGTCGTGACAGCGCGACGGCGACCGCCATCCAGTCGGCATCGTCGGGGCCACGCTGCATTCGGTCAGTCGGCCGCTTTGGGTTGCGCGCCGCGCGCCGCGCGTTCGGCGAGTGTGGAGCGGACCTGCACCGGCGCGGGCTTTTTCTTCGCCGCCGCCGCTGCTTCCTCACCCAGCGTTTCGCGCGTCACCTGGTCGGCTTCGCTCGAATCATATTCGATGCCGAGGCTGTCGGCGAAGCGTTGATATTCGGCGCGCTTCTGCGCGTTGTGCAGCGTCGTCTCTTTCGCGCGCGCCACCCAGTCGGCACGAATCTCCGCCGCGCTGCGGTTCGCGGTCCAGTTCTCGAAATAGATAATCTGTTCCTTGGGCTTTTCATAAGGGATCAGATATTTCTCGACCCCAGTGAAAATCAGCCAGGTCAGCGCCAGCGCGACGCCCCAGACGGCCCAGCGATGCGGGCGGGGTTCGCGGACATAGGCCCAGAAATCGGACAGTCCGCCGCCGACATCCATTTTATTGAACATTCCCATGCACCCAATTTAGGCGATGTTGCGATGATTTGCGAGGGGGCGTGGGGACGGTCGCGATTGCGCCGAATGATGAATGTGAGCGTTCTCGATTGCAAAAAATGCAATAGCAGATGTTCATTTCGCAGTTGCACAATTTTTTGTGCGCTGCAATATGAGCATGCCTTTTAGGCATCCTCTCCCAAAACTTTCATGGGCCACCCTCGGGTGGCCCTTTTTTTTCGACCTTTTTGATTGAGAGGGTCGATTCGGAACATCCGAATCAATCTTGTGTGGGCGTTCGCGTTTCGAATCGACGCACTTCGGCAATGAAGCTGCCCGGCAAAGCCGTCGGCTTTCCGCTGTCGGTATCAAGATGCGCATAGCTGATCTCGATGTCGGTCAACCGCTCGTTCTCGCGAAAAATGCCGCAATGAAGCGTGAAGCTCGTGCGGCCGAAACGGCTGATTCGCGCCGCGATCGTGATCAGCTCGTCGAGCTGCGCGGGCGCATGATAATCGATTTCGCAATGCGTCTCGCGGATGTCTGTACCATATTGGTGAAAATAGGGGCCGGGCTGCCCCTCACCCAGCGCGCGAAAATATTCGGTCACGCCGATATCGGCGTAGACGAGATAATTGGCGTTGAAGACGATATTCTGGCCGTCGATCTCGTTGAAGCGCACGCGGACGCGCTCCTGCACGCGAAAATCGGCGAGCGGCACGTCGCTGCGGATATCGGTCATGCGCGGATCAGGCGGCGAGAGCGGCGGGAGCGCGGTCGAGCGGTGCGCAGGCGGCTTCGAGCCATGCGCGCTCTTCGCCTTCCACCCCCGCGCCGAGTTTCTCGAACACCGCGGCATGATATGTGTCGAGCCAGTCGGCTTCGGCGGCCGACAGCAGCGACACATCGACCAGATTTTGCGCGATCGGCGCAAAGGTGATCGTTTCGAACCCCAGCATATCCTCTTCGGCGCCCGCGATGCTCTGCGGCGTCACGACAACGAGATTTTCGATGCGGATGCCGAAATGACCCGCCTTGTAATAGCCGGGCTCGTTCGAGAGGATCATGCCCGCGTGCAGCGCTTCTTCGGTCCCCGCCTGCCCGCCCGCAGGCTTGGCGATCCGCTGCGGCCCTTCATGCACCGCGAGATAGGATCCGACGCCGTGCCCGGTGCCGTGTGCGTAGTCGACTCCATCGGCCCACAGATATTGCCGCGCGAGAATGTCGAGCTGGCTGCCGCGCGTCCCCTTGGGAAAGCGCGCCGTCGCGAGGGCGATATGCCCTTTCAATACCTGCGTGAAGCGGCGGCGCATTTCGGCGGTCGGCGCGCCGATCGCGATCGTGCGCGTGATGTCGGTCGTCCCGTCGGCATATTGGCCGCCCGAATCGACGAGATAGAGCGTCCCGGTCTCGACCGCGCGGTTCGTCGTCTCGTCGACCTTGTAATGCGGCAGCGCACCGTTGGGCCCGGCTGCGGAGATGGTGTCGAACGACAGGTCGCGCAGCACCCCGCTGGCGTCGCGAAATTCGCGCAGCTTCGCCGCGGCGCCCAGTTCGTCGAGCCCGCCCTGCGGTGCGACCTCCTCCATCCATTTCAGGAAGCGCGACACCGCGACGCCGTCGCGGACATGCGCGGCGCGCGTGCCGCTGAGTTCGGCGTCATTCTTGATCGCCTTCGGAAGCACCGCGGGGTCGCGGTGGCGGGCGATCTTCGCCCCCGCCGCATCGAGCGCGGTAAAGATCGCGGCGACGGCGCGGTCGGGATCGACCGCCACCTTCTTGTCCTTGAGTCCGGCAAGTGCCGTCTCGAAAGCATCGCGGTCGTGGATGCGCACGCTGTTGCCCAGATGCGCGCGCACCGCGTCGGTGAGCTTTTCGGGCGCGATGAACAGGTCGGCGGTGGCATCCGAGTGGAGCAGCGCAAAGGAAAGCCCGACCGGCGTGTGGCTGACATCGGTCCCGCGGATATTGAAGGTCCAGGCGATCGAATCGAGCGCCGTCATCACCGTCGTGTCGAGGCCGTTCGTCTTCAGCCAGTCGGCGATGATTTCGCGCTTCTCGACCGCGCCCTGCCCCGCGAGCGCGGCGTCATGGACCGTCACCACCGCGTCGCTCGGCGCCGGCTGGTCGTCCCATGCGGCGTCGAGCGGGTTGGGCGTCACCGCGACGAGGCTGGCGCCCTTCGCGGCCAGCGCCCTTTCGAGCGCGCGCGCCCAGTCGATGCCGTGCAGCCAGGGATCGTAGCCGACCTTCTGCCCCGCGCTGACGTTCGCGCCGAGCCATTCGGCAACGCTCGACTGCGGCACGCCGACATAGTCGAACAGCGACCCGTCGACCTGATCGCGCACCTGTACTGTGTACCGCCCGTCGACGAACACCGCCGCTTTTTGGGGCAGCACCGCCGCCGTCCCGGCCGATCCGCCAAAGCCGGTCAGCCAGGCCATGCGCTGCGCATATTCGCCGACATATTCGCTCATATGCTCGTCGCTGATCGGCACGACGAAGCCGTCGAGGCCGCGCGCCGCAAGTTCGGCGCGGACACGGGCAAGGCGTTGTGCGTGCGGCGATTGGGGGACGGGGCTGGACATGACGCGTTCCTTATTCCTACATCGTAGGCGATCCCGCCCAATTGGGGCGACACCGCGGGGGATTTTGTGATGCGCGCTATTTGGATGTTTCTGGCAGCAATTGCCACCCCGCTTGTCGCATCGCCGCCCCTGTCCGCCAAAGAGAAAGACGCCGCATTGACCAGCCCGACCCCCGTCCTGCCCGCCGCCCCCGTCGCGGAAAAGCGCCCGCATGAGACGACATTGCATGGCAAGACGCTCCAGGATCCCTATCACTGGCTGCGGGACGAGGGCTATCCGACGATCGATGACAAGGATGTGCTCGATTATGTGAAGGCCGAAAACGCCTATTTCGACGCCGCGATGAAGCCGCACGAAGCCTTGGTCGAGACCCTGTTTCAGGAGATGAAGGGCCGGATCAAGGAGGCTGATTCGAGCGTGCCGCAGAAGGACGGCGACTGGATCTATTGGGTCGAATATGAAGCGGGCGCCGAATATAAGAAATGGTATCGGAAGCCCGCCGCGGGTGGCGAGACGCAGCTGATCCTCGACGAGGTCGCGATGGCCGCGGGCAAGGATTATTTCCGTCTTGCCGAGGTATCGGTCAGCCCGAACGGCAAGCTGATGGCCTATTCGTTCGACGACAATGGCTCCGAACGATTTGAAGCGCGCATCCGCAATCTCGAGACCGGCGAGTTGTTGCCCGACACGATTCCCGGCACCTTGTCGTCGCTCGTCTGGACCTCGGGCAATGACGCGATCCTCTATGGCCTCGCGAACGAGAATTGGCGCACCGACAATGTCCGGCTGCACAAACTCGGCACGCCGGTCGCCGACGATAAATTGCTCTACAAGGAAGCCGACATCGGTTTCGGCGTCGGGATCGGAAAGACCGCCGCCGACAATTATATCGTGATCGCGACGGGCGATAACGAGACGAGCGAGGTCTATCTGCTCCCCGCCGACAATCCCGAGGCGAAGATGCAGCTGGTGTCGGCGCGCAAGAAGGGCCGCGAATATAGCGTCGATGAACGCGATGGTACGCTCTACGTCTATACCAACGACGAGCATCCCAATTTCCGCATCGCGACCGCCGACATCAAGACGCCGGGAAGCTGGAAACCACTGATTCCCGGATCGGACGCGACCTACATCACCGGCCTGTCGATCTTCCGCGACTATTTCGTGCTCGAATCGCGCGAGAAGGGCGTCGATCAGGTCGATATCCGCAAATATGACGCGCCGCTGACCCCCGGCCGCATCAAATTCCCTGAAGCGACCTATGTCGCGGGGCTCGGCGACAATCCCGAATATCATCAGGACAAGCTGCGCCTCGACTATGAATCGATGGTCACCCCCGACACGGTGTTCGATTATGACCTCGCGAGCCGCAAGCTCGAAACGCTGAAGGTGCAGGAAATTCCTTCCGGTTATAATCACGATGATTATGTAACCGAATTGGTAAATATGCCGTCGCGTGACGGCACGCCGGTGCCGGTATCGCTCGTCTATAAAAAGGGCACGCCGCGGGATGGCAGCGCGCCGATGCACCTCTATGTTTATGGCTCCTATGGATATCGCGTCCCGCCGGGCTTTTCGACGACGCGGCTCAGCCTCGTCGATCGCGGTATGATCTATGCGATCGCGCATGTCCGCGGCGGCGATGACCTCGGCCGCGCCTGGTATCTCGCGGGCAAGACGACCGAGCGCAAGAACACGTTCAACGACTTCATCGACGTCGCGAAAGGCTTGATCGCCGCGAAGTACACGAGCGCGGGCAAGATTTCGATCGAGGGCCGCTCGGCGGGCGGGCAGGTGATGGGTGCGGTCTATAATCAGGCGCCGGAACTGTGGGGCGCTGTGCTCGCGGGCGTGCCCTTCGTCGATGTCATCAACACGATGGTCGATGAAACGCTGCCGCTGACCCCTGGCGAATGGCCCGAATGGGGCAATCCGATCACCGACAAGGCGGCGTTCGACTATATGCTGAGCTATAGCCCCTACGACAATGTCACCGCCAAGGCCTATCCGCCGATGCTGGTGTCGGCCGGGCTCAACGACCCGCGCGTGACCTATTGGGAACCCGCAAAATGGGTCGCGAAGCTCCGCGCGACGCGCACCAACGACGCCACCCTGCTGCTCCGCACCAATATGGGCGCGGGTCATGCGGGCAAATCGGGCCGCTGGGGTGCATTGCGCGAGGATGCCGAGGAGTTCGCCTTCGTGCTGACACAGCTCGGAGTGGAGAAGTAATGCACGGGTCTAAGCGATTGGGCTAAAGTTCCTTGTCCAATCGTTCGAGCCACGCCTTTGCCTGCTTGGGTTCGCCCGGAGCGTTCGTCGGGACCGGGCCGCGCGATGCCTCGAATTCCTCGTGCAACACGAACGGCTGCAAGCCCAGTTGGTCGCGCATCTGGTCGATCTCGTCGCCCCGGTCGCACAGGTCCGTAACGACGGGCTCCCATTTGGCGTGCGCCGCGCGATCCTTGGTATGGCCGAACAGGCCCCATGAGCCGGCAGCGACCTTGCGCAAGGCCTCAAGCAGCACCTGCTCATATTCCGCTTCCAGCTCGACGCGGCGCATGTCGAGGCGTTCGAGGCGATCTGCCCTGCTCATCAAGCAGGCAAATATCCGTGCGCGACCAGCTCGCGCTCCAGCGTGACAGCATCCCTGAAATGGTGCCCGGCGATGCCGGCCGATCCGGCGCCCGCGATATTTGCGGCAACATCATCGATGAAGATCGCCCCAGCGGGGTCGATGCCGAATCGTTCGATCGCGAGATGGTAGATCGCGGGATCGGGCTTCAGCAGCTTTTCGGTCCCCGAGACGATGATATCGCGGAAACGGTCGAACACCGGCTGGGTCGGGCGAAAGCCCTCCCAGAATTCATGTCCGAAATTGGTGATCGCGAAGAGCGGCACGCCGGCGTCGTCGAGTCGTTCGACGAGTTCGAGGCTGCCGGGCATCGGTCCCGGGATTGTCTCGTTGAAACGCGCGGCATAGGCGTCGATCAGCAGCGCATGGGCCGGAAATTCGGCTTTTAGCTCGGGCAGCATCTCAGCGAGCGGACGGCCCGCATCATGCTGGAAATGCCACTCGGGCGTGACGACGTTGGTGACGAACCATTCGAGCTCGTCCTTCTCGTCGATCAGCTTGGCGAACAGATAACGCAGATCCCAATCGAACAGGACGCGGCCGACGTCGAAGATCACGCTCTGGCGAATCATGGTCGCCCCAGACACGCGAAAGCGCCGCCGGAATCCTCCGACGGCGTAACGCTGTTCACCAAAAGCAAACGGGGCGGTTGCGCCCCGCGCAGGGGCATTAGCCCTGGCGCGCCTTGAAGCGGCGGTTGGTCTTGTTGATCACATAGGTGCGGCCACGGCGGCGGATAACGCGGTTATCCCGGTGGCGGTCCTTCAGCGACTTCAGGCTGTTGCGAATCTTCATGATCTCTGTCCGTAAATCTTGGCGTGGTAACGCGAAGCGGCGCAACTATGGGGAAGCGGCTCGAAAGTCAACCGCCTTTCCGGCCGATTTCAGCCCGCGAGCGCCTTTTGCCGCCGCCGCTGCACCGACGAGCCATAGCCCATCGCCTCGCGATATTTGACGACGGTGCGCCGCGCGATGTCGTGCCCCTCGGCCGACAGTTTCTGCGCGATCGTCTCGTCGGAGAGAATCGCCTTGGCATCCTCGGCCTCGATCATCGCCTTGATCCGGCTCTTCACCGCCTCGGCCGACACCGCGCCATCGCCCTCGGTCGCCGAAATGCCGCTCGAGAAGAAATATTTGAGCTCGAACAGCCCGCGCGCGCAACTGAGATATTTGTTGCTCGTGACGCGGCTGACGGTCGATTCGTGCATGCCAATTTCCTCGGCGACCTGGCGCAAGGTCAGCGGCCGCATATGCGCGACGCCGTGGAGGAAGAAGCCTTCCTGCTGTTTCACGATCGCGCTCGCGACCTTGACGATCGTGCGCTGGCGCTGGTCGAGCGCGCGGACGAGCCAGTTCGCGCCCGCGAGTTGTTCGGACAGCCACGCCTTGCTCTTCGCCGCCGCCCCGGTCGCGAGTTCGGTGTAATAGCGGCGGTTGACGAGCAGCCGCGGCAGGGTGCCGCTGTTGATCTCGACCGCCCAGCCTTGCGCGGTCTGACGGATATACAGGTCGGGAACGACCGCCGGCGCGCCTTCGCCGCCATATCTGAGGCCAGGGCGGGGGTCATAGCCGCGCAGTTCGCGAATCATGTCGGCGAGATCCTCGTCGTCGACCCCGCAGATGCGCTTCAATTGCGGGAAGGCGCCTTTCGCGACAAGGTCGAGATGCGCGATCATGGTGGCCATCGCCGGATCATAGCGATCGGCCTCGCGCGCCTGGATCGCGATGCATTCGGCGAGGTCGCGCCCGCCGACGCCCGACGGGTCGAAGCACTGGATGCCCGCGAGCACCTCTTCGATCAGCGCGAGCGGTACGCCCAATTGCGCCGCAAGTTCGGCAAGATCGGCGCGCAGATATCCCGCCTCGTCGATCAGGGCGACGAGCTGGCCTGCGACGATTGCTTCGATCCCGCCGAAGCGCTCGCCGACCTGCGCCATCAGATGGTCGTGAAGCGTGCCCTCATGCTCGGCGAAGCTGTCGAAATCGATGTCCTCGCCCGATCCCGACAGCCCGACATTGTCGCTTGCGCTGTCATGGTGAAAGCTGTCGGCGGCGAGGTCGACATCGAGGTCGTTGGCGCTCCCGCCGTCGGCGGACAACGCTTGATCGGCATCGAGCGACGCGGCTTCGGTCGTCGGGGTATCGCCGCCGGGTGTGAATTCGGGATCGCCCGCGCTGCCGTCGCTGTCCGCCGACGCGGTATCGAGCAGCGGATTGCCTTCAAGCGCCTCGGCCAAATAGGCTTCGAGTTCGAGGTTCGACAGCGCCAGCAGCTTGATCGCTTGCTGCAGCTGCGGCGTCATCACCAGCGATTGCGACTGGCGGAGATCGAGGCGCGGACCCAACGCCATCAGCGATTATTCGATCACAAGGAGAAGCCCTCGCCGAGATAGAGGCGGCGCACCTCGGGGTCGGCGACGAGCTCTTCCGGGGAGCCGGCAAGGAGCACCTTGCCGTCGTAGATGATGCAGGCGCGGTCGACGAGGTCGAGCGTCTCGCGCACATTATGGTCGGTGATCAGCACGCCGATGCCGCGCGTCTTGAGGTCCGCGACGAGGTCGCGGATGTCGCTGATCGAGAGCGGATCGATTCCTGCGAACGGTTCGTCGAGCAGCATGATCGACGGGTTCGCCGCAAGCGCGCGGGCGATTTCGGCGCGGCGGCGTTCGCCGCCCGAAAGCGCCATCGCCGCCGAATCGCGAAGACGTGTGAGGCCGAATTCGTCGAGCAGCTCTTCCATCCGCCGCTCTCGTTCGATCTTGTCGGGCTCGCTGAGTTCGAGCACCGCGCCGATATTCTGTTCGACCGTCATGCCGCGAAAGATCGAGGTTTCCTGCGGCAGGTAGCCGAGCCCGAGGATCGCCCGGCGATACATCGGCAGCGCGGTGATGTCGGCGCCGTCGAGCATGATGCGCCCGGCGTCGGGCTTCACCAGCCCCATGATCGAATAGAAGCAGGTCGTCTTGCCCGCGCCGTTCGGGCCGAGCAGGCCGACGACCTCGCCCTTGCCGACCGACAACGACACGTCCGACAGCACGACGCGTTTGTCATAGCTTTTCGCGATCGAAATGACCGCGAGCCCATTGCCCGCAGCGGCATCCTCGCGGACATGCGCCTTGTGCTCGGTGACGCCATGATCGTCATCGGTCAGTGTGCCAGCGATGGATTCGTCGTCGGTCATAGGTCGGTCGGTTCCGTTTCTAGCCCCACGAGCGCGTTACCCCAGCGACGCGGCGAACGTCAATCTGGCAAGATTTTTGCAGGGTAACGAAAGCGACGCGGGCAGCGACGGTTAATGCGCCGCTTGCGGCCCGCGCACGATCCCCGACAGCGCGAGTTGCTCGTCGATTGCGGCCAGTAGCCGCGTCAGCGCCGCCTCGTCCTTCGCCTCGGCGCGCGCGACGAGCACGTCCTGCGTGTTCGAGGCGCGAAGCAGCCACCAGCCATCGTCGGTGAGCACGCGCGCGCCGTCGGTCCGGTCGACTTTCGCGCCCGATTCGGCGAGGCGATCGAGGACTTCGTCCACAATGGCGAATTTGCGGCTTTCGTCGACCTGGAAGCGCATTTCGGGGGTGTTGACCATCGGCGCCATGCTGCCGCGCAATTCGGTCACGCTCTGCCCGAGCTTCGTTGCCGCCTCGATCAGACGCAGCGCCGCATAGGGGGCGTCGTCATAGCCATAATAACGGTCGGCGAAGAAGATATGCCCGCTCATCTCGCCTGCCAGCGGACTGCCGGTTTCCTTCATCTTCGCCTTGATCAGGCTGTGGCCGGTCTTCCACATCAAGGGCTGGCCGCCGAGTTCGGCAACGCGGTCGAACAGCGCCTGGCTCGCCTTCACATCGGCGATGACCGTCGCGCCGGGAATATCCTTCAGAACCGCGGCGCCATATATTTGCAGCAGCTGGTCGCCCCATATCACGCGACCTTCGCCATCGATCGCGCCGATGCGGTCGCCGTCTCCATCGAAAGCGACGCCGAAATCGAGGCTCTTCTCCGCGACGAGTTTCCTGAGATCGGCGAGATTCTTCTCTTCGGTCGGATCGGGATGGTGGTTCGGGAAATGCCCGTCAATGTCGGTAAACAGCAGGTGATGCTCGCCCGGAAGGCGCGCGGTCAGTTTCTCGATGACGGTGCCTGCGGCGCCGTTGCCCGCGTCCCAGCCGATGCGGAAAGCGCCGCCGGCGAAACCTTCGACCAGCCGGTCGACATAGGCGTCGACGATATCGATGCTCTGAGACGTGCCTTCGCCCCCCGTATCGACGGCCTCCCAATCGCCCGCGGCGGCCATTTTGCCGATGCCCAGGATATCGGCGCCGTAGAAGGGACGCCCCTGCATCACAAATTTGAAACCATTATAGTCGGGGGGATTGTGGCTGCCGGTTATCTGTATGCCGCCGTCCACATCTTCGGTTGATGCGGCATAATAGAGCATCGGCGTCGGCCCGAGCCCGACGTTCAGCGCGTCGACGCCCGCATCGTTGATCCCGGCGATCAGCGCGTCGGCGAGCATCGGCGACGACAGCCGGCCGTCATAACCGACCGCGACGCTCTTGCCGCCTGCGCGGCGGATCAGCGTCGCGAAACTGCGGCCGATGGCATAGGCATCCTTGTCCGACAGCGTATCGCCGACGACCCCGCGGATGTCATATTCGCGCAGCATCGTCGGGTGGAAATCGTGCGTCATCTTTGAACCTCTTGGGGGAGAGAAGGGTCAGGCGGCGGCGAACAAATCCCCGTCCGGATGCAATCGCTCGCGCGCCGGTAGGTTCAGTCCACCCATCGCCTCGCGGAGTTCCTGCCGCGCGACGACGTGGCCAATCCCCATGCCGCCGAGATGGGCCTTGTCGAGTAGGGTGAGGCCAGCCGGGAAAAGCTCGCGATAGATGACGCGCTCGCCGAGCCCCGGGATGACGCGGAAGCCGACGCGGCGCGATAGCTGGGTCAGCGCCTCGCCGACGCGGCGCATATTGTGCGCGTCGACGTGCTGGAGGCGGTTGCGCAGGATGATCCAGTCGATCGTCCGCCCGTCGGTCTTCGCGCGCGTCTTGCGCGTGTCCCATATCAGTTCGGAATAGAAGCTGGGACGCACGACCTGAAAGGTTTCGGGATCGACCTGTCCGATCAGGTCGAAATCGATGAAGCTGTCGTTGATCGGCGTCACCAGCGTATCGGCGCTAGTTGCAAGGTGGCGCGCAAAGACATCGTCGCGGCCGGGCGTGTCGGCGATGATGTAATCGGCGTCTTCGCTCAGCCGCGCGACCTGCTCGTCGAGTTCCTCGATCGTCGAACCGGTAAACACCTCGAAGCGCGGGGTCGGCAGTGCGATCTCGCGGCGCTTTGCGGTCTGCTCGCGATTTTCGAGATAGCGGTGGAAGGTGCGCTGGCGCGGGTCGAGGTCGATCCCCGCGACGCGCCAGCCCTGGCTCGCCAGCGCCACCGCGAAATGCACGGCGCAAGTAGATTTGCCGGTCCCGCCCTTTTCATTGGCAAAGATGATGCGGTGCGGTGCGGGCTTCGTCGCTGAGGTCGTCATGGGGCGTTGCGATTTTCCTGTTTGCGCGGCATGGGCGGCCGGCGCGCGAAGTGATATAGTCGCGCCAATATCGGAGGGCGACCGGGCGTGCAAATCATCCGTGACATCGCAATGCTGCACCGTGCCGTTACGGCACTAAAGCAGGGGGGCAAGAGCGTCGCTCTGGTCCCGACGATGGGATCGCTGCACGACGGGCATCTCTCGCTCGTCCGCATGGCAAAGCGCGTTGCCGACCATGCGGTCGTGTCGATTTTCGTCAATCCGACCCAGTTCGGCCCGAACGAGGATTTCGACGCCTATCCGCGCGACGAGGCGCGCGACGCCGCGATGCTCGCGCAGGAAGGCACGGGGCTGCTCTGGGCGCCCGACGTCGCGACGATGTACCCCGGCGGCCACAGCACGCATATCGAAGTCGCCGAACTCGGCGCCGATTATTGCGGAGCGGTGCGCCCCGGTCATTTCGACGGCGTCGCGACCGTCGTCGCCAAATTGTTCAATCAGGTGCGCCCCGATGTGGCGATCTTCGGCGAAAAGGACTGGCAGCAGCTTGCGATCATCCGCCGCATGGCGCGCGACCTCGATTTCGGTATCGACATTTTGGGTGCGCCGATCGCGCGCGACACCGACGGGCTCGCGCTGTCGTCGCGCAACGCCTATTTGTCGAAGGAACAGCGCGCGGCGGCGACCGCCTTTCCCGATGCGTTGAACGCCGCGGCAAAGGCGATTGCGGGGGGCGCCGACGTCGCCGAGACGCTCGCCAAGGCCGAGGCAGCGATCGTCCAGGGCGGTTTCGACAGTGTCGATTATGTCGCGCTCGCCGATGCCGACAGTCTTGAGAGATTGAGCGCTTTCCGGACGCCGGCGCGGTTGTTGGCGGCGGCGCGGATCGGTAAAACCCGGCTGATCGACAATTTGGCGGTCGGTTAGTTAACGCCGAAACTCGCCAATTTCCGTTAGTCTTGGACGATATCCACAAAAATTCGGATCATCGTTAACGCTTTGTTGACCATAAATCGCAAATTTGGCCCCGAGGTCTCCATGTGGGGTGGAGGCAAAGGGGGTTATCATGGCGAACAGTCTGAAGTCTGCCCAATATCTGATCGAGAGCCGTCTGCTCGACGCCGCACGCGGCGACGCCAATGCTTATTTCGATCTGGGTATCGCTTTTTCTACCGGCACTGGCGGGGTCGATGTCGACCTGATCCAGGCGCATAAATGGTTCAATCTCGCGGCGCTCGGCGGCAATCTCGAAGGCCAGCAGTGCCGCGCCGACCTGTCGGACGAGATGAGCCGCGACGAAATCGCCGAAGCGCAGCGCCAGGCGCGCGCCTGGCTCGACGAGACGGCCCGCCGTCCCGCCGCACGGCGGTTTGCGGCCTAATCCTTCCGCTTGAAGGGCGTATGCCCTTCCAGCCACTCCATTTCAGATTCTTCCGCGCGGCGTTCCTGCTCGAGATAGTCGGCAACGGCACGGCGAAATCCCGGATCGGCGATGAAATGCGCCGACCAGGTGGCGACGGGGCCATAGCCGCGCGCCAGCTTGTGTCCGCCTTGCGCGCCGGCCTCGACACGCTTCAGGCCGCGTTCGATCGCAATGTCGATCGCGCGATAATAGCATAGCTCGAAATGGAGATAGGGGATTTCGGTCAGGCAGCCCCAATAGCGGCCGTAAAGCGTATCGGTGCCGAGGAAGTGTAGCGCGCCCGCGACCGGCCGATCTTCGCCGTCATAGGCGATGAGCAGGATGATCCGCTCCGCCATCCGCGCCCCCATCAGGTCGAACGCTTCGCGCGTAAGGTACGGATGCCCCCATTTGCGGGCGCCGGTGTCCTGATAGAAAAGCCACATCGCGTCCCAATGTTCGGGACGGATCGCGCCTCCGGTCAGTTCCTCGATCCGCAAGCCCTCGACGGCGCGCAGCCGTTCCTTGCGAAGCTGCTTGCGCTTTTGCGAATTCAGCGTGGCGAGGAAATCCTCGAAACTGTCATAGCCCCGGTTGGCGAAATGAAACTGGATATCGCGGCGGACGAGCCAGCCCGCCTCTTCGAACAGCGGCATCTGTTCGGGCGCGACGAAGGTCGCATGCGCCGACGACAGCTGGTTCTGCCGCACCACGGCTTCGGCCGCGCGGAGCAGCAGCAGGGCATCGGCCCTGTCATTCGATAGCAGCCGCGGTCCCGGCACCGGGGTAAAGGGCGCCGCGATCTGCAGCTTGGGATAATAATCGCCGCCCGCGCGCGTCCAGGCATCGGCCCAGGCATGGTCGAAGACATATTCGCCCTGGCTGTGCGATTTGAGATAGGCGGGCGCCGCGCCGACGAGCGTCCCGTCCGCATCCTCGACGAGCAGCGGTGCCGCCTGCCAGCCGGTGCCCGGCCCGACGCTGCCCGATTCTTCGAGCAAGGTCAGGAAGGCGTGGCTGACGAACGGATTGCCGCCGTCGTGAAGCGCGTCCCACGCCGCGGCTTCGATCGCGGTGACGCCGCTACCGAGCGATATCGTGCGCGCGGGTGGGTCGGCTTCGGCCACTGGTGCTCCTAGGCGGGCTTCACCGCGACGATCGCGTCGGCTTCGACCGCGGCGCCGAGCGGCAGCACGGCGACGCCGACCGCGGCGCGCGCGTGGCGGCCCGCTTCGCCGAACAGCGTCTCGAACAGCTCCGACGCGCCATTGGCGACCTTTGCCTGATCGGTGAAACCGGGAGTGCTGTTGACGAACACGCCGAGCTTGACGACGCGCTCAAGGCGCGACCAGTCGCCACCGAGCGCCTGCCCGATCTGGGCGACGAGCATCAGTGCGACGCGCTGCGCGGCATCCTGTCCGCCCGCGACATCGAGGTCTTCGCCGAGGCGGCCGGTGACGACCTGTCCGTCACGGAAGGGCAATTGGCCGCTGACGTAAAGCAGGCCGCCATGTTCGACGACGGGGACATAGGCGGCGACCGGCGCGGCGGGCTTGGGGAGTTCGAGGCCGAGTTCGGCGATTTTGGCGGCGATATCCATGGGATGTTCCTTGATTAGACCGGCTCGGGGGCCGGGGCGGGGATGTTTTCGGCAAGGCGCGCCAATATCCAGCCCTGCGCCTCTTTCCAATCGTCGATTCGCGCATGGGCAAAGCGGGCGGGTGTGATCTTGTCCGCGATCGCCGGTTCGCCGACGAGGTGCAGCCGCCATACGTCGGGCGCCACCTCTGCGACCGATTGATGATGGCCGGCCAGATCGTCGATGAAGACGGCGACCGACGGCTTATATTCCTCGATCAGGCGGCGCACCGGTTCGCCCTTGCCGCCGCGGCTGCCGATTACCGGCGCGTGGAAATCGTGGAGCGCGAGCTGTTCGATCCGCGCCTGCTGATGTTCGGGACCGACATTGGTGAGGACGACGATATCGGCCTCGGCGCCGATTGCGGCCATGGCCGTCAAGGCGCCCACGATCGGATATTGCCGCGTCATTTCGGTACGGAAAAAACCGTCGAGCAGGGGCCATACTTGGGCTGCTTCCAGCGGCGTACCGCACTCCTTGCGCTTCAACGCGTTTGCGAAGCTCGCGTCCTCGATACGAAAGATAACGCCATGTTCGGTGTCGACCCATTCGGCGAAGGGGACGACCATGTGC
Source organism: Sphingopyxis sp. YR583 (assembly GCF_900108295.1). Lineage (NCBI taxonomy): Bacteria > Pseudomonadati > Pseudomonadota > Alphaproteobacteria > Sphingomonadales > Sphingopyxidaceae > Sphingopyxis > Sphingopyxis sp. YR583. Next base: position 1,585,576 of record NZ_FNWK01000001.1, on the reverse strand, counting down.
ATCAGCACCTCGTCGCAATCGGTGATGACGAGCGGGCGGTTCATGCGATGGTTCCTTCGAGTCGTTGGGCTGCAGCGGCAATGCTGGCGGGCGGCACCTGCAACGCATCGGCGCAGGCGACAAGGTCGTTTTCGTGGGCGGTAAGGAAGGAAAGGATCGCGGCGAGCGTCGCCTGCTCGCCGAGCGAAGCGCGCAGTTCGTCCGGCGCCAGCCCGGTCAGGCCCAGCAGCCGTTCGGCGCGCGGTTCGTCGCTCAGGATCCAGCCGAGCGCCTGGAGCGCCAGCGCGGCATCGCCATCGTTCAAGTCGTAAGTCCCTTCATCGCGATGCAATTGTGTCGTGCGGCCGATTCGCCTAAACGGGCCGCGCACGCAAGGTGGGGAACATAAGTAACATGGGCAAGACCATCCTGGTCGTCGAAGATAATGAGCTCAACCTCCGCCTCTTCTGCGACCTGCTCAACGCCCATGGCTACAGCGCGCATCCGGTGCGCGACGGGCGCGATGCGCTGGCGAAGGCGCGCGAGGTTTCGCCCGACCTTATCATCATGGACATCCAGCTTCCGCATGTCAGCGGACTCGAGTTGATCGGCCAGATGAAGGCCGACCTAACCCTGCGCGCCGTCCCGATCATGGCGGTGACCGCCTATGCGGGGAAGGGCGACGAAGAGCAGATCAAGGCGGCGGGCGCCGAGGCCTATGTCTCGAAACCGATTTCGGTGATCAAGTTCATCGAAAGCGTCGGGGTCTTCGCCTGACCTTTACCGGCCGCGCGGCACGCGTTGCGACAGGCTGCCCAAAATCATCGGCCAGCCGCTGCTCGCGCCGGCGGCGTGACGGGCAGGGTTCAGCTTTCCATCCTTACTCCGGTCGCGGGGGTTCAGGATGGAAGGACATAAGATGTTTTTGATGAAGAGGCTGGCGCTGACCGCCTTGATCGGTGCGACCACGCTGGCGGCTTTGCCGACCGAAGCCGATGCGCGAAGCCGCCACCATCGGCACGGGCATTATAGCGACCGGGGCCACGATCGCTGGCACGATCGCCGCGATTACCGGGGCCATCGCGAGAAACGATATTATCGGGGCTGCCGCACGAGCGGCACGACGGGGCTGATCGTCGGCGGCGCTGCCGGCGCGTTGCTCGGCCGTGAAGTCGACCGTCGCGGCGATCGCGCCACCGGCACGATCCTTGGCGCTGCCGGCGGCGCGCTGCTCGGCCGCGAGATCGATCGCAAGCGTCGCTGCTGACCGCTGCGGGCAGGGCGGACCGTCAGGCGGCGCAGGCGTCGCGGACGGTCCGTTCCGGGTGCCGCAAGGCTGCTGCCTGCTGCCAGGGCGCCGCATAATGAATGGCGACAGCGGTCGCCGAGGCTTCGATGGCAGCGTTCCAGATACGGCCGATCCAGTGCGTTTCGGGGGTCGAGAGGGTCATCGTCTGTCTCCTGTGCCCGGATTCGCGGTGAAGAGAGCCTGCCCGGACGCATGATCATTACCCCGGCCGACACGGCCATAGGCGCCGAAATTGATCGTGCGTGCGACCAATTTTCGCGCTATTTGTTATTATATGCGAAAAATGATCGATCTCGACGATTTCGACCGCCGCCTGCTCGCGCTGGTACGGCAAGATAATCTCCAGCCCGCGCGAATCCTCGCCGAGAAGGTCGGACTGTCACTGTCTGCTGTGCTCCGCCGCCTGCGCCGCCTGCGCGAGGAGAAGGTGATCATTGCGGATATCGCGGTGGTCGATCCGGCGCTGACCGGATCGGCGCTCACCATGCACATCCTCGTTCGGATGCAACAGGCGGGGCCGCAGACCATGGACGCTTTCGCGCGCGAGATTGCCCGCCATCCCGAAATAACAGGGGCGTGGGACGTAACCGGCGACGACGACTTTCTGTTGAAGGTTCAGATCGGGTCGATGGAGGAATATGACAGCTTTACGCGCCGGGCGCTGAGCGAGGACAAGGGCGTCCATTCGTTCAAGACGCTGATCACGATCCGGCACATCATTGAAAATGATGTCGCGCGCCGGCCGCTGCGCGATGCCTGACGCGGACACGAAAAAGGGCGGCACGCGGCCGCCCTTCTGGATCCCGGCATTCGCCGGGATGATGCATTTCCACCCCACGCGCGTTCAGCGCATGGGGAAATACATCACTTGATCTTGGCTTCCTTGAACTCGACGTGCTTGCGGACACGCGGGTCATACTTACGCACCGACATTTTTTCGGTCATCGTGCGCGGGTTCTTTTTCGTGACATAGAAAAAGCCCGTGTCGGCGGTGCTCACCAGCTTGATCTTGACGGTCGTCGGCTTGGCCATGGCCCTGTTCCTCGAAGTAACTGCACATCCGCCGGAGGTCCGATGGATGCGGCGGGACTAGGGCCCCGACGTTGGTGTGAAAAACATGAAAGGGCCGCGCGACGCCGCGCCGCCCCTCAATATCCGGGCGCCTTTGGCGGGATTCGGCCTTTCTGTCAAGCAAAAGGAAAGGGCGAGCGACACATCGGCCGCCCGCCCGGGAGGGGTCGAGTCTCGGGGACTTAGGCGTTCTTGATCTGGAAGCGGACCGTCATCACCATCCAGCTTTCCTCGGGCACCCCGCCGCGCGTCGCCGGCTTGAAGCGCCATTTCGCGAGCGCGCGACGCTTCGTTTCCTCGAAGAATCCCCGGCTGTCGGTGCTCACCAGCTCGACCGCTTTCACGCGTCCATCGGTGCCGATCAGCACACGGACTTTTGCCGCGCCCTCGATCTGCTCGCGCTGCTCGCGCGCCGGATAATCGGGCTGGAACGTTCCCGCGAATTTCGAATCGAGTTCGGCCATCACCAGTTTTGGCAGCGGCGGCGGGTCGGCAGGTCGCGCCGGCGGGCCAAGGTCGACGGGTCCGGGGTCGGGTATCGAGGGGCCTGGATCGAACCGGGTCTCCGACAGCGGCGTCGTCGGGACGACCGGATCGACGACGTCGGGCGTCGAGGCGGTTCGCGGCATTGGTTCGACATCATCCGCCTGTTTGGGCGGCGGCGGATCGAGCGGCTTGTCGAGCTCGACCAATGTTCCGGTCATCGGTTCGCTCTTCGGCGCCATTTCGATGATCATCGGCGACAGCGCGACCGCGACGACCAGCGCCGCGGGCAATCCCACCGCGAACAAGGCCGCGACAGGGTGGTGACGGGCATCGCTTCCATAGCTGCTACGCGCCAGCGGCATCGCGGCGCCTGCTGGCGCTGTGGTCGCCTCTGGCGCGGTCATAATCGCCGAAATCAGGGGTATCAGGGTCATGGCATCTCTCCTTGCCTGTACGACCCGGCCCCGCCGCGTTCCGACCGTTGCTATCGGCCAGGTCAGGTCAAAGTGATATTATAACATTACGTCGCATGTCAAGCGAATCGGTAAACATCGGTGCGCGCGCTTTAACGCGCCGTCAGGCGGCGGAGAAACGTGCCACCGCCTGATCCTTGTTGATCAGCGGCAGCAGCTCGGCCATGTCGGGCCCGTGGTCGCGGCCGGTCAGTGTGCGGCGCAGCGGTAGGAACAGAGCGCGGCCCTTTGCTCCGGTCGTCTCCTTCACGGCGCCGGTGAGCGCGTGCCACGGATCGGCGCTCCAGTCGGTCGCGGGCGCCGCCTGTGCCGCTGCGGCGAGCACCGCGCGGTCGCTCTCTTCCGCCGGTGGCGGGGTAAAGGGACCGTCGAACACCGCGACCCAGTCGGCCGCATCGGCGACCGTCGTCAGGTTCGGGCGAATCGCGTTCCAGCGCGCCTCGTCGATCGCGCTCGGCAGGCGCGGTGCGACGGCGGCATAATGGGTGTGATGCAGGATTTTCTGATTGAGCAGCGCGAGTTCGGCGTCGTCGAAGCGCGCAGGCGCACGGCCGAAACGGGCAAAATCGACGCTTTCGACCAGCGGCGCTACATGCGTCACCGGCTCGACCGGATCGCTCGTCCCCAGACGCGCCAGCAGCGCGACCAGCGCGATCGGCTCGATACCGTCATCGCGCAGGCTCGCCATGCCGAGCGAGCCCAGCCGCTTCGACAATTTGCCTTCGGTCCCGACAAGCAACGCCTCATGCGCAAATTCGGGCGGCGCCGCGCCGAGTGCGTCGAACATCTGGATTTGCGTTGCGGTGTTCGACACATGATCCTCGCCGCGCACGACGTGCGTGATGCCCATCGCGATATCGTCGATCACGCTGGGAAGCAGATAAAGCCAGCTGCCGTCCGCGCGGCGCACGACGGGATCGGACATCGTCTTCGGCTCGAAATGCTGCGGGCCGCGGACCATGTCGGTCCATTCGATCGGCGCGTCATGGTCGAGACGAAAGCGCCAGTGCGGTGCGATGCCCTCGGGGACCGGTGCGTCGGCGGGCTTGCGTTCATACACCGGGGGCAGCCCGCGCGACAGCAGCACCTTGCGCCGGATGTCGAGTTCTTCGGGCGTCTCGTAACAGGCATAGACGCGCCCCGCCGCCTTCAGCTTCTCGAACTCGGCCTCATAGAGGGCGAAGCGCGCCGACTGGCGCTCCTCGCCGTCGATGTCGAAACCGAGCCATGCCAGATCGGCGCGGATCGCGTCGACATATTCCTCTTTCGACCGTTCGATGTCGGTGTCGTCGATGCGCAGCAGAAAGCGGCCGCCATGCTTGCGCGCCCACAGCCAGTTATGGAGTGCGGTGCGGACATTGCCGACATGCAGGGTGCCGGTCGGCGACGGAGCGAAACGGGTTACGACGGTCATAGCGCGCGCCTATAACCGCATTTGATGCCGCCGCGATAGCTATGCGCTGCGCCGAGCCGGCCAATAGGCCCAGGCAATGGCGAACAGCGAGACGATCAACAGGACGCTATATTCCATTCCGTTGCGCCCGCCGCCAACGACGAACCAGCCAGCGGGAAAATGGACGAGAATCATGCCCAGCGTCAGGATGAAGGCATGCCCCAGCGCGGCGAGGCTGGTCCAGCGGCGCGCCAGCATCAGCGCCGGGCCGACGAGTTCGTACAGCGTCACCGCCATCGCCCAGCCATAACCAAAGGGAAAGCCGAGGCTGTCCAGCCAGAGGCCGAACGGTTCGACGAGACCGGCGGCGAGCCGGTACGCGCCGTGGATCAGGATGAGCAGCGCAACGGTGACGCGCAGCACGTCGAGCACCAGAGCCGCGCGTACGGGCGGCGCCGTCGGACCCAGCAGACTCATCCTTCTCCCCCCTTATCCCGTCCGGAACCCGTGCGTGATCGGATAGCGCCGGTCGCGGCCGAAATTGCGCGTCGACAATTTGACCCCCGGCGGCGCCTGGCGGCGTTTATATTCGGCGAGCATCAGCAATCGCTCGACCCGCACCACCGCATCGCGATCGAAACCGTAACGCGCGACGACATCGTCGACGCTCGCTTCCTCCTCGACGAGCATGTGGAGCATGCGGTCGAGGTCCACGTAAGGAGGCAGGCTGTCCTCGTCCTTCTGGTCGGGACGCAGCTCGGCGCTCGGCGGTTTGGTGACGATATTATCGGGCATTACCGGCGTCACCCGGTTGCGCGACAGGCGCGGGACATTCGCATTGCGCCATTCGGCGAGTGCGAAGACCGTCATCTTGTACGCGTCCTTCAGCGGATTATAGCCGCCCGCCATGTCACCATAGATCGTCGCATAACCGACGCTCATTTCGCTCTTGTTGCCCGTCGTCAGCAGCATCGGGCCGAATTTGTTGCTGAGCGCCATCAACGTCACCCCGCGAATGCGCGACTGGACATTCTCCTCGGTGATGTCGACGTCCCTGTCGGCGAAACTGTCCGCGAGCATCGCGTCGAACGCCTCGACCGCGGGAACGATCGGGATCGTGTCGAGCCGGCAGCCGATCATCTTCGCGCAGCCCCCGGCATCGTCGAGGCTTTCCTGGCTTGTGAACCGGCTCGGCAGCATCACGCACCAGACCTTGTCGGGGCCGAGCGCGTCGGCGGCGATCGCGGCGCAAATCGCCGAATCGATCCCGCCCGACAGGCCGAGCACGACGCCCGGGAAGCGGTTGCGCTCGACATAGTCGCGCAAGGACAGGATCATCGCGCTGTAGATGTCGGCCGGATGCGCCTCCCACTCGGCGATCGCGCCCGTCTCGCACGTCCAGCCATCAGCGCCTTTTGTCCAGTGCGTCACCCGCTCCTCGGGCTCCCAGTCGGTCAGCCGGTGCGCGGTCGTGCCGTCGCTGTTCAGCACGAAAGAGCAACCGTCGAACACGATCTCGTCCTGCCCGCCGATGCGGTTGAGGAACAGGACGGGTAGCGAGGTTTCGGCGACGCGGCTCGCGAACACCTGCGTCAGGCGCCGCTCGTCCTTGTCGATTTCATAGGGGCTTCCGTTGACCGAAATCAGCAGTTCGGCACCCTGCTCCGCCAGATGCCGGCAAACCTTCGGCAACCAGCCATCCTCGCAGATCGGGAGGCCCAGCTTCACCCCCCGCCACTCGACCACGTCAGGCAGCGGGCCGGGGACGAAGATGCGTTTCTCGTCGAAGGTGCCGTAATTGGGCAGTTCGTGCTTGCGCCGCGTCGCGACGATCTTGCCGCCGTCGAGCAGGGCGACGATATTATAGAGCGCGTCGCCGCCATTCTCGTCCCTCGTCCGTTCGACCGATCCGACCAGCATCGCGGGGCCGCCGTCGGCCGTTTCGGCCGCCAGCTCATCGAGAAGCCGTGCTGCACGCTCGGCCAGCGCGGGCTTCAGCACCAGATCCTCGGGCGGATAACCGATCAGCTGGAACTCGGGATAGAGGATCAGGTCGGCTTCGGGGTGACGAGCACGCACCTCGCGCATCGCTTGCGCATTGGCGGCAAGGTCGCCCACCGACTGGGTCATTTGCGAAAGGACGATCGATAGCTTCTGGGTCATGCGGGCGGTTTAGGCGCAACCGCCCCGTCCATTCAACCGAAGAGAAGCGCCCACAGCGTGCGGCCGGGTGCCATCGCGAAAAAGCCGGCCGCGATCAGGCCGAAAAAGACGCCGCGCATGATCCGCTGATGGCGTGCGATTTGCCCCGTCTTCGCGAACCAGATCGCGCGCGGTAGCTGGACGATCGTCACCACCGAAAAGATGTGGATCGGACCGATGCCGCCGGTGATGGTGCGAATCCAGAAGCTGTCGATCGCGGTGACGATCATCAATGCGACCCAGATGCGCCCCGCGATCCGGTGCGCCGCATCGCCCTTGCGCGGACGCCAGAGCAGCCAGGCGCCAAGCGGCAGCGCCGGGACGACCGTCGCGAGGTGCAGCCAGACCGCCCACGCCGGGGTCCGATAGTCCGACGGGCCGGTGAAGGACCGAGCAAGCACCGCAAGCGTGATCACGCCAAGGATGAGCAGGGCCATCAGGCCGATGCGGCGAAGGGCGTTGGCAGGGGCGGTGGTCATGGGAAATCCTGTTGTGGCTATCGATGCGCCTTCCCTGCCGGCCGGCCGTTCGCCCGCAACCGCCCCTTCGCAAAAGCGGCGGATTTGTTCGCGAAACCGGCTGCTTCGCCAATTGACGCTTCGTGAAATGGCACGCACAAGGCGCGGCATGGCAAAGCGGCTGACGATCGAAATATTGGTGATGGTCGCGCTCGGCCTGCTCATCGGCCTTCTTGGCCCCTTCGGCACGTTCACCGCGCCGCCGGCACAGCGGATGCTGAGCTGGACGATCTGGCTGCTCGCGGGCTATGCGCTTTTCCGCCCGACCAATATCGTCGCCGGCTGGCTGTGCGAGGCGACCGGCCTGCCGCGCTTTGCCGGCAAACTGCTCGCGCTCGTCGTCGCCAGCGTGCCGCTCACGCTGATCGTGACGATGATGCTGACCCGCCTGCCCTTTGCTGACGTCCTGCGCTGGCGCGGCTTCTGGACGATGTACCTCTATATCGTCGTCATCGCGGTCGTGGCGTCGGCCGTGATGGCCGCGATCTTCGGCCGCACCGCGTCGGAAGCCACCACTCCGGAAGCCACCGCTCCGGAACCGCCGCCCGCCCCTGCCGCTCCTGTTCTGCCGCTGCCGTCCGGCTTCGGGCCGGTCCTCGCGCTGAAAGGCGAGGATCATTATGTCCGCATTATCGGCGATGCGCGCGAGGAGCTTGTCCTGATGCGGATGCGCGATGCGATCGAACGCCTCGGCGACCGCGACGGACTGCGCATCCACCGCAGCTGGTGGATCGCGCGCGACGCTATCGCCTCGGTGCGCCGCGACGGCCGCACTGCGGTGATTACGCTCCGTTCGGGCCACGAAGCTCCGGTCGCGCGCGACATGATGCCGCACTTGCGCGCTGCGGGATGGCTTTAACCCCTTCCCCTATCGCCCCGCGCTGGCTAAGGGGGCGCGCAATCCCACCCGCGCGAAAGGGCCTTGCACCCCATGAAACTCATCTCCGGCAACAGCAACCTGCCGCTGGCCCGTGCGATCGCGGACTATCTCGAACTGCCGCTGACCGATACGAGCGTGCGCCGCTTCGCCGACGAGGAAGTCTTCGTCGAAATCCATGAGAATGTCCGCGGGCAGGACGTGTTCGTCGTCCAGCCGACGAACTTCCCCGCCAACGACAATCTGATGGAATTGCTGATCATCAACGACGCGCTGCGTCGCGCCTCGGCAAAGCGCATCACCGCGGTCGTCCCCTATTTCGGCTACGCCCGTCAGGACCGGAAACCCGGACCGCGCACGCCGATCTCTGCGAAGCTCGTCGCGAACCTGATCACCACCTCGGGTGCCGACCGCGTCCTCGCGATCGACCTCCACGCCGGGCAGATCCAGGGCTTCTTCGATATCCCGACCGACAACCTTTACGCCGCGCCGGTGATGAGCGCCGATATCCAGGCGCGTTTTGCAGGCAAGAATCTGATGGTCGTGTCGCCCGACGTCGGCGGCGTGGTCCGCGCGCGCGCGCTTGCCAAACGGCTCGACAACGCCCCGCTGGCGATCGTCGACAAGCGCCGCGAACGCGCCGGCGAATCCGAAGTGATGAACATCATCGGTGACGTGAAGGGTCGGTTCTGCATCCTGATCGACGATATCGTCGATTCGGCGGGTACGCTCTGCAACGCCGCCGCCGCGCTCAAGGCCGCGGGCGCCGAGGGCGTCGTTGCTTATTGTACCCACGGCGTCCTGTCGGGCGGCGCGGTTGCGCGCGTCGATGCGAGCGAACTCACCGAACTCGTCATCACCGATTCGATCCAGCCGACCGACGCCGTGAACGACAGCAGCAAGGTCCGCGCGCTGACCGTCGCGCCGCTGCTCGGCGAAGCGATCAAGCGCATCGCTGACGAATCGAGCGTCTCCTCGCTTTTCGACTGACGTCGTCCTCAGCGCGCGACGAGCGCGCTGACGATATGATCGAGCTGCCGCCGGAATGTCGGGTGATCGGGCACCGCATGGACCAGTCCGCGCGCTGTCCAGCATAAAGCCTGCGCCATGCTGCCGGCGCGCGACACCGCCGATCCCGGCCCGCTGAACCGGATCGCCTCGGCCATGGCTGCGACGAGTCGGCGTTCGGCCACACGCACCGTTTCGGACGGGTCGCGCCGGAGCATCGCAACGATCTCGGCGCCATGCGGCGATGCCTGCAGTGCGGCCATATGCCGGCCAACCCACGCATCGAGCGCGCCGGTCAATCGCTCGACGAGCGTTCGTGCGGGTTGGTCGATGCTGGCCAGTGCGTCCACCAGCGAAACGTCGACCAAGCTCTGCATCGCCCAGTCGACCAGCGCCCCCTTCGATCCGTGTCGGTTGTATAGCGCTTGGCGCGACACACCGAGCGCGGTCGCAACATCCTCCATCGACGTCTTGCGCAAACCGTGAAGCGCAAAGGTCGCGATGATCGGATCGAGAGGGAAATCGCCCGCCATGCTGGCTATTTTTACAGTTTATACGAACATTGTAAAATCGATAAAAATTGCGACTTCGATGGTGCAGCATCGCCGCATCCTCTGGCGGCGCGGCCTCCTCTGCGCTAGCGCAAGGCCATGTCGATCACATCTGACCTCACCCTCGCCAACCGCCTCGCCGATGCCGCCGGCGAGGCCATTCGCCCGCTCTTCCGGTCCAACTGGGCGCATGAGGCCAAGGCCGACGCGTCGCCTGTGACCGAGGCCGACCGCGCCGCCGAAGCGGCGATGCGCCGCCTGCTCGATGCAGAGGCGCCGCGCGACGGAATCATCGGCGAGGAATATGGCGCCGAACGCACCGACGCCTCGCGGCAGTGGGTGCTCGATCCGATCGACGGCACCGTCAGCTTCATGGCAGGCCGTCCGATCTTCGGTACGCTGATCGCGTTGCTGCAGGACGGCTGGCCGATCCTCGGCATCATCGACCAGCCGATCAACGGCGAGCGCTGGGTCGGCGCGCTGGGACAGTCGACGCTGTTCAACGGCGCGCCCGCGCGCACGCGCAGCTGCCGCAACCTCGCCGACGCGGTGCTCGCGACCACCGGCCCGCAATATTTCAGCGACCATGACGGCGAGCATTTCATGGCGCTCGCCGCAAAGACCTCGCACAAGCGCATGGTCTTCGGCGGCGACTGCTATAATTATGGCTTGCTTGCGAGCGGCCACATCGACCTCGTCGTCGAGGCGGGGCTGAAGCTTCACGACTTTGCCGCGCTTGCCCCGATAGTCGAGGGCGCGGGCGGGACGATGTGCGACTGGAACGGCGACCCGCTGAGCGCCGACAGCACGGGGCATGTCATCGCATTGGGTGACCCCGCGCGGCTCGAAGATGTGATCGAGGGGCTCGCCTGCCACCATTGAACCGATGCGCACGTATTTCGGCGTCCGAATCGCTTGCATTTCCGGGCGAATCCCCTTAAGCGCCCGCCTTCCGATTGTGTCGGCTGGCGACAAGGGCTGCCAGGCCGATACGCAAACGGACTTCAAAAGGAGACCAAAATGCCCAAGATGAAGACCAAGAGCGGTGTGAAGAAACGCTTCAAATTCACCGCCTCCGGCAAGGTGAAGCACGGCGTCGTCGGCAAGCGCCACCGCCTGAGCAGCCACAATGCAAAATATATCCGTACCAACCGCGGCACCAGCGTGCTCAGCGATTCGGACGCGGCCCATGTGCGCCTCTGGGCGCCCTACGGCCTGAAGTAAGGAGCGCTAAGGCATGTCACGCATCAAACGCGGCGTTACCACGCGCGCCAAGCATAAGCGGGTTTTGGAACAGGCGAAGGGCTATTATGGCCGTCGCAAGAATACGATCCGCGTCGCCAAGCAGGCGGTCGAAAAGGCCGGCCAGTACGCTTATCGCGACCGCAAGGTTAAGAAGCGGAGCTTCCGCGGTCTGTGGATCCAGCGCATTAACGCTGCGGTTCGCGCCGAAGGCCTCACCTATTCGCAGTTCATGCACGGCGTGAAGCTGGCCGGGATCGAGCTCGACCGCAAGGTCATGGCCGACCTCGCGATGAACGAAGGTGGCGTGTTCACCGCGATCATCGCGCAGGCAAAGGCGGCGCTGCCCAAGGCAGCCTGACGCTTTCAGCCGAAGCGAAACGAAACAAGGGCGGCCCCGTCGGGACCGCCCTTTTTCTTTGTCCGGTGCGGTCGGCAGCCATCCTAAAGCCGCTATCGTACCACCCAAAGGAAAGGGCCTGCCGTGACAGTGCCCGGCCGCGGCAGGCCCTCCCTACGCCCTCCCCGAATGTGGGGAGGGGGAGAGACGGTCAGAACTGGCCGCGCAGCGTCACGCCATAGGTGCGCGGTTCGCCGGGGAAGCCGACGAACAATTTGTTCGCGGTAGCAGGGTGCCCGCTTGCCGCTGGCGCGGCGACCGCACGGAACGATCCCGATCCCTGCAACGGCATGTCGGCGCCGATCTGGTAATATTGCTTGTTGAACAGATTCTGGCCCCACAGTTCGATACCCCAGCGGCGGTCGCGCCCGAACAGCCCGATCCGGCCGTTGAACACTGCAAAGGCATCCTGTTCCTTTTCAATGTCGAGGTTCGACCCGGTGTTGGTGTCGCTCTGCATCCGCGTGTCGAGATAGATGAGCGCGCTCATCCCCGACGAACCGATCGGCGGCGTCCAGCTGATCCCTGCGGTCGCGACATATTTGGCGGCGTTCGACACCCCGCGACCGGGGAGCTGGAACAGCACCGGCGACAGCGGACGCCCGCCCGTGCCGACAAGGTCGCGGCGATAGAGGGTGTCGACATAGGTCAGCCCCATATTGACCGAAACATAGCGTGCGGGGCGCAGGAAGGTCTCGATCTCGAACCCCTTGGCGACGACGCCCGGCTTCAGCCGGTCCGACGCGCATGCGCCGGTTGCGGCGCTGTTGTCGGTCGGCGCGGTCCCCAGATCGTCCTTGCACGCCTGGATATTGGTGACCTCGAAATTGACGCCGTTGAAGGTGTTCAGCTGATAATTGCTATACTCCTGCCAAAAGGCGGCGAGATTGACGTCGATCCCCGGGCCGTCCCATTTGACCCCGAGTTCATAGGCATCGACCTTTTCGCTCGCGAATTGCAGGTCGCTCGCTTCCGGCCGTCCGTTGCCGGGCGTGTTCGCGGGGCGCGCCAGCGCAGTGGTGCAGGCGGCATTCTGCGCGGCCGACCCCGCGGTCGTGCTGCACGGCCGGTCGAGCGCCGAATAGTCGAGGTTGAAGCCGCCCGCCTTGTACCCCTTCGACGCCGAGGCATAGACGAGCAACTCCGGCGTGGGTTTCCAGCTCAGCACCGCGGTGCCGGTCCACTGGCCCTCGCTGAACTTCGTTCCCGGCGCGCCCTTGACGATGTCGGGCGCGGTTCCGTTGATCACGCAGGCGAGGCTTGCCAGCGCCTGCAGCGACGAGTTGACGATCGCGGGGCACAGCGTGTTGGTGAAATTGGCATCGCCCGCCAGCGTCTTCTTCTCGTGCGTGTAGCGTGCGCCGACCGTCAGCGTCAGCACATCCTCGACGATATCGAAGCTGTTGTGCGTGAACAGCGCATAGTTGGTGCTGCGCTGGTGGAAGGTCGATCCGTTGTTGCCGGTGCCGTTGAGCGGCGCGGCGCCGAGCAGGGCCGCAATACCCTGAAACCCCGGGAAGCTCGCGGCGGGCAGGTTCGAACAGGTTGCAGACGCGGGGTTGATCAGCGCCGGCGCGAGCGACGCCGCGGCGAGGCAGTTGGCGAAGCGCTGATAGTCGGCGCCATAGACGATGTCGTCGTCGACATCGAGCTTCTCGTTGGCGTAATAGCCGCCGACCAGCCAGTCGAGCCGCCCGTCGAACGCTTCGCCCTGCAAGCGCACTTCCTGTGTGAACAGGCGGAAGCGGCGATCGAGGTCGGTGCGGCGCAATATGTCGAGCGTGCTGAAATCGGCGTCCTGGCCCTGCGCATTCTTATAGTCGCGATAGGCGGTGATCGAGGTCAGCGTCGCGGCGCCCAGATCCCAGTCGAGCTCACCCGACACGCCCCAATCCTTCGTGTCCGACCGGTAGGTGACACCGGGCGTCGTCGACTGGCGGCGGACGAAGCTTGTCCCGACAGGCGCGACCTGATGGTTCGCGCCGAGCAACTGGAGGAGCGGAAGCAGGGTGTTCGCCGATGCGACCGGGAAGCCGTCGGGCCCGCGCGTCAGGTTGCGTACCGGATTGAGCAGGATGCCGCCGCAGCAATTCTCTTCGCGCTTGCTGTAATCGGCGATCAGGCGAAAGCTCAGCGTCTCGGTCGGTTCGAACATCAACTGACCCTTGACCAGCCATCGGTCGCGGTCGTTGATGTCGGGCTCGCCCGGCGTGACATTTCCGATGAAACCGTCGCGTTTCTGCCAGACGCCGTCGAGGCGCACCGCGCTCTTGTCGCCGAGCGGCGCGTTGATCATGCCGTCGACGCGCCAATAATCATAATTGCCGTAGGACACAGACCCCTTGCCTGCGAAGGTGCCAAGCTCGGGGCCCTTGGTGACGATGTTGATCAGCCCTGCGGTCGAATTGCGGCCGAACAGGGTTCCCTGCGGTCCGCGCAGCACCTCGACGCGTTCGATGTCGCCGAGTTCGGACAGGCCGACGCCCGTGCGGCTGCGATAGACGCCGTCGATGAACAGGCCGACCGACGATTCAAGGCCCGGATTTTCGCCGACGGTCCCGATGCCGCGGATGCGTGCCGAGAAATTGACCTCGCTCGTTGCGCCCGACACCAGAAGCGACGGCGCCACCTGTCCCAGCGCGCGCACGTCGGTTGCACCCGTTTTTTCCAGCGTGTCGCCGGTGACGGCGGAAACCGCGATGGGAACGTCGGAGAGCGCCTCGCTGCGCCGCGTCGCAGTGACGATGATCGTGCTGTCGTCGGTTTCGGCGCCGGCGCCCTGCGCCATGGCGGGCATCGCCAAAAGGCCGAATGAAAGCGATAAGCCGGCGGCGCTGGTCCGCAGCAGGCATGCCGTGCGGCGCGAACGTTTCTTCATGGGAAATGGCCCTCCTCTCACAAGGTCTGTCTTTGTGGGGAGAGCGGTCTTTTTTGTCGTTGCCGGAGCGTAACATGAATTCGCGGCGGCAATCCAGCACGACGCCTGTTCCGTAACGTCATTACCCGGAATGCGCGGCTTTTGTGTCACAGCTGTCAGATGTGACGGGTTGACTCGGCCGGGCAAAAGAAAGGGGCGAGGCACATGGTGCCTCGCCCCGAATATCTCCCGTTCGCTGCGACTTAGAACTTGCCGCGCAGCGTCACGCCATAGGTCCGCGGTTCGGCGAGGAACTGTGAATAGATCTGGCGACCGCCCGGATATTGCGGGTCTGCAAAAGCGCTCGTCGTCGCACCTTCCTGGAACGGCGAGTTGAAGGCGACCTGGGCATATTGTTTGTTGAAGATATTCTGGCCCCAGAATTCGATGCCCCACTTCTCGTCGGGGCCGCGAATGCCGATGCGCGCGTTGAAGATCGCATAGCCATCCTGTTCCTTCTGCGGGAACAGGTCCGACCCGGTATTGTAATCGCTGGTCATGCGGCCATCGATATAGACAAGGCCGGTCATGCCGCCGCTGCCGATATCGGGCGTCCAGGCGACGCTGCCGGTTGCGACCAGTTCGGGCGCGTTCGACATATTGTCGCCGGGCAGCTTGCGCAGGGCCTGATCGAGCGGAGCGCCCGCCGCGGTGCCCACCAGATTGCTGCGATATTTCGTCTTCGCATAGGTGAGGCCCGCGGTCATGCGGAAGCTCGGCGCCGGGACCAGCGACGCTTCGAGTTCGAAGCCCTCCGAGCGGACACCCCAACCCACCTTGTCGGCGGCGCAGGCGCCGGTGCTGTTCGCGGGATTGGCGTTGGCCGCCGTCGGCGCGATATAGTTGGGCGACCCGGCAAACTTGTTCTGATCGCGATCCGCGCCATTCAGGTCGGTTTCGCAGCCATTGATGTTCTGGACCAGGAAGACCGTGCCGTTGAACGTGTTGAGCTGGAAATTCTCGAAATCGGAACGGAACAAAGTCAACCCGACGCTGAACGGACCGGTCGCATATTTCGCGCCGATTTCGTAGCTGTTGACCAGTTCGGGATCGAACTGGAGGTTGCCCACCAGCGCCTGTGCCCCGCCGACTGCGGCAAATGTCGCACTGGGCGTATTGGGCGCGAGGATGACGGGGTTCTTCAGCGCCGAACGGTCGAGGTTGAAACCGCCCGCCTTGTATCCGCGCGAATAGCTTGCATAGACCATGAGGTCGTCGACCGGCTTGTACGACAGGATCGCCGTGCCGGTGAACTCATCCTCGCTGCGCTGGTCGTTGATCGACACGCCATTGAGTTCGGCGGTCGAATTGCCCTGACAGCTGAGGCCCAGGATGCCGGCGACCAGCGGCTGCAGCGCCGCATTGGCGAGGAGGCCCCCGATGGCTGCCTGATTCTGGGTACAGATGGTATTGTCGTTGGTGAACGACGCGTTGAACTTCTTCTTGTCGTGCGTGTACCGGACGCCAAAGGTGAAATCGAGCTTGTCGGTGATGTGGAAGATATTGTGCGTGAACAGCGCCCAGTTGGTGCCGTTCTGATGATAACGGTCGTTGATGCTGCCCTTGTCGCTGAGCGTGCTCAGACGATCGATCGCACCAAGCAGCAGCGGCGTTGCGGCGCCAAACTGGCCTGCTCCGGCATTGGCGGCGAGCAAGCCCGCGCGTCCGGCCGGGCTGAGGCAGCCGGCTGAGGTCGGGCCATAGGCAAAGGACAGGCTGCCCGAAACCAGGCGGCACGCTGCGAACTGGCCATATTGCGTGCCGAAACGCAGATTGTCGCGAACGGTCAGCTTTTCGTTCGAATAAAAGCCGCCGACGAGCCAGTCGAGCTTGCCGTCGAAGGCTTCGCCCTGCAGGCGCAATTCTTGGGTGAAGGTGTGGAACTGGCGATAAGCGTCGTCGCTCGGGGCGCGATAGAGGATATCGACCGCGCCATAGTCGAGGTCGCCGGCCTGACCCGACCGATATTCGCGATAGCCGGTGATCGAGGTGATCGTCGCACCGCCCAGATCATAGTCGATCTGGCCGGAGAAGCCGTAGTCCTTGGTTTCACCGGCGAAGCTGCGTCCGGAGGAAACCGACAGATTCCGGCTATATCCTTGGTTGAACGCACCGATCGGCTGGCCGAGGTCGCGCAGGACAGTGATGATATTGTTGGTGCCGGCCGGAACCGCGGTGCCCGGCGGCAGCGGCAGCGGCGAAGGATTGTTGAGATTGCCAA
This sequence comes from Sphingopyxis sp. YR583, assembly GCF_900108295.1. Lineage (NCBI taxonomy): Bacteria > Pseudomonadati > Pseudomonadota > Alphaproteobacteria > Sphingomonadales > Sphingopyxidaceae > Sphingopyxis > Sphingopyxis sp. YR583. The sequence goes on along the minus strand of NZ_FNWK01000001.1, from coordinate 1,568,929 downwards.
TCGCCGGATTCACGCTGTTGTCGACATAGATCGCGCCGCAGCACCGTTCGTCACGATAGGTGTAATCGGCAATCAGCCGGATCGACAGCGCATCGGTCGGTTCGAACAGCAACTGCCCGCGCACGAAATAGCGGTCGCGATTGTTGATGTCGATGTCGTTCGTGGTGTCCTTGAGGAAGCCGTCGCGCTTGACCCAGACGCCGTCGAGGCGGAAGGCAAGGGTGTCGGCGATCGGGCCGGTCACGCCACCGGCGAGCCGCCAATAGTCATAATTGCCATAGGTGATCTCGCCCGAACCGCCGAATTCGAAGCTCGGCTTTTTCGAATAGATGCTGATCAGGCCCGCCGAGGAGTTACGGCCGCCGAGGGTGCCCTGCGGACCGCGCTGCACTTCGACGCGGTCGATTTCGCCAAGTTCGTTGAGGCCGATGCCCGACCGCGAGCGATAGACGCCGTCGATGAACACGGGAACCGAACTTTCGAGGCCGGGGTTGTCGCCCACCGTACCGATACCGCGGATGCGTGCCGACCCGTTCGCTTCCGACCCGGTCGACGAGACGAACAGCGACGGGGCGACCTGATTGAGCTGGCGGATGTCGTTCGCGCCGCTGTTCTGCAGCGTTTCGGCGCTGACCGCGGAGATCGCGACCGGCACGTCGGACAGCAGCTGGGCGCGGCCCTGCGCGGTCACGATGATCGGCGTGTTGTCGCTGTCATCGGTCGCAGTGTCGGCAGGCGCATCTTGCGCAAAAGCCGGCACCGATACCGCAGCGATGGCGAGCGATACGCCGAGCGCACTGGTGCGCATCAGTCGGGCAGCACAAAGGGAAGATGATTTCATATCGGGCACTCCTCTCAACATTTATTTATTTTTGTTGCCCGTGGAGCATAACTCAATTGCGCGACCGATCCAGCGGGAGGCCTGTATTTGCGTCGTTTTTGCTCGGGTGATGCTTTTTGGTCACAGGCAGAAAAGGGCCTGTTCGGCGGGACTTAGCCCCGGCGAGCGACAACGGCGCGGCTTGCCGTAGCGTCATCGGCCGGTCGGCCGGGGCAGGGAAAGCGAAGGTGACGTCCGCGCGCGACCAACATCGCCTCATACGGACCGGCAAAATTTGCCGCGATGACCGGATCGTCAGCCGCAAGGCCGCCCGTCAGCGCTCCGAAAGCGGGCAGAATCAATCGCCGACCGTCGCCGGCAAAGCAGGGGCGCGAGACATGGCGGCCGCGGATATTCAGCCGCAGCTTGGGGTGGAAATGGCCCGAAATCTCCGGGCGTGTCTCGTGCGGGGCGCTTTGGTGGCGTAACACGATTCCGTCGACGACCAGTTCGTCGGCGACCTCTCCGCCCCACGCGCCGCCGGTCAGCCCGTCGTGGTTGCCCGCGATCCACAGCAGCTTCGCCGATGCCGCCTGTCCGAACAGGCGGTCGGCGACTGCCGGGACGATACGCTCAGCGGCGTCGCGATCGTGAAAACTGTCGCCGAGGCACCAGATCGCGCGCGCGGCGGTGGCCGCGGCGAGCGCGGCGAGCCGGTCGAGCGTGTCGTGGCTGTCATAGGGCGGCAGCGGCTGGCCGAGCGCGGCATACCAGCTCGCTTTTTCGAGGTGCAGGTCGGCGACGATCAGGGCCCCGTGGCGCGGCCAGAACAGCGCCCGGTCGGCCAGCATGTGGAACGACTGGCCCGCAAAATCGAAAGTCGCGGCGGCGGACATGCGCCCGCTATGACGGCGCGGCTTGCCGGCCGCAAGCGTCCTAGCCGCGCGGCGCCAGATTTGCGGCGAAGCGCATCGGCGGCATCCGGCTCGCTTCGTCGGGCAGGTCAAAGACGACGCGCTTGTTCGGGAAGTCGATCTCGACGCGGTCGAACAATGACAGGCTGTCCATGCCGAGCAACAGCGCGGGCCGGTCGTCGAGCCCCAGCGCGCGAAAGGCCTGGCTATCGGCAAAGCTGACGGGCAGGTCGTTGACGTCCATCCCGCTGATGACGATGCGCTTGATCGCGGTCCGCATCGCCGGCACCTCTTCGCCCGTGACGGCGTCCAGCACGGTGGGGGTGAAGGGCTGGCGGTTCTGGCGCTGCGCGGCGACGAGTTTCTGCAACGCGATATTGCCGACGCTCGTCTGCGCGCCGGTATCGACGATGACGTCGACGCGCTTTCCGCCCAGCCGCGCGTCGGACAAGATCAGCCTGCCCGCCATGTTGCGCGCGGTGACGACGATCGCGTCGTCGTCGCGGATGATCGGGCGGGCGCGTTTGCGCGTTTCGAGGATCGACATGCTTTCCTTGCGGAAATCGATAAGAATCCGGCGTTCCTCGAGCATGTCGACGCCGATCAGCCCCGCCGCGCCGATGTGCCGCCCGAAAAAGGCCGGCGCCTCGACCGAGGCGAGGTGCAGGTTCGACATCTGCAGCGCCGCGATGCGATAGCTCGGCACGATCGACGAGCCGCCGATCGTCGCGAGCTTCAGCTTCGCGCCTTCGACGAGCGCCAGCCGTTCGGCGAGTTCGCGGGCGATCACCGTCCGTTCGGCGCCGGTGTCGACGAGGAAGGAAAAGGGGCCTTTCCCCCCGACCATCACCTGCACCGACATGCGCCGCGATGCGTCGAGGTCGAATGGCTGGATGAACGGAACGACGGTGATCGGCGGGAGCGCGGTCTCGCCCGGCGGCGGGGGTGTCGCGGCGGGAGCGGGTGCGGGATCGGTGGGGGCCGGTGTCGCACCGAGCAGCGCGGGCGCGGCGAGCAGCGCCAAAAGGACGGACCGCATGGAAGCATTGGTCATCGCTGGCATCCTCTGTATATTTTCCGGCAATCTACGCCTCATCGCCCCGCGCAGCAAGCGAAACGCCGGTCACTCGTCGAGGCGCATCGCCTGTTCGGCGAGTGTGTCGGCCAGCTCGCCCAGCAACGCATCGTCGATATCGGCCGCGGCGACATTTTCGCGCCCGATCAGCACCAGCACGGGGATCGCCAGCGGGCTGATCCGCTCGAGCGTCTTGTGGAGCATCGTCCCCGCCGCGCGGTCGAGCAGATCGCCCAGTCGCGCGACGTCGGTCAGCCGCTCGCGTGCATCGGCCCAGGCGGCTTCGAGCAGCAGATGGTCGGGCTCATATTTGCGCAGCACGTCGAAGATGAGGTCGGTCGAAAAGGTCACCTGTTTGCCCGTCTTGCGTTTGCCCGGATGCTGGCGCTCGATCAGGCCGCCGATCACCGCGACCTCGCGAAAGGCGCGCTTCAACAGGTGCGAATTCTCGACCCATTCGACGAATTCGTCGGATAATATCTCGGCGTCGAACAGGTTTTCGGGATGCTCGACGGGGCGCAGCGACCAGATCGCCAGCGCATAGTCCGACGCCACGAAGCCCAAAGGTTGCATTCCCGCGCGTTCCATACGCTTGGTGATCAGCATGCCGAGCGACTGGTGCGCATTCCATCCCTCGAATGGATAGGCGACCAGATAATGATGGCCCTCGTGCGGGAAGGTTTCGACCAGCAGCTCGCCGGGGCGCGGCAGCACCGACCGGAGTTGCTGCATCTCCAGCCAGAAACGGACGTCCTCGGGAAAGCGCTGCCAGCTCGCCGGATCGGCGAGGAAGCCGCGCACCCGGTCGGCAAGCCGCGTCGTCAGCGCCATGCGCGCGCCGACATAAGAGGGTATGCGCGCGGGCCGTGTCGTCGCGCGAACATAAATGTCGGTGTCGCGGATCGATTCCACCTCGAGGCTGAGTCCCGCGAAGGCAAAGGTGTCGCCGGTCACCAGCGTGCTCGCGAAATATTCCTCGACGCTGCCAAGCCGGCGTCCGTTCCTGAACCGCACGTCGAGCGTCGGCGCATCGACGATGATCCCGGCGTTGAGCCGGTGTTGCGCCGCGAGCCGGGGGTGCGCGATCCGCCACCCGCCCTGTCCGTCGGGCGCGAGCCGGCGGAAACGGTCGTAGCTTTTGAGCGCATAGCCCCCGTCGCGCACGAAGCCGAGCAGGCGGGCAAAGGTCTCGGCATCGATCCACTGATAGGGTGCAGCGCTCCGGATTTCGGCGAGCAGCTCATCCTCCCTGAACGGCGCGGCGCAGGCGAGCGCCATCACATGTTGCGCCAGCACGTCGAGCGCGCCGGGGCGGAAGCGGTCGGCATCGCGCTCGCCGTCATCGACCGCGTCGAGCGCCGCCTGCGCCTCCAGATATTCGAAGCGGTTGCCGGGCACGATCAGCGCCTTGCTCGGCTCGTCGAGCCGGTGGTTGGCGCGCCCGATCCGCTGCAACAGCCGTGACGATCCTTTGGGCGCCCCCATCTGGATCACGCAATCGACGTTGCCCCAGTCGAGCCCGAGGTCGAGGCTCGATGTCGCGACGAGCGCGCGTAGCCGCCCTTCGGCCATCGCGGCCTCGGCACGCTGGCGGGCCTCGCGGTCGAGGCTGCCGTGGTGGATCGCGATCGGCAGCGACAGGTCGTTGACCTTCCAGAGCTCCTGAAAGATCAGCTCGGCGAGCCCGCGCGTGTTGCAAAAGATGATCGTGGTGCGGTTCGCCGCGATCACCTCCATCACCTGATGTACCGCGTAGCGGCCCGAATGACCCGCCCATGGCACCGCTCCCTCGGGCAGCAATATCGCGATATCGGGATCGGCGCCCGCCTCGCCCTCGACGATCGTCACCGCGCGCGCGTCGGCGTCGGGCGCGAGCCAGCCCGCATATTGCACCGGATCGGCGATCGTCGCCGACAGGCCGACGCGGCGAAGCCCGGGAGCGATCTTCTGGAGCCGCGCCATCGCGAGGCCGAGCAGGTCGCCGCGCTTGCCCGGCGCAAAGGCATGGATTTCGTCGATCACCACGGTTTTCAGTTCGGCGAACATCGTGAAACTGTCGGGATAGGACAGCAGGAGCGACAGCGATTCGGGCGTCGTCAGCAGGATGTTTGGCGGCCGGCTCCGCTGGCGCGCTTTCTTGTCCGAACTCGTATCGCCGCTGCGGCTCTCGATGCTGATGTCGAGCCCCATCTCGGCGATCGGGCCGAGCAAATTGCGCTCGACGTCGGCGGCGAGCGCTTTCAGCGGCGAGACGTAGAGCGTGTGCAGCCGGTCGGAGGGATTCTCGGCAAGATTGACGAGGCTCGGCAGGAAACCCGACAATGTCTTGCCCGCCCCCGTCGCCGCGACGAGCAGCGCATGCTCACCGCGCTGCCCCGCCGCGAGCATATCGGCCTGATGCCGCCTGAAGCGCCACCCGCGCGCGGCAAACCATTCGGCAAAGGGGGCGGGGAGGGACATACGATCAATTTGGGGCGCGCGCGAGGTGCACGCAATGTTTCTCTGATCGTCGGTTATCGACCGGTTGCAGACGGACGAAGGTGGGGGCGGCAGCTCCCCACCCCATGACCGTCATTCACATCGCCGCTTCCATTGCCTTCAGCAACCCCCGCCAAAACTCCCCCAGTCGCCGCTGGAACAACATCAGATCGAAGCCATGCCGCGCGACATGGCTTTGCGGGATGGCATCCCAGCCGCGATGTTCGACCGTCACGCGCGTCTCGGCGCCTATCGCCTCGAAGCGTATATCGACCTCGGTCGCCTGATCGGTCTTGAAGCTCGGCAGCCGCCACCCGAACGCCAGCCGTTCGCCCGGCAGCCAGTGGCGCACCGGGCCGATTTCCCATTCCCGGCCGTCGTCGAAGCGCGTGACGAGTCGCCCGTCCGGCCCCGCGGGGTCGAAACGCAGCACGCCGTCACCCTCACGCGAAAGCTGGAACAGCGGGTGGCTTTTCCACCATGTCCCGATGTCGCGCGTGAAGGCGGTGAATGCTGCCTCGGGCGTCGCGGGGACGCGCAGCGCGACGATCACGGCGGCGGTCATTTCTCGCTCTCGACATGCGCTTTGAAGGCGGCAAGCTGGTGCATCCATAATGCCTCGGTCTCGGCGAGCCAGTGCTTCAGCCCGTCGGTCGCCCCGTCCTTCAGGCTATAAATACGCACGCGCGCGTCGAACGCCGGGTGCCCGTCCTCGACCAGCCCGCCCTCCTTGAGTGCGCGCAGATGCCGGCTCATCGCGGGCGGAGCGAGCCCAAGTTCACCCGCCAGCTCGCCCGCGCTGCGCGGCCGCTGGCCGAGCAGTTCGACTGCGCGCCGCCGGACGGGGTCGGCAAGCGCGGCGAGCGTGCGATCGACTGCAGCGCTCAATCGTCGAGCCGCGTCTTGGTCGTGAAACCGCCCTCGGCGTCCCATTCGTCGGCGCTCTTCTCCTCGACCGTGACGCCAAAGGTCCAGATATGACCCTCGGTATCTTTCGCGCGGTAGGTGCGGTCGCCATAGAACTGCGTTTCGGGCTCGGCGATGATGTCCGCTCCCGCCGCGCGCGCATGGTCGCAATGGGCGTCGATATCCTCGCCCTGCCCCAACTGCACATGCACCGTTTGCGTATTCTTGCCGCCAAGGTTCGCGGGGCTGCGATGATCGTCCGACCATTCATTGCCGATCATGATCGACGAATTGCCATATTCCATCTCGCTATGCGCCAGATTGCCGCCCTCATCGAGCAGTACGAAGGTCGGTTCGAACCCGAACGCCTTCTCGAGCCAGCGGAACGCGGCCTTTGCGTCCTTGTAGCAGATCGCGCTCGAAAGCCCTTTGGATCGCGGATGGTCGGCCATGTCTGATCTCCCGATTCGTGCATATGATTGCCGATATATAGAATATTTCTATAAAAATGAAAATACATGCTTTGGGCGTCGGATATGCTAGTCGAAACCGATGACCGACGACCTCAAAAGCCATATCGACGAGGCGATGACGCTGGCGGCCGCGCATCTCGGCAAGGGCCGCGTCGCGGACTATATTCCGGCGCTCGCCAGCATCGATCCGAACAAGCTCGGCTTCGCGCTCGCGCTGCCCGATGGCACCGTCCACAGCTCGGGCGACGCCGACGAGCCTTTCTCGATCCAGTCGGTATCGAAGGTGTTCACGCTCGCCCTCGCGCTCCGCCGCGTCGGCAGCTCGCTGTGGGATAGTGTGGGACGCGAACCGTCGGGATCGGCGTTCAATTCGATCGTCCAGTTGGAAAGCGAGCAGGGCATCCCGCGCAACCCGCTGATCAACGCGGGTGCGATCGCGACGACCGACCGGCTGATCGACGGACGCAGCGGCGACGCGGCGATCGACGAGATCGTTGATTTCATGCGCGCCCGCGCGGGCGACGACAGCGTCGGGATCGACTTCGACGTCGCTTTTTCCGAATCCGAAACCGGCGCGCGCAATCGCAGCCTTGCGCATTTCATGGACGCCTTCGGCAACCTGACGCATCCGGTCGAATCGGTCGTCGGCGTCTATTTCCGCCAATGCGCGATCGCCATGTCGTGCCGCCAGCTCGCACGCGCCGGCCTGTTCCTCGCGATGGAAGGGCGCGACCCGCTGACCGGCGAACAACTGGTCGAACCGCACCGCGCGCGGCGCATCAACGCGATCATGATGCTGTGCGGCCATTACGACAATAGCGGCGAATTCGCGTTCCGCGTCGGTCTGCCGGGCAAGAGCGGCGTCGGCGGCGGCATTCTCTGCATCGCGCCGGGGCAGGGATCGATCGCGGTGTGGTCGCCCGCGCTCAACGAGGCGGGAACGTCACTCGCGGGTGCGGTCGCGCTCGAACATTTCGCCTATGCGGCGGGGTGGTCGGTGTTCGACTGATCTTCAGTCGTCGCTGAGCAGCGCCAGCTTCACGCGGGCGGTGCCGCTGCGGTGCATACCGATCTCGCGCGCCGCGGCATGGCTGACGTCGATCACGCGGCCGTGCGAAAAGGGACCGCGATCGTTGATGCGGACCACGACGCTGTCGCCGTTCGAGGTGTTGGTGACGCGCACCATGCTGCCAAAGGGCAGGGTGCGGTGCGCGGCGGTAAGCTGTGCGGGGTCGAAACGTTCGCCGCTGGCGGTACGATTGCCGGCAAGTTCGTTGCCGTAATAGCTCGCCATTCCGCCACCGATTTCGGTTGCTTCATCGACTTCGGCGACGCCCTGGTCGGCTTGATCGATCGCTTCGACTTCCTGCGCTGCTGCCGAAACTGTCAGCAAAAGCGGTATCAGCATGGCTGAAAAGGCCCGCATGACATCATCCCCTTGTCAGAGGAGGCGCCAAAAGCAGCGGCGGCCTGCCAAAACAAGCCGCCGCGCGTTAAACGGAAGTGATTTTGCGTCCGGATGTTCGATTTGGACCGTTTTTACGGACCGATAACCGAACTTATACGTCGAGATTCGCCACCGACAGCGCGTTCGTCTGAATGAAATCGCGGCGCGGTTCGACCTCGTCGCCCATCAATCGTTCGAAGATTTCGTGCGCGACGTCGGCCTGTTCGGCCTCGACGCGCAGCAGCGAGCGGTTGGCAGGATCGAGCGTGGTTTCCCAGAGCTGTTCGGCATTCATCTCGCCCAGCCCCTTGTAGCGGCTGATCGCGAGCCCCTTGCGGCTGTGCGCAAAGATCGCCTCGAGCAGTTCGGACGGGCGCGTGACCGGGTTGGCCTTCGCGTTCGTCGCTGCCGGAACGTCGCTCTCTTCGCCATCGGTCCCGTCGATTTCGACCTCGACCGCCGCGCCGGTCGCTTTCACGAGGCGGCCCGGGCGGGCATAGGTGTCGGCTTGCTCGGCGGCGAGCTTGTGCATCCGGCGTGCTTCCTGGCTGGCAAGGAAACCCGCGTCGATCGCATGATGGTCGCTGACCCCGCGCCAGCGGCGTTCGAGCGAATAGCCGCCGCCTTCGACCGCTTCTACGGTCCAAACCGCTTCGGCGCCGCCGGTCAGTGCGCGCTCGGCGGCGTTGAGCCAGGTGGCGGCAGTCGCGGCGGCACTGTGGCGGCCGGCGGTATCGAGATCGGGGGCGAGCGCGCCGGTCAGCGCGAGCGCCTCGACCAGCCCGTGATTGAGGCTGCGCGGGACATAGCGCATCAGCGCGCGCAGGCGCCGGCCATGATCAATCAGCCCGCGCAGATCCTGACCCGAACGCGCGCCGCCCGATGTTTCGAGCAGCAGCGCATCGATGCCTGCATCGACAAGGTAGTTTTCGAGCGCGTTGTCGTCCTTGAGATAGACCTCGCTCCGCCCCTTCGCGACTTTGTACAACGGCGGCTGCGCGATGTAGAGATGCCCGCTCTCGATGATCTCGGGCATCTGGCGATAGAAGAAGGTCAGCAGCAAGGTACGGATATGCGCGCCGTCGACGTCGGCGTCGGTCATGATCACGATCTTGTGATAGCGCAGCTTTTCGAGGTTGAACTCGTCGCGGATGCCCGTGCCGAGCGCCTGGATCAACGTCCCGACTTCCTTCGACGAGATGATGCGGTCGAACCGCGCGCGCTCGACGTTCAGGATCTTGCCCTTCAGCGGCAGGATCGCCTGCACATGCCGGTCGCGGCCCTGTTTCGCCGATCCACCTGCCGAGTCACCCTCGACGAGGAACAATTCGCACTTGCTGGGGTCGCGTTCCTGACAGTCGGCAAGCTTGCCGGGCAGGCTGGCGATATCCATCGCGCCCTTGCGCCGCGTCAGTTCGCGCGCCTTCTTCGCGGCTTCGCGCGCCGCGGCGGCGTCGATCACCTTCTGGATTACCGCCTTGGCGTGCGCGGGATTTTCCTCAAGCCATTCGGTCATGCGGTCGGCCATCAGGCTTTCGAGCGGCTGGCGGACCTCGCTGCTGACCAGCTTGTCCTTGGTTTGCGAGCTGAATTTCGGATCGGGCAGTTTGACCGACACGATCGCGGTCAGCCCTTCGCGCATGTCGTCACCGGTCAGTGACACCTTCTCCTTCTTGAGAATGCCCGACTTGTCGCCATAGCCGTTGAGCGTGCGCGTCAGCGCCGCGCGGAAGGCGGCGAGGTGGGTGCCGCCGTCGCGCTGCGGGATGTTGTTCGTGAAGCAGAGAACATTTTCATAATAGCTGTCGTTCCACTCGAGCGCGACATCGATGCCGATGCCGTCGCGCTCGCTGCTGATCGCAATCGGATCGGGCAGCAGCGGATTTTTGTTACGATCGAGATATTTGACGAACGCCCCGATGCCGCCCTCGTAGAACAGGTCGTGGCTGACATGTTCGGCATGGCGCGCATCGACCAGCTTGATGCGGACGCCCGAGTTGAGGAACGCCAGCTCGCGGTAGCGATGCTCGAGCTTCTCGAAATCGAATTCGAGGACATTTTTGAACGTCTCGGTCGAGGCCTGGAAGGTCACGCGCGTGCCCTTCTTGCCCGCAGGCGCGGGACCGTTGACCCTGAGCGGCGCGACCGAATCGCCATGCTCAAACCGCATCCAATGCTCTTCGCCATCGCGCCAGATCGTGAGTTCGAGCCATTCCGACAGCGCGTTGACGACGCTGACGCCGACGCCGTGCAGGCCGCCCGACACCTTATAGGCATTGTCGTCGCTGGTGTTCTCGAACTTCCCGCCCGCGTGGAGCTGGGTCATGATGACCTCGGCCGCCGAAATGCCCTCCTCGGCGTGGATGCCCGTGGGAATACCGCGGCCATTATCCTCGACGCTGACCGATCCGTCGCTGTTGAGCGTGATCAGGACAAGGTCGCAATGTCCTGCGAGGGCTTCGTCGATCGCATTGTCCGATACCTCGAACACCATATGATGCAGGCCCGACCCGTCATCGGTGTCGCCGATATACATGCCCGGGCGTTTGCGCACCGCGTCGAGGCCCTTGAGAACCTTGATCGAATCGGCGCCATAGGCGTTGGTGTTGGGCTGATTGGCGGGCGCGACCGGCGCCGTATTTTCTGGGGTGTCCGTCATAGCGATTATATAGGGTCGAAGGCCGTAAAACCCAAGCGAAAATGCGGCTCTTGGCCATATGGTGACGAGCGTTGCGCGGGGGCGCCGCGGCGGCTAGTTTCGGACGTATGAAACATCGTCTCGTCATTCCCGCCGCCGCCCTTCTGATCGCCTCGCTCGCCGCGTGCAGCCAGCCTGCGCCGCCCGCCGAAAACGCGCCTGTGGTTGCCGGCGAACCGCTTGCCACGCGCGCCGTGATGATCGGGACCGAGGGGCCGAGCCTGCCCGCCTGTTCGAGCATCAGCCGCGTCAAGGCGGGCGGTACCGACGTCTATTGGGCGCCGGACGAGACGCGCGCAGTCAAGGCGAAGCTCGCCGGCGGCGCGAATGTGTCGCTGTGCGAAGCGGCCGAGAATGACGCCTGGTTCGGTGTCGTCTTCGCCGCGCCCGGCACCGATCCCGACATGTGCGGCGTCGGCAAGTCGGTGCAGAATGCCCGCGAATATCAGGGCCCCTGCCGCTGGGGCTGGATCAAGGGCGGGACGGTCCAGCTCGGCGGCTGAATCCACAAAAGCCCGGCTGCGCATGTTCGATTGTGCCCGTTTTGGCCTTAAGGCGACAAAGGATACGGACAAACGCGCCGAAACTGTCTCGTTTGTCGCTTTAGAGAGAGGCCGGAGATTGCGCGCGCGTAGGTAAGGTCGACGATTCAAAGAGCTGGAGCAGAGGCTCGCACAGCCAGATAATGTAGGAAAGCAATCTTTCTTTCGTCGCGAAACGACCGGTTGAGGACGTTAGCTCGGAGCCTTAATCTACTGGTTCAGGCCCGTAGGTATGGCGGACATATGCCAGATTGAGCTTCGAAATCAGACCGGCGAATATCCAGAAGATGGCCCCGAACAGCACGAAGCCCAAAAAACCCCAAAGGTCTTCTGAATAGCCCCATTCCAGCGATCCAATGCGATCAACCGTGGCCAACAGGAATAGGGACAGGAATGCCACCGACCACAAAGTCACAAATATATTCAGGAAACGCCGGTTGCGTCGATGGAGCGCGTGCAGCTTCCGACTCTGATTTTGCAGATAGCGGGGGTCTTGCTCCATACTGAAAACCTATTTCACTTGGAGTCCGCTTTCCACCCCTAAGCCGACACCCCGTTTATCGGCAATCCTCGATCACGCGTCCGATTTCGGATTGCACCGGCAACGTCAGCGCGCCGCCGCCGGGCGTTTCGAGCGCGAAGCGGCCGCGGCTGAAGGCGATACGGTCGAGCCGCGGGTCGCGGTTGGCGAGGTTTGCGCTGCCGCCGTCGAAGCGGATCTGGTCGGTCCCCGCGCTCGTCCGCAGGCTGACATTGCCCGAAAGGCTTGAACTCATCCGGATGCCGTCGCCGCTGCACGTCATGCTGAGCAGCGGATTGGCGCTGCCCGTCGGGACGAACGCCGCGGTGCGGTTGCCCGCATCATAGCGCCAGGCGCCCGCGTCGACGGCGCGATCTTCCCAGCCCGCAGTCGGGGTGGGGAGCGGCGTCGGCGTCGGTGCGGGGGCGACCGGGCGCAGCGCGGGGGGCGGCGCTTCGGGTTGCGGGATCGCGGTGCAGCCCGCGACGACCAGCATCAGCGCGCCTGCGATGCCATAGCGAAAACCCGGCTGCTTGCTGAACATCTCTTAAAATCCCTGCCAATCAATCACGTCTTCGAGCGGCGCGCGCGGCACCGGCCACTGGTTCACCGCCGCATCCATGTCGGCATAGCCGATCGCGAGCCCGGTGAACAAAATCTGCCCGTCGGCGAGCCCGATCGTGCGGCGAACGCTTTCGCCATACATTGCCCAGCATTCCTGCGGGCAACTGGCGAGGCCATGTTCGACGAGCAGCAGCATCACCGATTGCAGCCACATCCCCATGTCCGACCATTGCGGCGGCCCCATGATGCGCGAGGTGTGGAGGAAAAGCATCACCGGTGCGTCGAAGCCCCGATAATTGTCCATGAACCGAGCCAGACGGCCGCGCTTGTCCTCGCGCGGGATGCCGAGCGAGGCGTAGAGCGCCTCGCCGACGCCGAAGCGGCGATCGGTCCAGGGTTCGGTCAATTCGGGGGGGTAGATGTCATATTCGGGCTGCTGCCCTTCGCGCCCCATCGCGATCCGCGCAGCAACCGCATCCTTTACCGCCTGCCAAGGCTCGTCAGTGAGTATCGTCACCTGCCACGGCTGGAGGTTGCCGCCCGAGGGCGCGCGCTGCGCCGCCGCGAAAATTTCCTTGAGCAGCGCGGGGTCGACCGGCCGGTCGGTAAAGGCGCGCACCGAACGGCGCGCGTGCAGGGCCTTGGTTACGTTGATGTCAGTCGCTGGCATATTTATCCTCTCGCCGTTTCCCGAACAGCAATTTGCGTTCGAGCCGGGCCTTCAATTGGCGGTAGTAGGAAAGCAGGAACACGTCATCCTCTTCGGCGAGGGGGCGCCCGATCTTGGCGCGGATCGCGTCGGCGACCTCGCGCATCGCGCGCGCGTCGCGCCCGCGCAGCACGCGTTCGAGTTCCTGAAGTTCGAAAATGCCATACACGGCGAGTTCGGCATCGGTAAAGACCATCGCCTCGCCGGCGGCATCGACCCCGATATCGGCGTCGAGCTTGGCGCGCTGCGCCATCACCACCCAGGTGCCCGCGATCAGGTCGCCCATTCGCATCCGGTCGCGGTTGAACAACAGGAACAGGCTGAGCGTCAGCGACCAGAGCACTCCGGCAAGGACGAGCCAGCCCGACACGGCATCTTCGGCGACGCCCACGCCGAGCATCATCAGCGGCAAAAAGATCTCGAGCTCGCGGATCAGGTTGCGCGCGACCACCGCATCGGCGGTGAGCCGGCCGCCATCGCGCGCGACGACACGGATTCCCATCATTCGCTTGCCCGGTGTCGCCGCGCGCGAGCCCAGTTCGAACCCGATGAACCAGAAGGTGCGGAGCAGGAAGGCGCCGAGCATCCAGATGACCTCGGTGACGTCCGACCGCGAGGCGACGCCGACCCACAGCATGATCAGCCAGAAGAGGAACAGGACGCACTGGATCAGGATCATGTCGATCAGCAGCGCGCCAAGGCGCAGGCCCGATCCCGCGATCTTCAATTCCAGGTCGACGCCCTCGGGCGTGATGAACTGGCGCGTTTTCTTCGTGCGCGCCGCGCGCTGTTTGGCATTCGCCTCTGCCGCAGTGCTCACGTCACATCCTCGCGCCGCGGGATATAATAATAGCCGATCCACAGGAGCAGCATCAGCGATCCGATCGCATAGCGCAGCATCGTATCGGTAATCAGCTGGCGTCCGAAGCCTTCGAGCAGCCCGGCGGCGAACAGCATCAATATGACGCCGACCATCACCTTGCCCGCGGTGCGCCCGGCGTCGGCCGCGGCCTGCAACCGTCCGCGCGCGCCGGGAAAGACGACTGCGGTGCCGATCCGCAGGCCGGCGGCACCCGACAATGCCGCCGCGAACAGCTCGGTGGTACCGTGGATGAACAGCCAGCCGCCGAAATCATAGCCGAGCCCCTTGGCGGAGAAGACCGCCATCATCGCGCCGAGCCCGATCCCCTGATAATATTCGAGCATCATCGTCGGGACGCCAAAGGCAAAGCCGAGCGCGAAGCTCAGGATCGACACCTGGCTGTTGTGGGTGAACAAATAGGTGGCGAAGACGTGCAGCCCGCTCTCGCCCTCGCTCGCCGCCGCTGCCTTGCCGTGGCCCAGCGTCGATTGCAGGAACTCGGCCGTCGCGCGCGGGTCGCGCCCGCCCGACATCTCCTCGTCGACGAAGTTGAAATACCATTCGGGGCTGCTCGAAACGAGCGAATAGCTCGTCAGCGCGCCGAGCAGGATGACCAGCGCGATGACCAGCGTCTCTTTCCACACCGATCGCACCGCAGCGGGCCAGTCATAGAGGAAGAAGCGGCGGAGGCGGTTCCATCGGCTTTCGCGCACGCCATAGACGAGGAAATAGCCACGGATCGACAGGGCTTCGAGATGGTCGAGCAGCGCCTTGTCGAGGCTCGTGGCGCGCGCGATCGACAGCGACGACAGGGTCGCGCGATAGAGCAAGGGCAGTTGCAGCAACTCGTCGCTGGTTAGCGCCGCCGATCCCTTTTTTTCCAGCCTGGACAGCAGCAGGTCGAAGGCGATCCAGTCGGCCTCGCGCTCGGCGCGAAAGCGGCTGGTCGAAAAATTCGGCGCATCGATCGCGCGGGCCGAACCTGCGGGCGATGGGACGCTCGGCGGGATCACAGGCTGCCCTGCCTTTTGATCCCCAGATAGGCTTCGACCGCACTCGCACCCATTGCGTCGGCGGGCACCTCGATCACGTCGGCGCCGAGGCGCTGGAGCCGCGCGATCACCAGTTGCCGATCGCGCAGCATCGCCGCGGCGACGTTCGACCGCGTGACGTCGGCGCCGCTTTCGGGGCGGCGTCGCTCCTCGGCCTCGACCTCCTCGTCGCGGATCACGACGAACAGCAGCCGGTGCTTCTTCACCAGCCGTCCCGCCGCACGGATCATCAGGTCGGCGCTCGTCGCGTCGGTGAATTCGGTGAAGAGGATGATCAGCGAGCGGCGGTTGAGCTGCGCGCTCAGCGTGGTGAGCGCGAGGGTGAAATTGCTCTCGACATGCGCATAGTCGATCAGGCTCGCGGCGCGCTGCAGCGCCGGAAAATCCTGCGTGTGCATATAGGCGGGGGTCAGCGTGTGCGGCTTCGCGGCAAAGGAAAAGAAGCTGATCCGGTCGTTCAGTTTCAGCCCGACATAGGCGAGCAGCAGCGCCGCCGATACCGCGCGATCGACGCGCGGCATGCCGCCGACGGGCTCGGCCATCGTCCGTCCGCCGTCGATCGCCAGGACGACGCGGTTGTCGCGCTCGACGCGATATTCCTTGGCGAGCAATTTGACATGGCGCGCCGACGCGTTCCAGTCGATCGCGCGCCGGTCCATCCCCGGCTGATATTCGGCGAGCGCCTCATATTCGGTGCCCTCGCCGCGGAAACGCTGTTGGCGAAGGCCGAACCAGCTGTTGCGCTGGAACAGCCGGCTGCCCTCGTCGGTCACCGCGCGCAGGCTGGGGACGATGTTGATCGACCCGTCGATCGCGAACCTGCGCTGTTTCCAGACCAGCCCCAGCGGACCCGCCCATCGGATCCACAGCGCTTCGACACGCGCCTGCCCGCGCCGCGATGCGGCAAGCGAGAGCGTACGGGCGAGCATGTCGCCCGCGTCGGTCCTTCGCACATCGCCCGCGAGCCTGCCGCCCTCGGCGAGCCGCTCGTCGAGCGCGAGTGCCATCTCGGCGCGGGGCGGGAGCATGGGGGCGCTCGCGAACAGCGAGAGATCGAAGGGATCGCCGACCCCGACCTGATGGGGAAAGCGGGCGTCGAGCCGAAGGTGGCGGGGGTTGGCACCCGCGATGGTGTCGAGGATCAGGCACGCCAGGATCACCCCGATCCAGCCGGGCGCGACCAGCCAATACTCGGGCCGGACAAGCCCGAGTGCGAGCGCCATCGGGGCGCCCACGAGCAACAGATAGATCGCGCGGCGGGTCGGATAGATCAACGCGGCACCTCTTCGCGTTCGAGCAGCGCCGCGACGACCTGCTCGACATTGCGGCCTTCGATCTCGGCGGCGGCCGACAGGATGACGCGGTGGCGCAGCACCCCTGCGGCGAGGCGCTGGACATCGTCGGGGATCACATAGTCGCGTCCTTCGAGTGCCGCCGCGGCGCAGGCGGCGCGCGCAAGCAGGGTTGCGGCGCGCGGGCTGGCGCCGCACTCCAGATCGGCGCTCTCGCGCGTCGCACGAACGATGCGGACGATATAATCGACGATTTCCTCGGCCAGACGCACCGTGGCGATGGTGTCGATCGCCGCTTCGATCGTGCTGGCGTTCGCGACCTCGGCAACCCCGAAATCGGCGACCGCCGGACTCTTGAAGCGCCCGCCATGGTCGGCGACGATCCGCCGTTCCTCGTCGGCATCGGGATAGTCGACGACAAGCTTGAACAGAAAGCGGTCGAGCTGCGCTTCGGGCAGCGGATAGACGCCCTGCTGCTCGATCGGGTTCTGCGTCGCGAGCACGGTGAACCGCGGGCTCATCACATGCGGCTCGCCGTTGATCGTCACCCGCCGTTCCTGCATCGCCTCGAGCAGCGCGGCCTGCGTCTTGGGCGGGGTGCGGTTGATTTCATCGGCGAGAAGCAATTCGGTGAAGATCGGCCCCTTGGTCAGGGTGAAGCTCGACGTCTGGAAGTTGAACAGGTTCGATCCCAATATGTCGCCGGGCATCAGGTCGGGGGTGAACTGGATGCGTCCGAACGCGAGCCCGGTCGCGCGGGCGAAGGCCTGCGCGAGCAGGGTTTTGGCGGTCCCCGGCGGGCCTTCGAGCAGGACGTGCCCACCCGCGAGCAACGCGATCGTCACCATGCGGGTGAGCGGTCCCTGTCCGAACACGACCTTGGCGACCTCGCCCTCGATCGCGGCGCCGAGCGCCTGGACGCTCGCGGTGGGGTTAGCTGTCACGGAGTAGATCCTTCCTGATGTCGTGCAGCGCCTGTGCGTCTGCCAGAAACTCATGGGTGTTGCGCGCGAGCGGCAGGCGCCGCGCGAGGCTGGAGAACAGGTCGCTTCCGCCGCGCAGATGCCTGTCGATCCAGCGGTCGGTCGCCTCGTCGTCGAGCCCGCCGGGCGCGTGGAGCCGCCGCGCGATCGCGATGCGCTGGCTTTTCACATAGGCGTCGGCGCCGTCGAGTTCTCGCCGCGCCTGTTTGATCAGGTCGGCGCTGTTCGCGATCAGCGCCGCCTTCGATACCGGGATCGCGCGGCCCGGCCGCAGCGCCGGACCGAAACGCACCCACGCTTGCCACAACGCCAGCAGCCCGGCGGCGAGCAGGCACAATGTAATGCCGATAAAGGGCGGGACGAAAGCGAAGCGGAGTAACGAACGCTGACCTCCGAAGCCATTGAGCGTCACATCGAACGCAAGGCCGTCGGCGTCGGCATATTCGGCGATCGCGTCGATCAGATTCGCCGCCGCGACCGCCTTGTCACGCGTCGCAAAAGCGAAATTGTTGATAAGATCGGGGTCGGCGAGGATATAGAGGTCGCGATCGCCGACCTGCGCGAGCACCGCGCCGCCATTCGGACCCGCGATCAGCGTTTCGAGATTGTCGCCCGAGATCGTCTGCACATTGGCGGGGAGCGATGCGATGAAGCTGCGTCCTACGAGCCGGGCCTGGACTCGCTGCGCCTCGCTGGCCGCCGCCTTGATCTCGACCGTCCCGAAATGTGCGGGAGGCAGCATTGCGGAGGGAGGCCGCGCCGGAACTCCACCACTAACCCATCCCGGTTTCGGCGCTTGCCCCGGAACGGTCATCGTCTGCCATTTGGGTAGCACGATCAGCGCGGGCGTGCTGCGCTGTGCGTCGAGCAGTTCGGCAATCTCGGGCGCGCGGGTGCGGTGTGTCGGCGTCAATATGAGGAGCGGGTCATATTCCTCATAATGCGTCGCCTCGACACGCCGCCTGAGTTCGACTTCGGCTCCGGCGCGCTCGACTAGGTCGACGATGCCGGCGTAACCCGGCGCCGCCTTCGACAGCGCGTGTCCTCCGCCGTCGTTGCCGCTGCTGATCTGGGGCCCCAGCGCGATCAACGCCCAGAGCGCGATGAAGGCGATCACGCCGATCGCCACGATGCCGGCGATCAGGCGCGGGTTGAAGCCGTGATCGTTGGGCGAACCGTTCATGCGCGCGCCCAGTTCTTCGGCACCGTCAGTTCGGCATAGGCACCGCGGCATTGCGTCCACGCCCCCGCATCGATCGAACGTCCGCCGAACAGGCTGATCTCGACCGCGCGCGCGATATGGCTGAAGGCATCGCGCGCCGCCGTGGGCAGGTCGTGCGCTTCGGCAAGATCGCGCGAGGTCATCGCGGGCTTGACCAGCCCCGGGCGGCGATTCTCGATGTCTTCGACGCTGCGATAGAGCAGCAAGTGCACCGCTTCGGCAAAGCGACCCTCGGCGGCGAGCGCGTCGGCTTCGGCGAGTAGCGCACGCGCAGCGCCGGCTTCGGCGAGGCCGATTCCCTCTTCGGTATCGCCGTCCACCGCCTTGCGGCGGAACGGCAGATTGTCGACCCAGCGCGCAAAGGCGGGGACGAAATGATAGAGAAGGAACAGGACCAAGACGGCGACTGCGATCCACATCAGCGGTTTGGCTGCGGGCGCGCTCCACTGGAAAAAGCTGCCGATCGCGTCGAACAGCGATTTCAGCCAATCGGGTGTCGGCGGTGGCGGTGGTGGCGGGGGCAGAAAGGCGGTCTGGATTTCGCCGCCCGCGATCGTCTGGCTATAGCCCGGATCGACGAGCTCGGGGTCGAGCAGCCATCCCTGGCTCGACGGTTCGGGCGCGGCCGATGCCTGGGCGATCCATAAGGATATCATGTTGAAAAGATGGCCCCGCCCCGATCGTGCATCGAATATGGTGGTAGCGCGAGGGAGCGCGGCAAGGCAAGAGATGCTTGCGCGCAGAACTGCCCCGTTCTAGCGCGCGGCGAAATCGGCCCGGTCGTTACACGCGTAACCATGGGCTGCGTGACAGGAGAGACAGGTGGACGCGGCGCAGGCGGTACATGAGAAATTTCTGGCGGCCCTTTCCGGGGGCAGGCTGCCCGACCGCGCCGATGGGCCCGACCCCGCCATGGTCGGTCTGTCGCGCGCCGATGCCACCGATATCTTCCTCTCGCAGTTGACGAGTCGTCAGATGGACCGGCTGTCGCGCCACCTGCAGGCACGCGGCGAGGGCTTCTATACGATCGGATCGTCGGGGCACGAAGGCAATGCGGCGGTTGCGGCGGCGCTCCGCGTCACCGACATGGCGTTTCTTCACTATCGCTCGAATGCGTTCCAGCTGCACCGGTCGCGCCAGCTTCCGGGCGGGACTCCGACATGGGACATGCTTTTGAGCTTCGCCGCGTCGAGCGAAGACCCGATCTCGGGCGGACGCCACAAGGTGATCGGTTCGAAGCCGCTCAATATCCCGCCGCAAACCTCGACGATCGCCTCGCATCTGCCCAAAGCGGTGGGTGCCGCCTTTTCGATCGGTATCGCACGCCGGCTCGGCATGACCGGGCTGCCGCTCCCCAACGATGCCGTTGTGCTGACGAGTTTCGGCGATGCATCGGCCAATCATTCGACCGCGCAGGGCGCGTTCAACACCGCGGGCTGGGCGGCGTTCCAGGGCTCACCCATGCCGCTCATCTTCCTGTGCGAAGACAATGGCATCGGCATCTCGACGCGCACCCCAACGGGCTGGATCGAGGCGCAGTTTCGCCACCGCGCAGGGCTCCATTATATCCAGTGCGATGGCACCGACCTCGTCTCGGCCTATGCGGGTGCGTGCGAGGCGGCCGACTATGCGCGCCGCTATCGCAAGCCGGTGTTTCTCCACATGGGCACGGTACGCCTTTACGGCCACGCCGGGTCGGACGTGCAGGGCGCCTATCTTCCCAAGGCGTTGATCGAGGCCGACGAAGCGCGCGATCCGCTGCTCGCCGGCGCGGCGCTGATGGACGCGCAGGGCTGGATGTCGCGCGCCGAGATCGCCGACGCCTATGAAGAGATCGGCGCGACGCTCGCGCGGCAGGCCGAAGCGGCAATCCAGCGGCCGAAGATAACCACGCCGGCGCATGTGATGCAAAGCCTGATCCCGCCGAAGCGCGAGGTCGAGCGAGCCAACACGCCGTCGGACGAGGATCGCAAGGCGATGTTCGGCAGCGACGCGGGCCAGATGGACAAGCCGATGCACATGGCACGGCTCTTGAGTTGGGCGCTTGCCGACCTGATGCTCGCGCACAAGGAAATCGCCGTCATGGGCGAGGATGTCGGGCCGAAGGGCGGCGTCTATAACGTCACCGCGAAGCTCCACCAGCGCTTCGGTTCGGCACGCGTCGTCAACACCCTGCTCGACGAACAGGCGATCCTCGGGCTGGCAATCGGTATGGCGCACAACGGCTTCCTGCCGATGCCCGAAATCCAGTTCCTCGCTTATGTCCACAATGCCGAAGACCAGATTCGCGGCGAAGCGGCGACACTCAGCTTCTTCTCGGACGGCCAATATACCAATCCGATGGTGCTGCGTATCGCGGGGCTCGGGTATCAGAAGGGCTTCGGCGGCCATTTTCACAACGACAACAGCCTCGCGGTGTTCCGCGACATCCCGGGCGTCATCCTTGCGGTCCCTTCGAACGGCCGCGATGCCGTCGCGATGCTGCGCGAATGCGTGCGGCTCGCGCGCGAAGAACAGCGCGTCGTCGTCTTTGTTGAGCCGATCGCGCTCTACATGACCCGCGACCTCCACGAGGAGGGCGACGGCTTGTGGACCAGCACCTATGAAGCACCGGGTTCGGAAGCGCCGATCCGCTTCGGCGACGTCGGGGTGCATGGGCAGGGCACCGATCTGGCGATCGTCACATACGGCAATGGCTATTATCTCTCGCGCCAAGCCGAGAAGCTCCTTGCGGCCGACGGCGTGAAGGCGCGCGTGATCGACCTGCGCTGGCTCGGCCCGGTCGACGAGGACAAGCTCGTCGCCGCGGTGGGCGATGC
The DNA here is from genome assembly GCF_900108295.1 of Sphingopyxis sp. YR583. Taxonomy (NCBI): domain Bacteria; kingdom Pseudomonadati; phylum Pseudomonadota; class Alphaproteobacteria; order Sphingomonadales; family Sphingopyxidaceae; genus Sphingopyxis; species Sphingopyxis sp. YR583. The sequence continues at coordinate 1,547,553 of NZ_FNWK01000001.1, read as the reverse complement.
GAAGCGCATCCTGATCGTCGACGAATGCCGCATCACCGGCTCGCAGAGCGAAGCGCTGATGGCGACCTTCGTTGAGCGCACGCCGGGCAAGAAGCTCGCGCGCATCGCCGCCGACGACAGCTTCATCCCCCTGGGTCGCGCCGCGACGCTGACGCTTCCAAGCCGCGATTCGATCTACGCGGCCGCGAAGGAGCTGCTCGCATGAGCGTGCGCAAGACCGCGCTCGTCGTCGCGCCCGGACGCGGCACCTATGGCAAGGGCGAACTCGGCAGCATCGCGCGGCTGCACGGCGCGCGCTTTGCCGATCTCATCGCGAACTTCGACGCGCAGCGCACCGAGCGGGGTCAGCCGACGGTGACCGAACTCGACGGCGCCGATCGCTTCAGCGTTGCGACGCATATGCGCGGCGATGTTGCTGCGCCGCTGATCTATGCCGCGACCGCGCTCGATTATCTCAGCATCGACCGCGAGAAATATGACGTCGTCGCCGCCCTCGGCAATTCGATGGGCTGGTACAGCGCACTGGCTTTGGGCGGCGCGGTGTCGGTTGAGGACGGCTTTCGCATCAGCAATGCGATGGGACTCAACAGCCAGACGCATGGCCCCGGCGGGCAGATCTTGCTGCAGGTGGTCGACGAGGATTGGCGCCCCGTCGCGGGGCTGCGCGAAAGATTGTTCGACCTCGTCGCCGATATCGGCACGCGCCACGGGCACGCGCTTGCGCTGTCGATCGACCTTGCCGGCATGCTCGTGTTCGCGGGCAATGAGGAGGGCCTCGCCGCGCTCCTTGCCGAGGCGCCGCCGACCCCCGGGCGCGATCCGCTGCGCCTCGCGGGGCATGGCCCCTTCCATACGCCGCTGATGTTCGGCAGTTCGGACAAGGCGAAAGCCGAGCTCCCGCACGCGCTTTTCCATCGCCCGGCGCTGCCGCTGGTCGACGGGCGCGGCCATATCTGGCGCCGCCACGCAAGCGACCCCGCCGCGGTCCGGGATTACACCTTCGGGTATCAGATTCTCGCGCCTTATGACTTCGCTTTGTCGGTGCAGGTCGCGGTCAGGGAATATGCCCCCGACGTCCTCATCCTGCCCGGCCCGGGCGATACGCTCGGCGGCGCGATCGCGCAGTCGCTGATCGGCATCAACTGGCAGGGAATTGGAAGCAAGGCCGATTTCATGGCGCGACAGGCGGCCGATCCGATCCTGCTGTCGATGGGCCGCGCCGAACAGCGCGCACTCGTCACCGGATAACTGAAGGGCCGGCAGGGATAAATGCCCCTGCCGGCCCTGTCGTTTGCACGCGGTCAGGTGGGGTTGACCTTGTGCAGGTGAACGACAACGCCAATGGGGACCAACTCAAGGGCGGTACGCCGTTCCCTTTCCTTATAGGCAGCGCGATCGGGCGCTGGCCGCGACCCGCCACGTTCATGCACCGAAATGGACCGAATTGGCTGCCGCACCGCGCGCCAGCTCGGCTGTGAACTGCAGCCGGAGCAATTCGGCGACATTGCCGGCTCCGGCGCGACGCATGATATTTGCGCGGTGGACCTCGACGGTGCGCGGGCTGAGTTCGAGTTGCCGGGCGATCGCCTTGTTGCCGAGGCCTGCGGCGATGGCATCCAATATATTGCGTTCGCGCGGGGTCAGCGTCGCCAGGCGCGCCGCCGCCTCGCGATGCCGGTCGAGCCGGTCCTGCCGAATGCGCCAGTCACCGAGCGACGCTTCGATGGTGCTGCGGACAAGGCGCGGATCGAGCGGCGCGGGCAGCAAGTCCTTTGCTCCGCCGCGCAGGATCGCGCGCGTTTCGGCGATATCCAGCCGATCGGCGGCGACGAATATGGTGGTGTCCGCGCACCCGGCGATGCGCTCGAGGAGCGCCGCGCCGCTTGTCGGGCCGGGCTGTCGCCAGTGGAACAACAATATGCCGCCTTCGCTGTCCGCGCCCGCCTCCAGCCAGGCATCGGCGCTGGCGAAGCTGCGGATGATGCGGCCCGCCCCCGCGGCGAGGACGCGAAAACAGGCGGCACGCTCGACGGGATCCGGCAGGACGAGATGGATATGGCTTCCGGCTTCGGTCACCCCGTCATCATGTCGTCGTCCCGGCGACCGACCTAGCGCATCTGTCTCGATTACCGCGCCATCGCGGAGTCATTGTGACGGCTTGACCAAAATCGTATACGATGTACTAAGGCGCTCCTCAGCTTCCATGCCTGCGGAGACGCCTTTCTTGACGTCCGATTCTCCAGATATTTTGCCCGGAGCGCATCCTTTCGTCACCATGCTGGTGATCGACCCATCGCTTCTCGCTCATAACACCGACATGACCGGGGCCTTCCGGCCCCATTCTCTCCCCCAGGAACAATGAAGGATGTCCGAATGATAGCTGGTTCGATTCTCGTGGGTGCCGCCGAAGACAGTGCAGCCGAAACCTTTTTTGCGGTCGATCCGTCGACCGGACAGACCATCGAACCGCCGTTCGGCACCGCGGATGCGAGCCACGTCGACCGCGCCTGCGCGCTGGCCGACGCCGCCTTTGCCAGCTTTTCCGAAACCACGCTCGAAGCGCGGGCGGCCTTTCTCGACGCGATCGCCGACGGCATCGCCGCGATCGGTGACGACCTGATCGAACGCGCAATGGCCGAAAGCGGGCTTCCGCGTGTTCGGCTTGAGGGCGAACGCGGGCGCACGATGGGGCAATTGCGCATGTTCGCCGCTTTTGTCCGTGCGGGCGACTGGCTGCGCGCGACGATCGATCCCGCCATGCCGGACCGCGCCCCGCTGCCGCGCCCCGACATCCGCCGCCGCCATGTCGCGCTCGGCCCCGTTGCGGTCTTTGGCGCCAGCAATTTCCCGCTCGCCTTTTCGGTCGCGGGCGGCGACACCGCATCGGCTTTCGCGGCGGGTTGCCCGGTCGTGGTCAAGGGCCATCCCGCGCACCCGGGAACGGGCGAGTTGGTCGCGCGCGCGATCCAGGCGGCGGTCAAAAGCTGCGGCCTGCACGAAGGCGTCTTCTCCTATCTTCCCGGCCCATCGAGCGCGCTGGGCGCTGCGCTCGTCGCCGATACCAGGATCAAGGCGGCCGGTTTTACCGGCTCGCGCGGCGGCGGGCTTGCGCTGATGCAGATCGCGGCCGCGCGCGCCGAACCGATCCCGGTCTATGCCGAAATGAGCAGCATCAACCCCGTCATCCTGTTTCCCGCCGCGCTGCAGAATCGCGCCGACGCATTGGGAGAGGCCTTCGCCCAGTCGCTGACGATGGGGGCCGGGCAATTTTGCACCAATCCCGGATTGCTGATCGCGCTCGATGGCCCCGATCTCGACCGCTTCGCCGCCGCGGCGGGCGCGGCGTTGTCGGCCATTGCCCCTGCGACGATGCTGACTCCCGGCATTCACAAAAGCTTCGAGGCCGGTGTCGAAGCACTCGAACGGCACGCGGCAACGCAGCTTGTCGCGCGCGGAGCCGAAGGGCCGGGGGGCTGCGCGGCACGCGGCGCCTTATTCATCACAGATGCCGCGGGTTTCCTCGCCGATGCGGCGCTCGGGCATGAGGTGTTCGGTTCGTCATCGGTGATCGTCCGCTGCCGTGATATCGAAGAGATCGCCGCGCTGATCGAGGGACTCGAGGGTCAGCTCACCGCGACCCTCCAGATCGACGCCGATGACGAGCCGCTGGCGGCGCGGCTGCTTCCGCTGATCGAGCGCAAGGTCGGCCGCATCCTCGCCAATGGCTGGCCGACCGGGGTCGAGGTGTGCCACGCGATGGTGCATGGCGGACCTTACCCTGCGACCTCGGACGGACGCAGCACGTCGGTCGGCACGCTCGCGATCGAGCGCTTCCTGCGTCCCGTCAGCTATCAGAATCTACCCGAAAGCCTGCTTCCGGCGGCGCTGAAGCCCGCCAATCCCTGGGGCATCGTGCGGCGGGTCGATGGTGCGCTCGTCACGGGCCAGTGAACCAGCGCCGCTCGCGCCCGGTGGTGGGCGCGAGCGGCACCTTCTTTAGTTTCCCGACGATGCGCTGTCGTAAAAGGCGTCGAGGTCCTTCTTGAACTGCCCGATGACCGCCGGGTTGATGTAAACCATGTGGCCCGATTCATAATAATGATAGGTCAGGTTCTGACGCAGCGACGGGTCGATCTGCATATGCTTCAGATCATATTCGGCGCCGAAGAAGGGCGTCGCCATGTCGTAATAGCCGTTGAGCGACAGCACTTTCAGATAGGGGTTCTGGCGCATCGCGGCCGACAGGTCGAGTGCGGTATTGGCGAGCGCCATCTGCGCGCCGCCCTGCCTCCCGCCCGGCGCACGGTGGCGCTGATCCCAGTTACCGCCGCCGATTTTGACGTAATAATTCGGGCGGTAGGCAAGCTTGGTTTTGTAGCCGAGCGTCCCGAACAGATATTTGTTGAGCGCGCCCACATAAGGCCCGCTGATCGCGGCATCGGTGGTGTCGAACTCGGGGCCTTCGCCCGCCGCATCGACATCGATCCCGACAAAGCGCGAATCGAGCCGGCCGACGGTGCGCTTCTGGTCGCGCATCAATTCCTTGCGGAACCGCGACAGATCGACGCGCAGGTCGGCGTCGAGGATATATTTGACTGACAGGCCGGTATAGGCGCTCATCTGCTGTGCGACTGCCTGCCGTTCCTCGTCGCCGAGGTCCGATCCCTTGGCGAGCGCCGAGGCATAGGGGCCCGTCGTCCACTGCCGCACTTCGGTCAGGAAGGGTTCGAGCGCCGCGGGCTTGTTCGGCAGCCGGTTGTGATACCAGGCGGTTGCGGCATAGCTTGGCAGATAGGTGAGGTGGATCTGGTCGTACCCCGGCTGGCGCACGCCATAGTTCAGGATCGACGACAGCAGCACGACACCGTTCATCTGCACCCCGCGCTGCTGGAGCGCATAGACGAGGCCGGCGCCGCGCAGCGTGCCATAGCTTTCGCCGAACAGGAATTTCGGGCTGTCCCAGCGGTCGTTGATCGTGAGGTAGCGCATGATCGCGCGCGAAAAGGCGTCGATGTCCTGATCGACGCCCCAGAACTCAGGCCCTTTCGACTTGCCGATCGGGCGCGAAAGCCCGGTACCGATCGCGTCGAGGAAGACGATGTCGGTCTTGTCGAGCATCGTTTCGGGATTGCTGCGGATCCGGTACGGCGCGGGCGCGGTGCTGCCTGCGGTCGGGGTTTCGACGAGCACGGGACCGATCGACCCCATGTGCAGCCACATGCTCGACGATCCCGGCCCGCCGTTGAAGGTGAAAGTCACCGGCCGCGGTGCCGCGCCCTTCGGCCGGTCGGCGACATAGGCGACATAGAACATGCTTGCGACCGCCTCGCCGTCGTCGTCGCGGATCGTGAGCGTGCCGGGGGTCGCGGTGTAGGCGATCGTGCGGCCCTTGACCGTCACGCTGCCCCGCTTCGGCTGCGCATCCTCCTCGGCGCTGGCGCGTGCGATATCCTCTTCGGGTTCATCCTTTCCGAGTTCGGATTTCGCGGGGGCGCTTTTCGCCCTTTCCTGCGCGGCGGCAGGAAAGGCGAGGGCAGCGGCGAACGCAAGGGCAAGCGACGTGCGGTTGATACGCATAGGTCTCTCCTGAGAATTGTCTGGGGAAGATCAGGGCGCGACGGCGTTCGGTCCTTCGCCGCCGTCGGCGATGAATTTTTGAAGCTGCTGTTCGAGCACCGGAAGCGGCACCGACCCCAAAGCGAGGAAAGTGTCGTGGAATTTGCGTTGGTCGAATTTCGGCCCGAGCTTTGCCTCGGCGTCGGCGCGCAGCCGCCGGATCGTGATCTCGCCCAGCTTGTACGCGAGCGCCTGTCCCGGCCAGCTGATATAGCGGTCGATCTCGGTCTCGACATCGTGCTGCGCCAGCGCGGTGTGGCTCGCGAGATAGTCGATCGCCTTCTCGCGGCTCCAGCCATAATGGTGGATGCCGGTGTCGACGACGAGCCGCGAGGCGCGCCACATTTCGAAGGAAAGCCGCCCGAAATCCTCATATGGCGTGCGATAGATGCCCATCTTGGTGCCGAGCCATTCGGTGTAGAGACCCCAACCCTCGCCATAGCCCGAGAAATAGGTCTGTCGGCGGAAGGCCGGCCATTTCGTCGTTTCGAGCGCAACCGCGGCCTGGAAGCTGTGGCCGGGGACGCATTCGTGAAGCGTCAGCGCGGGGATCTGGTACAGCGGGCGTGACGGCAGGTCATAGGTGTTCATCAGGCATGCATCGAGTCCGCCGCGTCCCGCCGTATAGGTCGGCGCGATCGCATCGGGCACCGGCAGGATCGTGAAGCGGTAGCGTGGCAGGAAGCCGATCGTATATTTGAGCTGACCGTCGGCGCGCTTCGCGACGAGCGCCGAGAAGGCGAGCAGTTCCTCGGGCGTCTTCGCGTAAAATTGCGGGTCGGTACGCAGGAAGTGGATGAAGGCGGCGAGGTCGCCCTTGAACCCGGCCTTCTCCTTCACCTGCTCCATCTCGGCGGTGATCCGCGCGACTTCCTTGAGGCCGATCTGGTGGATCTCCTCGGCGGTCAGCGCGGTCGTCGTATATTCGCGGATCTGCGCCTGATAGAAAGCCTTGCCGTCGGGCATCGCTTCGGCGGCCAATGTCGTCCGTGCCTTTGGCAGATATTCGTTTTTGAAGAAGGTCAGCAGTTTCGCATAGGCGGGCGCGACCGTCTCCGAAATCACTTGCCGGGCTTCGGCGCGCAGCCGTTCCTGGTCGGCTGCGGGGATCGTCGAGGGCATTTTGGCGAAGACGCTGTAGAAGGGATTTTTCGCCGGGTCGGTATCGACATAGGCGGCGATCGTCGCGTCGCGCCCTTCGAGCGAGGCGCGCGGGACGCTGAAGCCACGCTTCAACCCGACGCGCATATTGACGGTCTGCTCGTCGAAATAGCGCGGGATGTCGCGCATGCGGCCGATGTAGCGTTCATATTCGGCGGTCGAGGGCAAGCTGTCGCGTGCGCTCAGTCCCGACCAGAACTGGCTGTCGGCGTTGAACGGCATCTCCCACATCCGGTATTTGCCCTCGGCGACGAACGCCTCGAGGCTGGTGCGGAAGACCGCGGCGTTGATCTTTTCATTCTCCGACAATTGGTCGGCCGGAATCGCGTCGAGCGCGTCGAGCGTCTTTTTCCAATAGGCCTGCCGCGCCGCCTGCGTCGCCGCATCGACACGCGGCAGATGGTCGGCCGACGCGGTGAAGGGTGGGTCGCCGACGCGGCGTGCGAACTCCTTCTGCCGCCACGCCCATTCCTCTTCGTAAAGCGCCTTCAGCCGGGCGTCCGCGCTGCCCGGCGTGGCCGCCGCGACCGAAGGGGCGGTCGCGGCGGGCGCCTGTGCCGCAGCGGGCGCAAGCGGCAGGAGAGCGAAGGTCGAAAGCAGTATGGTGCGGGTGAGCAAATCTTGTCTCCTCATCGGGAAATTCAGGCCGCTGGCTCGGGATTGGGATTTTTGCCCCCGCCCGCGATCCATTCGTCCAATACACGTTCGAGCGTCGGCAGCGGCACCGACCCCAGCCCGAGCAAAGTGTCGTGGAACCAGCGCTGGTCGAAATTGGCACCGAGCTTCGCTTCGGCCTCGGCGCGCTTGCGGCGGATCAGCATTTCGCCAAGCTTGTAGGCAAGTGCCTGCCCCGGATCGTTGATGTAGCGGTCGACCTCGATCGTGACCTCATGATCCGACAATGCGGTGTGCGCCTTCATGAAATCGAGCGCCTGCTGGCGTGTCCAGCCCTTGTGGTGCAGCCCGGTGTCGACGACGAGCCGCGCGGCGCGCCACATCTCGTATGTCTCGCGCCCGAACTCGTCATAAGGCGTCTCATAAATGCCCATCTGGATGCCGAGCCACTCGGTATAGAGCCCCCAGCCTTCGCCATAGCCCGAGAAATAGGTGGTGCGGCGAATCTGCGGCCGGTCGGGCGCCTCGAGCGCGAGCGCGGCCTGAAAGCTGTGCCCCGGCGCGCATTCGTGCGCGGTGAGCGGCGGGATCGTATAGAGCGGCCGTGCCGACAGATTATAGGTGTTCATCAGGCAGCTTTCGAGCCCGCCGTTGCCGCCGGTCGCGAAGGGCGCGATATTGTCGGGAGTCTGCCGGATCGTGAAACGATAGCGCGGCAAATGGCCGACGAGGAATTTGAGCTGGCCGTTAATCTTGTTCGCGACATAGGCCGATTTCGCCATCAGTTCGTAAGGCGTCTTCGCGGTAAACTGGGGGTCGGTCTTGAGGAAATGGAGGAAGCCGGGGAAATCGCCCGTCCATCCCGATTTCTTCATCGTCGCCTGCATGTCGGCGTCGATCCGCGCCACCTCCTTGACCCCGATTTCGTGGATCTGCTCGGGCGTCAGGTCGAGCGTCGTATATTGGCGGATCTTTGCGGCATAATAGGCCTTCCCGTCGGGCAGCGCCTCGCCCGCGATCGGGACGCGCGCGTTCGGAATATATTCGTCGCGGACAAAGGCGCGCAATTTGGCGAAGGCGGGCGCGGCGGCGGCGACCGCGGCACGGCCCTCGGCGACGAGAGCCGTGCGTTCGCCTTCGGGGATGTTGCCGGGGATCGCCGCGAAGGTGACGAAGAGCGGGTTCTTGTCGATATTGGAATCAGCCAGCGGCGCGATCGGCGCGTCGCGGCCCGCGAGCGAGACGCGCGGTTTGGTAAAGCCGCGCTTGAGGCCCGCGCGCATGTTGACGATCTGCTCGTCGACATAGCGCGGCATGTCGCCCAGCCGCTTGATATAGTTGCGATAGGCCTGTGCCCCCGACAGTCCGCCACGCGGTGCGATCCACGTCCAGAAACCGAAGGGATCCTCATATTCGCGATATTTTTGTTCGAGCGCGAATTCCTCAAGCGCGGTCTTGAACACCTCGGCGTTGATCCGCTCTTCGGGCGACAACTGGTCGAAGGGGATCTTGTTCAGTTCCGTCAGCGCGTTGTTCCAATAGGCGGCACGGCGCGCCTGGCTCGCGGCATCGACATTCGGCAGGCGGTCGCTACCCTCGCGTTCACCGTCGGGATCGAGCGCAAGTTCTTGCGTACGCCATTGCCATTCGGCGTCATAGAGCGCCTTCAGCCGCGCGTCGGCCGATTGTGCGACCGATTGCGGAGCTTGCGCGAATGCGGGTGCGGACAGCGCGATGGCCGAGACGGCCAGCAGCGCGGGAGCGAGATATCGCATCGAAATTCCTCTCTGTTGATCAGTAGCCGGCGGCGAGGCCGGCGCGGCGGGGGTCGGCGACGCCGGTCAGGCTGCCGTCGGGATTGCGCTCGATCGACCCGAAGTGCGAATTACGGGGCGCGGGCCACACCGGACCCGGCTTGACCAGCAATCGATAGCGTCTGTCCATCTTGCGACCCCCTTTTTCCCTACCGGATATGCGTGCGTCAGACCGCCCCTTTGGTTGTTTCGGCGGCCGAAGCGGGCGTGAAGATGCGGACGCCGAAGACGGGGCCGCAGCGTGTCGTGTCGTTGGCCGGCTGGAAGCGGACCAGAACGCTGTCCTTGCCGCGGGTCAGTTCGGCAGGGATCGGATAATCGATCTCGAAGAATTCGCCAGGATGGCCGCCATCGAGCGCTTGCGTCGCGATTTTCGTCCCGTCGATGAGGATGTCGAACAGCTTGTTCCGTTCCTCGCCCCAATAGGTCGCCTGCAGTATCAGCGGCCCCGGGCGCACCTTCGCCCGATATTCGAAAAAGCCGAAGGTCCGCGCGTCGCGCCCGTGGCGCCCGCGATAGGTGACGGCATAGCTGTTCTTGGCGGTCAGCGCATGATCGCGCTCGGGCTGCATCTCGCCGAGGTTCATGACATCGACCGAGCGCCGCGCGAGATCCTGCTGCCGCGCATGTTCGGCGGCGAAGGCGACCTGCTCGCTCGCCCAACCGGCATCGTCGAAGCTCTTGAAATAGACCGCGGTACGGCGACCGCGCTGCTGGAAGAAGGGGGCGAAGGCGAGATCGGCGGGCCGAGCGATGCCGGTAGTACGGAACTTGCCAGCCGCCGCGTCGACGGCTGTGAAGCCCGCAAGCAGGTCCGCCGCGACGAGCGCCGGGGCGGGACCGTCGAACGGCTGGTCGGCGGAGCCAAGGTCGGCTGCGAGTACGACCGGGCCATGAAGCAGTGCAACGGTCGACGCGTCGTCGTTCGCGCTTTCGGTGCGCAGCCGCATCGGCAGCGTCAGCGCGATCCGGTCGCCCTTCGCCCAGCGGCGGCGGATTACCGCATAATCGCCGGGTGCTCCGGCGGGCACCGGCTTGCCGTTCACCGTCAGCGCCGCAGCTTCGCACCAGCCGGGGATGCGCAGCGCCACCGCAAAGTCGCGCGGACGGTCCAGCGTCTCCAGCGTGAGATCGATGCGGTCGCCGAACGGATAGGCAGTTTCCATACGGAACGCAGCGCCTTGCTCAGCCCAGTCCGCGGTCGAGGCGATGTAGAGATTGACCAGCAAGGTGTCGCCGCTCTGCCACCACGCCGAATCGCCATGCTTGGCGTGGCTCTCCATCCCCGATCCGACGCAGCACCAGAAATCGTCGAATGGTTCTGAAAATTTGCGCGCCGACCCCGACATCAGCGGCACCATATAGGCGAACATGCCCGTCGTCGGATCCTGATGCGCGAGGATATGGTTGGTGTGCGCGCGCTCATAATAGTCGAACAGCCGCGCTTCGGGCCGCCAGCCATACAGGTGGCGGGTGAGCTTGAGCATATTATAGCTGTTGCAGCTCTCGCACGTCTGCTCGGTGATATGTTTCGAGATCGTCCGCGGTGCCGGGAAATATTCGCGGTCGGCGTTGCCGCCGATGACATAGGTGTAGTCGCGGACCACCGTTTCCCAGAAGAAACGCGCGGCATCGGCGTCGCCTTTCCTGCCCGTAAGTTCGTGCAGGCGGGCAAGTCCGATGATCTTGGGGATTTGCGTATTGGCATGGATCCACGGCAGCGAATCCTTGCCCTCGGTCAGCGGATCGAGAATCTTGCGATGACGCAGCCGTTCGGCGAGGCGCAGCCAGCGTGGGTCTTTCGTCCGCGCATGGAGTTCGGCAAAGCTTTCGTTGATCCCGCCATGCTCGCAATCGAGTATCTGCTGGACCTGTTCGTCGTTCAGCGCGGCGAACACATCGTCGATATAGAGGCCAAGCCCGACCGCGACGGGCAGCGCCTTCGCATTGCCGCACAGCGCATCGGCATCGAACAGCCCCGCGAACAATTTGTGCCAGTTGTAGAAGGGCACCCAGCATCCGTTGAGGTCGAAGCCCATCGAGCGGATGTCGCCGCGCTTCAGCTCGGCGAACAGCAGCTTGCCGTCCTCGACGATATTGCCGCGCTTGCGCGTGAAGCCCGCGACATAGCCATCGCCATGCGCCACCTGCGCTTCGGCGAGTTCGCTCACGATATAATCGACGCGGCGCTTGCACTCGGCGTCGCCCGTCTGGGCGTACATCAGCGACAGGCCGGTCAGATAATGACCGAGGCTATGCCCGGCGATCGTATCGCTTTCCCATCCGCCATAGACCGCGCCCTTGGGAGCGAGCCCCGCGCTGGTCCGGAAATTATGGAGCAGCCGGTCGGGTTCGAGCGCATGGAGATAGCGGCGATTGCCCTCGACGGCGTCGCCCCAGGGTGAATCGAGCAGACGCACCGCCGACAGCGGCAGCGGCTTTGCGGGGCCGAAAGCCGTCGGTGCGACCGGCGCGGCGCGCGCAAAAACAGGGGCAAGCGCCAGCGACGCGGCGCCCGCAAGCAAGGTACGGCGATCGACGTGCCATATTCGCATCATGCTCCCCTGAGTCTTCGCCCGCCTTGGCAGCAGCATATTATATAGTATACGAAATATGCAAGCGGCTATGATCGCCCGTGGAACATTTGATGAAAGAAGAATGATGAGCGACGAAAAAGTCCGACTTTCGCTGGACGAAGTGACCGCGCTGTCGCGCGATATCCTGACGCATCATGGCCTCTCGGCGCGCCATGTCGAGGCTGTAACGGCAACGATCGTCGCCGGTGAACGCGACGAATGCGCAAGTCACGGTATCTATCGCCTGCTCGTGTGCGTGAACACACTCCGGACCGGCAAGGTGGTCAAGGATGCCGTGCCCGTTGTGCACGATGTCGCGCGCGCGCTTGTCCGCGTCGATGCCGCCGGTGGGTTCGCCCAGGCCGCGTTTCACGAAGGCCTGCCCCTGCTCGTCGAAAAGGCGCGGCAGAATGGCATTGCCGCACTCGGGATCAACCATTGCGTCCATTTCGCCGCCCTGTGGCCCGAGGTGGAGGCGGTCGCGGCGGCCGGACTCGTTGCCTTTGCCTGCACCCCCAGCCATGCCTGGGTCGCGCCCGCGGGCGGGATCAAGCCGCTGTTCGGTACCAATCCGGTCGCCTTCGGCTGGCCGCGCCCGGGCGACTATCCCTATGTGTTTGATTTCGCGACGAGCGCGGTCGCGCGCGGCGAGATCGAACTGCATCGCCGCGCGGGCAAGCCGATCCCCGAGGGCTGGGGTGTGGATGCCGAGGGACGCCCGACGACCGATGCGAAGGCCGCGCTCGACGGCGCGATGCTGACGTTCGGCGGGCACAAGGGTTCGGCGCTCGCGACGATGGTCGAACTGATCGCGGGCCCGCTGATCGGCGACCTGACCAGCGCCGAATCGATTGCGCTCGACGATGGTGCCGGCTCGTCGCCGATCGGCGGCGAATTCATCCTTGCGATCGATCCGGCGGGCTTTCTGGGAGCCGAGGCGGCGCGACATATCGAGCGTGCCGAGCAGATATTCGACGCGATCACGGGTCAGGGCGCGCGGCTGCCGTCGCAGCGACGCTTCGAAGCGCGTGCGCGCAGTCTTGCGAACGGCGTGGAGGTGCCGCGGCAACTCTATGAAGATGTGCGGGCGCTATTGGGCTAACCGAACGGCCGGTCGATCGCGGGCGACGGTTCGGTGAACCAGCGCGGACCGCTCTCGGTCATGTAGAAATGATCTTCCAGCCGGACGCCGAAGCGGTCGGGGATGACGATCATCGGCTCGTTCGAAAAACACATGCCGGGCGCGAGCGGCGTCGTGTCGCCGCGCACCAGATAGGCGGGCTCGTGGATCGACAGGCCAATGCCGTGACCGGTGCGGTGCGGCAGGCCGGGCAGGCGATAGTCGGGACCGAGCCCCGCCTTTTCGAGCACGGCGCGCGCTGCGGCATCGACCTCTTCGCACGGCCGACCGGGGCGTGCGGCGTCGAAGGCGGCCGCCTGTGCCTCCTTTTCCAGCGCCCAGATGTGCCGCTGCTCGTCATTCGCGTCGCCGAAGACATAGGTACGCGTGATGTCGGAGTTATACCCTTCGATGACGCAGCCGACGTCGATCAGCACGACGTCGCCTTCCTGCAATTGCGCATCGCCGGGAAGCCCGTGCGGGAAGGCGGTCGAGCGGCCGAACTGGACGATACAGAAGCTGTTGCCGCCGGGCGCGCCGATCGCGCGGTGCGCCTCGTCCAGAAACCGCGTGACCTCGCTCGCGCGGATGCCGGGGGCGAGGATGCGCGCGGCGCGACGGTGCACTTCGAGTGTCATCGACTTCGCCTGCTGGAGCAGCGCGAGTTCGGTCGCCGATTTATACATCCGGCACCCGTCGACGATCGGCCCGCCTTCGACGATGTCGAGCGTCGGCCCGGCGCGGCGGATGCGGTCGACGAACAGAAACGCCATCGCGGGGTCGATCGCGAGCGTCGCCGCGCCGATCTCGCGCAGGGCGCCGACGACCAGTTCGGACGGACTCTCATCCTCCTCCCACAAGCGGAACTCGACCTCGACCTTCAGGTCAGCCTCCAGCGTGCCGAGTTCGAACGCGGGCGCGATCACGATCGGCTTGCCCTTGGCGGGCAGAAGCATCGCGACGAGCCGCTCGCTCGCGCCCCAGGGAATACCCGCAAAATAGCGCAGGCTTGCGCCCGCCCCGACCAGCAGCGCGTCGGCGCCGTTTTCGCGCATCAGCCGCCGTGCCTTTTCGATGCGCGCCTCGCGCTCGGTGGCGGTGATCGGCGCGGCGCGGTCGGCCCATGGGGTGATGGCGGCAAGTTCCTGTGCGGCGGTCGATCCGCCGATTCCGCTGGTCATGTCAGGCTCCAAAACGTTTGAGATCGAAGGGGGCAAGGTCGAAAGGCGGTGCATCGCCTGCGACGAGCGCGGCGACGGCGTCGCCCGTCGTCGCGGCGAGTGTCAGGCCGAGATGCTGGTGCCCGAAGGCATAGAAGAGGTTGGCCGCGCGGTCACTCCGCCCGATCGCCGGCAGATAGTCGGGCAAAGTCGGCCGCGCGCCCATCCATTCGGCTCCGGGCAGAGCGAAGGGCAGGCCGAGCGCTGCGACGTGGCCGCGCAGCCGCCCCCATTTGCGCGGATCGGCGGCGCTCGCGGCGCGGCCGAATTCGACGAAGCTTGCCGCGCGCAGGCCCGACCGGAAGCGGGTGACGATCATCGATCGGTTCTCGAACACCACCGGCGGCATGCCGATCGGCCAGTCGGTGTCGGCCGACTGGATATGGTAGCCGCGCTCGGCGATGATCGGCACCTTGTGACCGACCGGCTCAAGCAGCGCGCCCGACGCCACGCCGCCTGCAACGACCATCGCGTCGGCGGTATGGCGCGTACCATCGGCGATGATCGCGACCGCGCGGCCGTCCTCGATCGCCAGACGGTCGACCTTCGCATCGATTCGCGTGCCCCCTGCAGCGTCGAAACCCGCGCGCAGCGCCGCGCCCAACGCATCAAGGTCGGCGATCTGTCCCGACCCTGCGATATGCACGGCGCCGGCAACCGGCGCCGATGTCAGTGCGGCGAGCCTTTCGAGCTCCTCAGCGGTCGCATCGCGCATCGATGCTTGACCGATATCGGCCGCGGCCCAGTGCGCCCGCCCCTTCGCCGCGCTCGCGGCGCTTTCCCACGCGATATAATGACCGTCCTCGATCAGCAGCTCGGCGGCGCCGATTCGGCCGAGCAGGCGGCGCCAGGCCCCCATCGCATCGCCAAGCGCACTGCCCAGTGCCGCGCAGCCGCGTTCGAAACGCACCGGGCGCGTCGCGGTGATCAACCGCAGCGAGAAAGGCAGCCATGCGCCGATATCGCGCCATGGCAGTGACAGCGCGCCGCCGCGCCAGAACAGGCGGCGCGGCATCGAACGGATCGTCGCGCGCGACGCGAGCGGTTCGATCTGTTCGATGGCGATATGGCCCGCATTGCCCCATGATGCCGCCGGGGACGGTGGGGACGAATCGATCAACGTAACTGCAATACCGTGCGTTTGCAGCGTGATAGCGGTGGCGAGGCCGACAACGCCGCCGCCGATGACGACGGCATTTTGCGGATCGGACGGGCGGGATGGAAAATCATTTGGCATCTTGTATCATATACCGTATACGATCTGAAGCTTCAACGGAGGTAATGAATGAGCGTGATAAGGACACTGTGGGAAGGCGTATATCCCGCAGCTACCACTCAATTCGCCGAAGATCTCTCGGTCGATTATGATGCAACCCAGGGTGTGCAGAGCGCGCTCGTCGATGACGGCGTCACCGGGCTCATCATCCTCGGCACTTGCGGCGAGAATAATTCGCTCGAACCCGACGAAAAGCGCAACGTGCTGAAGGGGGCGGTCGAGGCTGTCGCCGGCCGTGTGCCGGTCGTCGCGGGCGTGTCCGAATTCACCACCGCGCGCGCGATCCAATATGCGAAGGACGCCGAAAAACTGGGCGCCGACGCGATCATGCTGCTTCCCGCGATGGTCTATGTGCCGACCCGCGAAGAGTTGCAGGCCCATTTCCGCGCGGTGGCCGAGGCGACCGCGCTGCCGATCATGCTCTATAACAATCCCCCGGCGTACCGCGTCGATGTCGACTTCGCGACGCTCGAGGCGCTGCGCGATGTGCCGAATATCGTCGCGATCAAGGAAAGCGCGCCCGATCCGCGCCGCTTCACCGACGTCTTCAATCGCTTCGGCGATCGCTATACGGTGATGGCGGGGCTCGACGATGTCGCGCTCGAGGGCCTGTTCCTCGGCGCCAGCGGCTGGGTCTCGGGCCTGACGAGCGCCTTCCCGACCGAATCGGTCCGCTTGGTCGAGGCGTTCAACGAAGGCAAATATGACGAGGCGCTGGCGATATATCGCTGGTTCATGCCGCTCCTCCATCTCGATGCCGACCATGATCTTGTCCAGTCGATCAAGCTGGCCGAAGAGATTATGGGTCGCGGTTCCGAACGCGTGCGCCTGCCGCGCCTGCCGCTCGCCGGCCAGCGCCGCAAGGATGTGATCGCGATGGTGGAGAAATGCGCGGCGACCCAGCCGAGCAAGATCGCGGCATAGCAGCCGGGGGAAATCCATGCGCCACACCTTCTTCTGCATCGACGGCCACACCGCCGGCAATCCGGTCCGGCTGGTGGCCGGTGGTGCGCCGCTCCTCCGCGGAGGGTCGATGGGCGAGCGGCGCCAGGATTTCCTCGACCGCTTCGACTGGATTCGCACCAGCCTCTGTTTCGAACCGCGCGGGCACGACATGATGTCGGGCGGCTTCCTGTATCCGCCGACGCAGCCCGACAGCGACATCGGCATATTGTTCATCGAAACCAGCGGTTGCCTGCCGATGTGCGGTCATGGGACGATCGGCCTCGTCACCTTCGGGCTTGAAAACGGGCTGATCACCCCGCGCGTGCCCGGACGGCTGCGCGTCGAGGTTCCCGCAGGGGTCATCGACATCGAATATGGCACCGAGGGCGAGCGGGTGGCGTGGGTGCGGATTCGCAACGTGCCCTCTTACCTCGCTGCCGAGGGCGTCGAAATCGACGTACCCGGTTTCGGCCGGCTCAAGGTCGATGTCGCCTATGGCGGCAATTATTACGCGATCGTCGAACCGCAGGGCCCCTATATCGGCCTCGATGCGCTCGGCGCGTCGCGGATCGTCGAATTGAGCCGCACCGTCCGCTCGCTGATGCAGAAGGTTTACGAACCGGTGCATCCGGTCGATGACCGCATTCGCGGGGTCAGCCATGTGATGTGGACCGACCGTCCCAAAGGCGAAGGCGCCGACGGCCGCAACGCGGTCTTTTATGGCGAACGCGCGATCGACCGCAGCCCTTGCGGCACCGGCACATCGGCGCGGATGGCGCAGCTCGTCGCCAAGGGACGGCTGCAGGTCGGCGACCGCTTCGTCCACGAAAGCTATATCGGCAGCCGCTTCATCGGGCGCGTCGAGGATGCGGCGACGCTCGGCGGCACCCCCGCCATCATCCCGTCGATCGAAGGGTCGGCGATCGCGACCGGATTCAACACGATCTGGGTCGATCACGCAGACAGCTTCTGGAATGGATTTTCGGTGCTATGAGGCGTGAATGAGCCTCATCATCCGAAACCTCTCCGACCAGCTGGTGGACCTTGTCCGCGACCGTATCCTTTCGGGTGCCGTTTCCAGCGACCATGCCATCCGCCAGGACGCGCTCGCCGCCGAACTCGGGGTCAGCAAGATCCCGCTGCGCGAGGCGCTGGCGCGTCTCGAAGAAGAGGGGCTCGTCCGCTCGCAGGCGAACCGCGGCTTCTTCGTCCGGCCTTTGAGCGCCGAAGAGGCGAGAGAGGTCTATGAACTGCGCATCAAACTGGAGCCCGAGGCGACCGCGCTTGCCGCGCTCCGCGCGACCGAGGCCGATCACACCCACGCGATCGAAACGCTCGAAACGCTCGACCATGTCACCGATGAGCATGGCGACGGCGTCGGCGCGTTCAACCGCGCGTTCCACCGCGCGCTGTTCCGTCCGTGCGGCCAGCCGATCACCGTCAGCATTCTGGAACGGCTGCAGGTGCTCTCCGAACGCTATGTGCGCGTCCATCTCGAGCCCCTGGGGCGCGATGAACGCGCGAACGACGAACATCATCAGCTGCTCGAGGCCTGGCTCGCCCGCGATGCCGGCAAGATCACGAAGCTCGTCGATGCGCATATCCGCAAGACGCTGGACGATCTCAGGCAGCAGCTCGTCGACGATTGACAGGGGGCCGGCTGCCGTCGGCTCCGATATATGGGAGGATTAGGTGGCAGCAGGTTTTTTCGGGCCGATAAAGCCCATCGCGGTTTCGCAGCAGGAGGCGGGGCATAGTCTGCGCGCCACGCTCAGCTGGCCACACCTTGTGGCGCTCGGGGTGGGCGCGATCGTCGGGACCGGCATCTATACGCTGACCGGCGTCGGCGCCGAGCGCGCGGGTCCGGCGGTGATCCTCGCCTTTGCGATCGCCGGTGCGGTTTGCGCCTGCGCGGCGCTCGCCTATGCCGAACTCGCGACGATGATCCCGACCTCGGGCAGCGCATACACCTATACCTATTCGGTGCTCGGCGAGGCGCTGGCGTGGATCGTCGGATGGAGCCTGATCCTCGAATATTCGCTTGCCTGTTCGACCGTCGCGGTCGGCTGGTCGGGCTATCTGGTCGGCTGGATCCAGTCGGCGGGCATCCATTTGCCGCCCGCCCTTTTATCCGGTCCGCACGCGGGTGGGATCGTCAATCTGCCCGCGGTGCTCGTCGCACTGGGCGTCGCGGGCATGCTCATGGCCGGGACACGCGAAAGCGCGACGCTCAACATCATCCTTGTCGTGATCAAGCTCGTCGCGCTGTCGATCTTCGTCGCCTTTGCAGCGCCCGCCTTCAACGCCGACAATCTTCAGCCCTTCATGCCTTATGGCTTTGCGAGCCATGTCGATGCGAGCGGCGCGACCAAGGGGGTTATGGCCGCCGCCGCCATCGTCTTCTTCGCTTTCTATGGCTTCGATGCCGTCGCGACCTCGGCCGAGGAAACGAAGAATCCCAAGCGCGACCTGACGATCGGCATCATCGGGTCGATGGCGATCTGCACGCTGATATATATGCTCGTCGCGGTCAGCGCGGTCGGTGCGATGCACTATACGACGCTCGGCAATTCGCCCGAGCCGCTCGCGCTGGTGCTCCGCACGCTAGGCCATCCGGTCGCCTCGCACCTCGTCGCGCTTGCGGCGCTCATCGCGCTGCCGTCGGTGATCCTCGTGATGATGTACGGGCAAAGCCGCGTCTTCTTCGTGATGAGCCGCGACGGCCTCTTGCCGCGCTCGCTCAGCCGCGTATCGGCGCGTACCGGCACGCCGGTATTCGTCACCGGGGTGACCGGCGTCTTCGTCGCGGCCGTCGCCGGCTTCTTCCGCCTCGACGAGATCGCCGAACTGGCGAATGCGGGCACATTGATCGCCTTTATCGCGGTCGGCGTCTGCCTGATGGTGCTGCGCAAGCGCGCCCCCGACCTGCCGCGCGTCTTCCGTTGCCCGGCGCCCTATCTGGTCGGCACGCTCGCGGTGCTTGGCTGCCTCTATCTGCTGTTCAGCCTGCCGAGCATGACATTGGTCCGCTTCCTCGGCTGGAACATCCTCGGCGTCCTCGTCTATCTCGCCTATGGCCGCGCGCGCAGCCTCGCACGGCGCGATCAGGCGGTCGTGGGGATCTGACCCCAAGGACGGATACCGCCGTCCAGCCGCAGAATCGAAGGGCTATGAGGCAGCGATGCTTCATAGCCCTTTCGCTGTCCGGCCCTCCGCCCGGCGATCCTGTATCAAATCCGGTCTTGCTATCGCGCCGGCATCCCGCAGAATGATTTTTTTCCAGAGGATTTGAACCCATGCACCGTCGCACACTTCTCGCTGCCGTTCCGGCCGCCGCCCTGCTGCCGACCGCCGGCTTCGCGCAGGGCGGCCAGCCCAAGGCCGCTCCCAAGGCGAGCGGGTCGGCGCCGCCTTTGTGGGAGGCGGGCGAGGACCGGTTCGTCCGGCCCGACGTTCAGGGCGGCGACCGGCCGGTCGGTGCAAGCTTTGCCTCGCGTACCGCTGCCTATGGCCTGCACGGCGCGGCGGGCACCGCGCATCCGCTCGCGACACAGGCGGGGATCGACATCTTGAAGCGCGGCGGCTCGGCGGTCGACGCGGCGATCGCGATCAACGCGTGCCTCGGCCTGCTCGAACCGACCGCGAACGGCATCGGCGGTGACGTCTATGCGATGATCTGGGATCCGAAGACCAAGAAGCTCGCGGGGCTGGCGGGATCGGGGAAAAGCCCGCGCGGGCTCGATCTGGCGACGGTGCGGTCGCGTGCCAAGGGTGGCACCTTGCCTGCCTATGGCGCGATCAGCGTGTCGGTGCCGGGCGCGGTCGACGGCTGGTGGACGATGCACCAGCGTTACGGGAAATTGCCGTGGAAGGAGTTGTTCGAGCCTGTCATCGCGCATGCCGAGGCGGGCGCGCCGGTGCCCGACTTGATCGCTTATTATATCCGCCGCGCGCTCGCCAATTTCCGCCAGCCCGGCCGCGGGATCGAGGAAATCGACAATGCGATGCGGACCTATGGCGTCAATGACGGCAAGGGGCCGAATGCGGGGCAGATATTCCGCAACCCCGATCTCGCGCGCACCTTCCGCCTGATTGCCGAGGGCGGACGCGACGCATTTTATGAAGGTGAGATCGCGCGAACGATCGACAGCTATTTCAAGCGGATCGGCGGCTGGCTGCGGTACGAGGATCTCGCGGCGCACAAGTCCGAATGGATCGAACCGCACAAGACCGGCTATCGCGGCACCGATGTCTATGCGCTCGGCGCGAATACGCAGGGCATCGCGACCTTGCAGATGCTCAATATCCTCGAGAATTTCGACCTCAAGGGCGCAGGCTTCCAGTCGGCGCTGTCGATCCACCTGCAGGCCGAGGCGAAGCGCCTCGCCTATGAGGATCGCGCGCGCTATTACGCCGATCCGCATTTCGCCAAGGTGCCGGTCGAATGGCTGATCTCGAAGGATTATGCCGCCGAGGGCGCGAAGCTGATCCGTCCCGACCGACTGATGTCGCCGGTTTATCCGGGGAAGGCGCCGAGCCGCGGCGACACCACCTATTTCAGCTGCGCCGACAAGGACGGCATGATGGTGTCGATGATCCAGTCGAACTTCCGCGGCATGGGATCGGGGCTGGTCGCCGATGGCCTCGGCTTCATGTTCCAGGATCGCGGGCAATTGTTCAGCCTTCAGGACGGCCATCCCAATATCTACGCGCCGGGCAAGCGGCCGTTTCAGACGATCATCCCGGGCTTCGCCGCGCACGGCGACGTACCGTGGATGAGCTTCGGCGTGATGGGTGGCGACATGCAGCCGCAGGGTCAGGCGCAGATCATCATCAACCGCGTCGATTACGGGCTGGAGATTCAGGCCGCGGGCGACTCGCCGCGCTGGCACCATGAGGGATCGTCCGAAACCATGGGCGAGGATTCGCCCGACGACGGCGTCAACGGCGTGCTGCGGCTCGAGAGTGGCGTGCCCGCGGCAACGCAGCGGCAACTCGCCGATATCGGCTGGACGTTGGGCGAATCCGACGGCGGTTTCGGGCGCTATCAGTGCGTCGAGCATCGCATGGACGGCAAGACGCGCGTCTATGCCGCGGCGAGCGAGATGCGCGCCGATGGCTGCGCCCTTGCCTATTGATGTAAAAACCCGCCGGGCGTTGAAACAAAGAGGGCGGCCGCATCGCTGCGGCCGCCCCAGTGTCAGGATGACGAAGTTCGCTATGGCGCGCTGGCGACCTCGGGCAGCGCGGGGTTGAAGCCCGGGGGGTTGACCCCGCCGTCGGCGATGAACTGGTCGAGCCGCGCTTCGAGTACGGGCAGCGGCACCGATCCCAACGCAAGGATCGCGTCGTGGAAATGGCGCTGGTCGAACTTGTCGCCCAGCGCCGCTTCGGCCTCGGCGCGCTTGCGGCGGATCAGCATCTCGCCGAGCTTGTAGGCGAGCGCCTGTCCGGGCCATGCGATATAGCGGTCGATCTCGGTCGTGATCTCATGTTCGGACAACGCGGTATGATCGCGTAAATATTGCTGCGCCTGCTCGCGGCTCCAGCCATAATGATGAATGCCGGTATCGATGACGAGCCGCGTCGCGCGCCACATTTCATAGGAGAGGCGCCCGAAATCCTCATAAGGCGTCTCGTACATGCCAAGCTTGCTGCCCATCCATTCCCAATAGAGCGCCCAGCCCTCGCCATAGCCCGAAAAACCGGTGCCGCGGCGGAACGCCGGGCGGCGCGTCGCTTCCTGCGCTACCGCCGACTGGAAACTGTGCCCCGGATTGCATTCGTGGATGGTGAGCGCGGTCAGCGTGTAGAGCGGCCGCGACGGCAGGTCATAGGTGTTCATCATGCAGCTTTCGAGCCCGCCGCGCCCGCCGGTGTAAATCGGCGCCAGCGCCGGCGGCACCGGCAGGATCGCAAAGCGCCGCCGCGGCAGGAAGCCGATCGTCTCGGGCAGCTTGGCATCCATCCGCTTCGCCACATAGGATGATTTGGCAAGCAGCTCGTAAGGCGTCTTGGGATAGAATTGCGGATCGGTGCGCAGGAATTTCAGAAACGCCGGCATATCGCCCTTGAATCCGGTGCTCGCCTTGACCTGCTCCATTTCGGCCTTGATCCGCGCGACTTCCTTCAATCCCATCTGGTGGATCTGTTCGGGGGTGAGGTCGAGCGTCGTGAAGCCCTTGATCTGCGCCTGGTAAAAGGCCTTGCCGTCGGGTTGCTTTTCCCCCGCCAGCGTCGTGCGCGCCCGCTTCATATAATCGTCGCGGATGAAGGCATAGAGCTTGGCATAGGCGGGCGCGACCGTCTCGCGGATCACCTTTTCGCCCTCGGCGCGCAGCGCGGCCTGTTCGGCCGCCGGGATCGTCGGGGGCATTTCCTTGAACGCGTCGTAAAAGCTGTTGGTCTGGTCGGCTGGCAGGTACGGCTCGATCGTCACGTCGCGGCCCTGCACCGCGATTTTCGGCACGGTGAAGCCGCGCGCGAGGCCGGCGCGCATATTCGCGGTCTGCTCGTCGAAAAAGCGCGGGATGTCGCGCATCCGGGCGATATAATTGCGATAGGCCTGCGCGGTCGCGAAGCCGCCGCTGCGCGGGTTGAGCCCCGACCAGAAAAAGGTGTCGGCGTTGAACGGCGCCTCATAGGTCTTGTATTTGATGTCGTTCGCCATCGTTTCGATCGACTGGCGGAACACCGCGGCGTTGACCTTCTCTTCGGGCGAAAGCTGGTCGACCGGGATGGCGTCGAGTTCGGCGAGCGCCTTGGTCCAGTAATCGAGCCGCGCCTTCTGCGTCGCGGCGTCGACCTTGGGCAGATGTGTCGGGCCATCGCCGTCGCCGCCGCGTCCGCTGCGCAGGCCCTGCTGCTGGCGCCAGTCCCATTCGCGCTCGTACAGCGCCTTCAACCGCGCATCCGCGCTGCCCGGCGCAGGGGTCTGTGCGATCGCCGCCTGCGCAGTGAAGGCCGCCAGTGCCAGCGCGATCGTCCGCGCCACCGAAACTCCGTTCATCATCGTCTCCCTTTGTCCGTCCGGTTCAGTTCGCGGTCCCTGCATTTTCGATCACCATCGGGCCGGGCGGCAAACCGCGCTCGGCCTTTGATTTTGCCACCATGTCGCGGATTTCGGCGCGCAGCTTCGCCGCGTCATAGATGATGCCGTCCTTGACGGTGTAGGCGATGCCGCCGACGCGCTCGACCTTGCCCGTGGCATCGTTCAGCCGCACGCTGCCGGTGCCGAAGAGCAGCTTGAGGTTCGCAAGCGGATTGCCCTTCACGATCACCAGATCGGCCTTGCGGCCGACGCGGATCGTGCCGACCTGATCGTCATGGCCGAGCAGCCGGGCGCCTTCCTGTGTCGCCGCGTGGATGACTTCCAGTGAACTGAAGCCCGCCTCGCGCATCAGCTCCATTTCCTGGACATAGCCGAAGCCGTAGAGGTTATAGATATAGCCGGCGTCGCTGCCGATCGTCACACGCCCGCCGCGGTTCTTGTAATCGTTCACGAAGCGCATCCAGCGGCGGTAATTGTCCTTCCACGCCATCTCGTGCTCGGTGGTCCAGTCGAACCAATAGGCGCCGTGGTTGACGCGGCTCGGGCGATAGAAATCCCACAGCGCGGGCATCGTATATTCGTCGTGCCAGCTAGCGCGGCTCATGCGCATGAAATCGCGGCTGGTCAGGTAAGCGGTGAAGGTCGGGTCGAGCACGAACTTGCGTTCGAGCAATATGTCCATGACCTTGTTCCATGCGTCCGATCCGGGTTCGGCGGTCTGCGCCCATAATTTTCCGGCCTCGCCGAAGCGCATCTGCTCGTCATTGTTGATGAAGTCGGTCGGGAAGGACTGGACGCGCTTGTCGGTGAACATCGCCTCGGGCAGCCCGTACCAATGCTCCATGCTTTCAAGGCCCGCGCCCGACGTGTCGACCACATCGGCATAAGCGACGAGTTGCTGCGCATGGTGCATCGTGCTGTGCAACCCCTGCTTCTTCGTCTCGTCGATCGCGGCGTAGAGGACATCCTCGGGCGCACCGCCGATGAATTTGATCCCGTCGGCGCCGCGCTTCTTCGCTTCCTGAATGACCGCGCGCGCGGTCGCGGCGTCGTTCACCGTGCCGCGGATCTGGTGGAACATCGGATAGATGTCGATGCGCGGCGCGACGATCTCGTTCCGCTCGCTCCGCTTCTTGATGTCGACCAGCCATTCGATCGGGTGTCCGCTGCCAAGGTCGCGGACCGAGGTGATGCCGTGAGCCATCCATAGCTTCAGGATATAATCGGAGGGCACCTTCTGCGAATCGCTCAGCGAATGAAGGTGGACATGCGCATCGACGAAACCCGGCATGACATAATAGCCGGTGAGGTCGATTTCATGGTCGCCCGCCCCGGCGCGTGCGGCGGGATCGATTGCGCCGGGAACACCGATCGACTTGATCTGCGCGATGCGGTCATTTTCGATGACAATATCGAACGGCCCCTGTGCGGGCGCGCCGGTGCCGTCGATCATGGTGACGTTGCGCAGCACGACGCGCTTGAACGGGCCAATCCCTTGCGTGCGTGCGGGTATGACGTCGGTGGCCGCCGGCCCGGACGGCGTGGGCGCTGCCACGGTCGTGACGGGGAGGGCGGTGAACAGGGAAGCGGCCGCCATCAGGGCGGCGATACGACGCGGTTTGAAGGTCATGAAATCGGGCCTTCCATCAACGAAAGAAAGGGCCGGCGGAGCAAGGACGCGCCGCCGGCCGGGAGCAACCTCTTAGAACTTCATCTGGACGCCGGCGAAATAGCGGCGGCCGAGCGTATCATAGAGCGACACGTCGACATTGGCATCGCCGACAAAGGTGGTGCCGAGGATCGGCGGCATCTTGTCGAGCAGATTGTCGACGCCGGCGAAGAAGGTGAAATTGTCGTTGATTTCGAACGTGCCGGTCATGTCGAAATACCAGGTGGCCGGCGCCGACTTCACGATGGTGTTCACCGTCGGGAAGGCTTTCAGGCCGCCGATCATCCGGGCCTGTCCGCGGATGCTCAGCGGACCGCTCGTATAAGCGGCGCCAAGGTTCAGCTTGAAATCCGGAACGATGAAACCGCCGGTGCCCGTCGAGCAGCCCGCACCATAGAAACCCGCGCAGTCCTGCGGGGCAACGGTGCTCAGCACCTGCGTCGAGCGTTCGAACAGCCAACTCGCGACGCCGGTCAGGCGCAGCTGGGCGTCTTCGCCAAGCGCCGCGGGAAGCGGGATGGTATAATCGCCCTGGACGTCGAGGCCGCGAACTTTGAGCGCACCGATATTATTCTGGTTGGTGCGGACATAGTCGATCTGGCCGCTCGGCAGGCGGAAGACCGACAGGCAGGTCGGGCTGTTCGCGTTGAGCCCCGTGTAGCAGTCGTTCAGCGTCTGCTGCGCGTTGATCGTCGTGATCGCGCCCTTCACCTCGACATTGAAATAGTCGACCGTGATGTTGAGGCGCGGGATGAAGGGCGGCGAGATCACGGCACCGATCGTATAGGTCTTCGACTTTTCTTCGACGAGGTTGGGGTTGCCCCCGGTTTCCTGCGTCAGCCCCAGCGTCGCCTGCGTAAAGGTCGCGATGTCGGCGGCCGGCACGCCGCGCGCGACGCAGAAGTCGCGCAGCTGCTGGCTGCGCGGATCGGCTCCGGTCAGGTTCGGGCGCGCGCACGGATCGGTGCCCCCGGTAAAGCCCTGACCCACGGCCGAGAACAGCTCGTTGATGTTCGGCGCGCGGATCGCGCTGTTATAGGCGCCGCGGATGCGGACCCAGCTGACCGGCGCCCATTCGCCGCCCGCCTTCCAGGTAAAGACGCCGCCGACGGTCGAATAATCCGAATAGCGCGCCGCGCCTTCGATCGCGAGCGTGTCAAAGAAGGGCGTGTCGGACAGGATCGGGATACGGAGTTCGCCGAAGATTTCCTTCACATCGAACGAGCCCTTGAGCGCATTGTTCGATGCGGCGCCATATTCCTTGTTGAGGTCCATCGCGCTCGGCGTAGACTGATAGCTGTCCTTGCGATATTCGACACCCACTGCGACCGCGACGGGCCCTGCGGGCAGGTCGAACAACACACCGCTCAGCGACGCGCCGGCAACCTGGCGCTGGAAAATGTCGTTGCTGGTGCGCGTCGGGGTCAGATAGGCGCCGGCTTCCGGGGTGATCGAACCGAGCCCGAAGATCGAGACGGGGACGCAGCCTTGCACGCCCGACCGGCAGACGACCTGGCCCGCCCCGTTGACGATCGAATCGAGCCCGAGGCTGAGGCGCGTCTGGTTGATTACGCCTTCGTTCCGTGTGTCGGTGCGGTTGCGCAGATATTGGTAGAAAGCGTCCCAGCGCCAGTTCTGCTTGCCGATGTCGAAATCGCCGCGCAGCCCGGTGGTGATCGCATAGGACTGGCGTTCGAAGAAGCTGTCGCGCGTCCCGAGTTCATCGGCACGGCGACCGCCGCCGACCACGGCCGCGGTGCCGTCGCCGTCGGGATCGAACAGCGCGCGATTGTTGATGAAGAAGTCGCGCACGGCCGGCGACAGGCTGGCGCTCGTCGCATAATTGGGCACCAGCAAGGTCGACGATGCCGCACCGGGCGTTACCGGCGTGAAGCTGTCGGGGGCGAGCTTCGAATTGTTGCGCGCGTTGACGAAGAAAGCTTCGGCATAGGCGGTGATGTTATCTGTGATGTCGTAATGCGCCAGAGCCGAGAAGTTGATGCGTTCGAGTGGGCGCTGGAGCAGGTTGAACGGGGCGTAGTTATAGGTGTCCTCGGGCTGGCAATAGGGCAGCGGGGTGCCGCCCTCGCCGAACCGGATACCGGTGATCGAGGTGCATGTGCCGCTCGGCGTCATGTTGACGCCGACCAGCGCGTTGCGCTGCGCCTGGCTCAGCGGCACGCGCGTTCCGGGGATGTTGCCCGACCCCGAATAGACGAGCGCACCGTTGATTTCGGCGAGCGGGACTTTGCCGAACGGACGGTCGGCTTGCGTGATCGGATCCTGCTTCGCCCAGGCGCCGGAGATGGCGACATTGCCGCGGCCACCGCCCAGGTCGGCGCCGAAGGTGATATCGATCTTTTTCGATGCGGCGTCGCCGCGGTCCGAAATGCCCGCCTGCGCCGACATCTGCAGCCCTTCGAAATTATCGTCGAGGATGAAGTTGACCGCGCCCGCGATCGCGTCCGACCCATAAACCGCCGACGCACCGCCGGTGATCACCTCGACGCGCTTGATCAGCGCGTCGGGAATGCTGGTCAGGTCGACCGATCCGTTCGAGTTGGCCGGAATGAAGCGGCGACCGTTGACCAATGTCAGCGTGCGCGTTTCGCCCAGCCCGCGCAGGTTCGCGGTCAGGACGCCCGCGCCGCCGCCATTGTTGACGGTGGAGGTGTTGCCCGACGCGAGCTGCGGAAATTCGTTCATCGTCTTTTCGAGCGTCAGGTTGCCCGACAGCTGGACCTCTTCCTGTCCGACGATGGTGATCGGGCTCGGCGCGGTCAGGTCGGTGCGCTGCAGGCGCGACCCGGTGACGACGATGTCGGTCGTCGCTTCCGTAGCGGCATCGGCCGGGGCGACATCCTGCGCAGCGGCCGCGCTTGGCAGGATGATGGTCGACAAAAGGCTGGTGGCAAGAAGTATGCGGCGAAAACGGACCTGCGGATTGCTGTGATCGTAAGACATTTGGACGCTCCCTGTGTACGGCCTTTGGCCTGTCATTGATGTCGTTCGTGCCCGCTCTTGGCGGCGGACGACGTCGTTCTCCTGCACGCTTCCCCGGACGCCGCTCAGCTCCCTCTTCTTGTCCGGGGCGGGCGCGATGACTCGCGCTGCGACCCGGCTGGCTGGACGGCGAACATGTCGGAGCTTGGGGCGCCCCCGGCGGTGACGGGATCAAAGGGGGATGTCCCTTTGCCGTGCGCGGGGCGGTGATGGGTTGGCATGCGCGCGGGCATCGGAAGGCGTGCGGCGCGGTTGCAGGATGCCGGTGCAGGAGCGCGAGCATGTTCGCACGGGAAAGCGGCGTTGCCACGCGTTGCCCAATCCTCGCGGTACAGCATCACGACCCCTTTTTGCTATTACTGTATACGAAATACGATATACTCAATCTTTCGAGAGTCAATGCCACATGTTTCCGGGGAGGGTCGGGTGACCGCAACAAACTGTCTTAGAACCGCTTTTATCGGCATGTTTCTGGCGCTTTCGGCGCCTTTCCTCGCCGCGCCGACGCGCGCGGAGGTGCCCGGGGCGCAGCGGATCGCGATCACGGATGTAACGTTGATCGACGGCACGGGCGCTCCGGCCAAGCCCGGCATGACCGTCCTCATCGAAAAGGGCCGGATCGTTTCGATCGGCAAGGACGGCACCGATACGGCGGGCGCGCAGCGCATCGATGGGCGCGGCCGCTATCTGCTGCCGGGCTTCATCGACAGCAATGTCCATGTCTCGGTCTATGGTCAGCCGGCGCGGCGCGACACGTCCTTGAAATATGCCGACCGCGGCGAGGAGCTTGCGCTCGAATTCGCGCAGCGGGCGCTGACCTATGGCGTGACGACGATGCGCGACAGCTATGGCGTGCTGCCGCCGATCCTGACGATACGCGACCGGATCGATCGCGGCGAGGTGGTCGGTTCGCGGCTGAAGGCGGCGGGCAATATCCTTGGCTGGGGCGGCCCTTTTTCCCTGACCTTCTCGCTCACCAAGGATTCGGACCTGTCACTGTTCCAGGAACAATGGAACGATCTGCTGGCGCAGGACATGGGCGAAGAGATCATGGACATGACGCCCGACGAGCTGCGCGTCGCGATGAACCGCTATCTCGACAAGGGGGTCGACTTCATCAAATATGGCGGCACCAGCCATTTTCTCCGTCCCGCGCTGATCGGCTTCTCGCCGCGCCAGCAGGCCGTGATCGTCGAGGAAGCGCACAAGCGCGGCAAGCCCGTCGAAACGCACGCGACCAGCTCCGAAGGGCTGACGCTCGCGGTCGAGGCGGGGATCGACTTGATCCAGCATCCCGAACTGACGAGCCGCGACCTGACCGACGAGTTGATCGCGCTGATCGTAAAGAAGGATGTGCTCTGCGGTATCCGCTCGAACTATATCACGGGCGACTATCGCAAAAAGCATCTCGCCAAGCGCGCCGAGGTCGAGGCGCGGATCGCGAAGATGCCGCCGGCGACGACAAGCGCCGAACGCTGGCGGCGGCTCGAGGCGATGGACGACAATCAGGACGTGCAGCGCCGCAATGCCGAGCGGCTGATCAAGGCGGGGTGCCGCGTGACCCCCGCGACCGACAGCTTCTATGGCGACGCCCCCGAATTTCGCCGCGTGCCCAAGGGTGACGAGGCCGAGCCGGGCATCGGTACGATCCGCGCGATCGAGGGGCTCGTCGAACTCGGCATGACCCCGATGGAGGCGATCGTCGCGGGGACGAAGCATGGCGCCGCCGCCGCGCGGATGGAGGGCGACATCGGTACGGTCGAGACGGGCAAGATCGCCGACCTTGTCCTGCTGTCGGCCGACCCGCTCGCCGATATTCGCAACATCGAAAAGGTCGAGGCGGTGATCGCGCAGGGAAGGCTTGTCGATCGCAGCCGTCTGCCCGAACATCCGCTGTTCCTGCGCAAGCGTTGAGGAGAGAGGCATGACGAAATGGACAAGGCTGCTGGCGGCGCCGCTGCTCTTCGCGGTGACGACACCGGCGCATGCCGACGAGGCCAAGGAAAAGGCGGCGATCCTGCAGGTCGTCGCCGATATGGAGGCTGCGTGGAACCGCAGCGACTTCAAAGGCTATATGGCGGGCTTCCGCAACCCCGGCGTGATTTTCGTGTCGGGCGGCAAGATCCAGGACGGCTGGCAGGGGACACTCGACCATTATGTGCGCGACTATGGCGGTTCAGCCGACCGCAGCGGCACGGTCCATTTCTATGACATCAGCATCGACATGCTTGGGCCCGACGCCGCGCTGCTGATCAGCCATTATCGCCTGACCCGGCCCGAACGCGCGCAACAGGGGATCAATACCCGCCTGTTTCGCAAGGTCGACGGCCGCTGGGTCATCGCGATGAACCATGTCTCGTCCTACGACCCGGCGGCGCCTGCCTCGAAGTGAACGCCGTCAGCCGCCGCTGCGCGCGATCAGGTCGATCAGGTCGGCCTTCCACTGGACCGCCCATGTGTGCGTCCCGTGCCCGCGGGTCTCGTCGCTTTCGGCGATCAGGCGAAAGCGCGTGTTGGGCATCCGCTTCAACGCCTGCTGCGGAAAGTCGAGGTTGCGCGGGTTGATGAAATCGTCGGCCGAATTGATCCATGTCATCGGCGCCGTGATCTTCTCCAGTCCCGGCCAGGGATTGTAGGTTCGCGACGATTCGAATTGATAGATCATGTCGTTGGCGTCGCGGCTCGCGATGTCGCGCTCGACGCGCTCGCGCGCATAGGCGCCGGCGGCATCGCGCGTCGGATAATTTTTCTGGAGATTGAGTGGCGCGCCGCCCGCGATCATCGACAGCGACGCGGCGGTGCGCAGGCCCAGCACCGGCTGGCTCTTATATTCGCCGCCCATCCATGCGGGATCGGCCTTGATCCCGTCGATGAGAAGCTGACGCCACATGCGATTCTGTCCCGCGATCTCGACCGGCTGGCATGCTATCGGCATCAGGGCCTGCGCAAAATCGGGATAGGTCTCGCCCCAGATGAAGCCGTGCATGCACCCCATCGACGTGCCCATGATCAGGCGCAGTTTCTTGATGCCCAGCCCTTCGGTCAGCATCCGGTGCTGCAATTCGACCATGTCGTCATAATCATATTGCGGGAATTTCATCCGCAGGCCGTCGGACGGCTTCGATGAGGCACCATGGCCGACATTGTCGGGCAGGATGATATAATAGCGTTTAATGTCGAGCGGCTGGCCCGGGCCGTACAGTTCGTCGGCGAATTGCGGCTGCAGGAACTGCTTTCCGCTGCCGCCGGTGCCGTGGAGCACCATCACCGCATTGTCGATCTCTCCCTGCGCGTTGCGATGCGGCGTGCCGAGCGTCGAATAATGCATCCGGACCGCGGGCATGATCTCGCCCGATCGGAACTTGAAATCGCGGATCGTGACATCGCCTTCCTTCGTCGCCCATTTGGCCGGCGCGGCGACCGGAGCCGGCGCGGGGGGCATGGCGGGCGTCGCCGGCTGCATCGCCAGCAAGACGAGGGTCAGGAATGTCATATGTTTCTCTCCGGAACGCCGTTTGGCGATTGATATCGTATACTAAATGCGATTAATCGCCCTGCGTCAATCCAAGCCGCGATGGACTGAACGGATCAGTCCGCGGGATTATGCTTGGCGAGGAAGCTTTCGATCGAGGTCAACAGCGTCATGCGATCGGCCTGACGCGTGAAATAATGGTCCGCGAGCGGCACCGATACGAACTCGACCGTCTTCCCCGCTTTCGTCATCGCCGAATACATGCGCGCCGACTGGACGTGATCGACGGTGACGTCCTTCCTGCCGTGGACCAGCAGTAGCGGGGCCTTGATCCGGGCAATCGCGTTGATCGGGGAAACCGCGGCAAAATCGGGGGTCATCTTCTGCCACTGGGTGCGATAGAGGCGTTCGCGCATCAGCCCGCCGAAATCATTGACCTCGCGGCGCAGGTTCGCGACGCCGTTGATCGAGACCGCGCAGCGATACAGGTCGGGATCCTTGGCGATCCCCCACATCGCGGCATAGCCGCCATAGGAGCCGCCGACGATACATACCCGTTTCGGGTCGGCGATGCCTTCCTTGACCGCCCACTGGACGCCGTCGGTGACGTCGTCCTGCATCGCGAAGCCCATCTGCCCTTGCCCCGCCTTTTCGAAGGCGGCGCCATAGCCGGTCGATCCGCGGAAATTGGGCTGGAGCACGGCATATCCACGCTCGGCGAGGAACTGTGCCCAATAGTCGTAACTCAGCTCGTCATGCCCCCAAGGGCCCCCGTGCGGCATGACGATGAAAGGCAAATCCTTGTCGCGCCGGCCGCGCGGCATCGTCAGCACGCCCTCTATCTCCAGCCCGTCGCGCGCCTTGTACCGGACCATCCGCCCGCGCGACAGGCGCTTGCCGCCGATCGCTTCGTTCATCGCCGCCAGACGTGCCAGTTCGCCCGTCGCGGCGTCGAAGAAAAAGAGCAGGCCGGGATTGTCGGGGGTGCTGAACCGCACCAGCATCTTGCTCTGGTCGGCGCTGATACTCTCGATCCGTACTTTCGAATGGGGCGACGCGGCCTCCAGCGTCTTTTGATGCGCCGCCATCGCCG
This sequence comes from Sphingopyxis sp. YR583, assembly GCF_900108295.1. Taxonomy (NCBI): domain Bacteria; kingdom Pseudomonadati; phylum Pseudomonadota; class Alphaproteobacteria; order Sphingomonadales; family Sphingopyxidaceae; genus Sphingopyxis; species Sphingopyxis sp. YR583. Next base: position 1,514,922 of record NZ_FNWK01000001.1, on the reverse strand, counting down.
GGTCGATCCAGTGCAGCGGGTCGCTGCGGTCGCTGGTGCGGACACCGAGCAGCTTCGACCCGTTCGAATCCGTCAGCACGCCTTCGACATCGGCCTTGTCGGCGGCATAGACCGTCCGCACATCCTTGCCGGTCGGAATGTCGACTTCGACGACCGCCGATCGGCCGTCCTCGATCGGCTTGATGACGAAACCGTTGTTGCTGCCGGGCACGAAATGGAAGGGAACGGTCAGCTCTTCTTCGGCACCCAGCTTCGCGCGATCGATCACGCGGAGCGTCCCTTCGCCGTGCGAGCGGAACAACAGGGTCGATTGCGTGTCCGAGTCGCGATAGCCGATGCCGAACCGCACCTGGCCCAGATGGTCGGCACCCCAGTCGTTGACGTTGGCGCGCGGCCTTTCGACCACCCGCTTGCGCGCACTGGCGACGTCGACGCGATAGACGGTCGGCCAGAACTCGGGATCGTTCCCGTAAATCGAATTCTGCGCGGCGACGAGGATTTCGGTGCTTCCGTCCGAGGGGATCCAGAGGACATCGGACGCATTCTGACCGCCGCTATCCCACAGCAGCTTCGTGATCTTTCCCGTGCCGCGGTTGATGCCGATCACGCGCGAGATGTACCAGCGATCGGTCTCGACCGGCATCAGCGCATAGAGGCCGACGACGATATTGTCGTTTCCGACCCATCGGATCCACGCCACCTGCGTCTGGTCGGGAACGGCGATCCGGACGCTTTTCGAACGGTCGCCCTGCAGCGGCATCATCATGATCCGCTGCTCGCCGCCGATTCCGAACAGACCCGCGATATGCGTGCCGTCGGGCGACAGGTCGATATCTTCGACGAAGGGAAGCTCGGCAAAAACGCTGGTGGGCAGCGGAGTGAAAGCGGGCGGCGCCTGCGGCACCTCTGCTTCCGCCGCGGCAAGGGCACCCGGCGACAAAAGAAACGCCACTGCCGCCAGAATGGAAACGCCCCATGACGGCCCCGTCATGCGCGCTTTTCGCTTTTGTAAGACCCCCAACATATCCTCCCCCCGAAAGACGGACGGCATCCCTCGCCGCCACCAAATGACCGATCTTTCGACCGATGCACATGAATTTTCCTCTTATTATAGTTGATTGAAGACAGCAAAGATTCGGTTTTGGCGCGGTTTGTTTTCGTGATATTTTCGGCGGGCTGTTTCTGATCACCTTCGGCGAAGGGGGATAGTGATGCTGGGCCCACTCAAGGCGGCGATCGCTGCAGGGATAGGCTTTTCCCTGACCAGCTTTACGCCATTGCCGCTCTTCTCGGACGCCGCGCTCGAAGCGCTGAACCCAAGCCGTCTCGCGGCCCTCTTTTGCGGCGCCCGGCGCCCGGGGTCCTCGCTGGCGCAGAATCTGCTCGTCGCGGCGGCTTTTGCGGCGCCCGCCAGCGAAGGCCGGCCGATACCGCTGTTTCCGGACCTTGCCGCTTCGCCCTTCCCCGTCTCGACAAACGTCGATCGCGCGCGACATTATTTCAGTCAGGGCTTGCTCCTGACCTATGGCTTCAACCATGCGGGCGCGGTGCGATCGTTTCGCGAGGCGCAGCGGCTCGACCGCGATTGCGCCATATGCTGGTGGGGCGAAGCCGTCGCGCTCGGCCCGAACATCAATGCCCCGATGGACGAGCGCGACCGGGGCGCCGCGCTCGACGCGATGGACCGCGCGATGGCACTGCGCAGCACCGCTTCGCCGATGGAGCGCGCGTTGATCGAGGCTGTCGCCCGGCGATATTTGCGCGATCCCGCCAGCGACCGCGCCGCGCTCGACGCCAGCTATGCCGATGCGATGCTCGACGTCGCGCGCCGCTTCCCCGCCGACGACGATGTCGCGCTCCTTGCCGCCGAAGCGGTGATGGACACGAGCCCCTGGAATTATTGGGAGAGCGACAAGAAGACATCGGTCGGCCGGAGCGGCGAAGCCGTGCGGCTTGTCGAGACGGTGTTGAAACGCAACCCCGCGCATGTTCAGGCGAACCATCTCTACATCCATCTTATGGAAGCGAGCGATCCGCAGCGTGCCGAGGCCGCCGCAGACCGGCTGGGGAGCCCGTCGGCACCGAGCGCGGCGCATCTCGTCCATATGCCGGGGCACATATATCAGCTGCGCGGGCGCCACGCCGACTCGATCCGCGTCAATATTGCCGCGGCGCGCGCCGACGAGGATTATATCCGCAGCGCCAGCGATAACGGGCTCGTGCGCTACGGCTATTATCCGCACAATATCCATTTCATCGTCACCTCGGCGCAAATGGCGGGCGATATGCCGACCGCCATTCGCGAAGCGCGGCGTCTCCGGACCGTCCTCGACCCGGCGACCTCGGCGCAGATTGCATGGATCCAGTCGATCGATGCGGCGCCTTATTTCGCGATGGCGCAATTCTCCGATCCGAAAGCCATATTGGCGATGCCGGCGCCCGACGCGCGCCTCGCCTATCCGACTGCGATGCGGCATTTTGCGCGGAGCATCGCCTATGCCGGGCTTCGCGACCGTAAGGGCTTCGACCGCGAACTGGCGGCGATGGAAAAAATACGGGCGTCGGATGCGATGAGCGCGATGATCGAACAGGGCGTCCCGGCCGGCGATCTGGTGTCGCTCGCCGCATTCGTTGCACGCGGCCGCTTCGCGAGTGCGATGGGCCGCACCGACGAAGCGATCGGCTTTTACCGACAGGCGATCGCGATCGAGGCCGAGCTTCCCTATCAGGAACCGCCCTATTGGTATTATCCGGTGAAACAGTCGCTGGGTGCGGCGCTTTTCCGGGCCCGCCGCTATGCCGAGGCGAGCGAGGCCTTTCGCGCCGCGCTGGCGCAGACGCCGAACAACGGCTGGGCGCTGTACGGGCTTGGCCGCAGCGAGGCGGCGCAGGGAAAACGGCTGGAGGCCGCCGCAGCGGACAGGGCCCTGTCGAAAGCATGGATCGGCAACAAGGCGTGGCTCCGCATGGATCGGTTATGATTTGCGCGCCCATGCGGTCGGTAGGGCTGCATGCTCTTTCGCGATCCGGCCGCTCCCATTTTTGCTGATGTCCCGGGGACCGCCGGCACGATAGTCTTCCTCTCAAAATAGCGAGAGGAGGATGCGATGGACCTGGGTCTGGCCGGTAAGAAGGTAATCATCAACGGCGGCGCGCACGGGCTGGGGCTCGCCTCGCTCAAGATTTTCGCGGCCGAGGGCGCCGACGTCGCCTTTTTCTCGCGCGATGCCGATAAGGTCGCGGCCGCGGTCGCCGCGATCGATGCGGCGGGGCCGGGCAAGGTGTTCGGCGAACAGTTCGATATGACGGGCAACCCCGACGGCTATCGCGCCTGGCTCGAGAAAGCGCGCGATACGCTCGGCGGCTGCGACATCTTCATCCATACCGCCAGCTCGTCGGGGCAGGGCGCGACCGGCGACTGGCAGCGCGGGCTCGACATGGACATCATGGGCGCCGTCCACGGCGTCGAGACGCTCACCGAGGCGCTCGCAGCGTCGGGGTCGGGATCGATCATCTTCATGTCGTCGACCGCCGCGGTCGAGACCTTCATCGTGCCGCAGGCGTTCAATGCGCTGAAGGCCGCGCTCATCACCTATGGCTCACAGCTCAGCCAGGCGCTCGCGCCTCAGAATATCCGCGTCAACATCGTCTCGCCGGGCGCGATCTATTACCCCGGCGGCAATTGGGAGGTCATCAAGTCGGCGGTGCCCGCGCTCTATGAGGGAACGCTGGCGCAGATGCCGATGGGGCGCTTCGGCGAGGCCGAGGAAGTGGCGAAGGGCATCGTCTTCATGGCCTCGCCCGCTTGCCCCTATATGACCGGGGCGCATCTCGTCATCGACGGCGGTTTCACCAAGCGCGTCCAGTTCTAGGGCGCGGGCGATGAAGCTCTATCAGTCGCTCGGCCCCAATCCGCGCGTGGTGCTCATGTACCTCGCCGAGACCGGGCTCGCAGTCGATCGCCAGTTCGTCGACATCATGGCGGCCGAGAACCGCCAGCCCGACTTCTGCTCCAAAAGCCCGCTCGGGCATACGCCCTTGCTTGAACTCGATGACGGCGGCTGCATCGCCGAGAGCATCGCGATCTGCGAGTATCTGGACGAAACGCTGGGCGGACATGCCCTGCTCGGTGCGACCGCCGAGCAGCGCGCACAGACCCGGATGCTGGTGCGGATCGTCGACCAGCTCGTCGTCGTGCCGATGACCGCGGGCTTCCGCGGCGCTGAGGGGCTGCCGATGTTCCAGAGCCGGCTGCTCTGCCTGCCCGATGCAGCCGCCGATCTGAAGCGGTTGGCCGCCGATGGGCTGGCGCAAGTCGACCGGATCGTCGACGGGGGGCCGTGGCTTGCGGGCGACCGGTTCAGCCTCGCCGATATCCTGCTTTATTCGTTCGTCGAGTTCGGCGCGATGGTCGGGCAGCCGCTCGATCCCGCGCTTACCAATCTTTCTGCCTGGCGTGAGCGCGCTGCCGCCCGCCCCAGCGCCGCCGCCAGCGCCAACCCCAAACTGGGCATCGGAGAGCCTGCATGACCGATACGACGATCGATCGCGAGAAACTGCGCGACATCTATACCCGCACGATGCGCGTCGCGCGCGCCGACGAGAAATTCCGCTCGCTGCTGATGACCGGCAAGCTCGCGGTCATCTATTATACCGTGCGCGGGCAGGAACTGGTGTCGGCGGCGGCAATGGCGGCGCTCGAACAGGATGATTATCTCGTCACCACCTATCGCGGCCAGCACGACCAGATCGCCAAGGGCGTGCCGCTGAACCCGCTGTTCGCCGAGATTGCGGGCAAGGTCGGCGGCACCTGCCGCGGCAAGGGCGGGTCGATGCACATCACCCATCCCGAAACCGGGGTGATGGTGACGACGGGGGTCGTCGGATCGGGCTTGCCGATCGCCAACGGCCTCGCGCTCGCATCGCAGAACCGCGGCGACGGCAAGGTGACGATGGTCTGCTTCGGCGACGGTGCGACCAATATCGGCGCCTTCCACGAGGCGATGAACATGGCGCAGCTTTGGAAGCTGCCGGTGATCTTCCTCTGCCAGAACAATCGCTATGGCGAGCACACGGCGTTCGCCGACCACACCAAGGTCGACTCGATCGTCACGCGCGCCAAGGCCTATGGAATGGCGGGCGTCCACGTCGACGGCAATGACGCGATCGCGATGTACAACACGACCAAGGCCGCGGTGGACCGCGCGCGGGCGGGCGAGGGGCCGACGCTGATCGAGGCTATGTGTTACCGGATGATGGGCCATTTCTTCGGCTCGGACTTCTCTTACATGCCGAAGGAGCATCTCGCCGAGATGGCAGCGGAGGACCCGTTGCCGCGGCTCCGCCAGTTGATGCTCGACCATCAGTTCACCGAGGCCGAACTCGACGCGATCGTCGCTGACCTCGACGCGCAGATGGACGCCGCCGCCGAATTCGCTGCGAACAGTCCGCTGCCGGGGCCCGAGGAAATCCGCAAGGATGTCTTCGAAGAGGAGATTGCGGCATGAGCCAGATCACGATGACGCAGGCGCTGAACCGCGCGATCGACGAGGCAATGGCCGAGGATGAAGGCGTGATCCTGCTCGGTGAGGACGTCGCGGCGAAGCAGGGCGGCGGGGTGTTCAAGATCTCGTCGGGACTGACCGAAAAATATGGCGAGAACCGCATCCGCGCGACGCCGATTTCGGAACAGGCGATCGTTGGCGCGTGCGTCGGCGCCGCGCTCGCGGGCTTCCGCCCGATCGCCGAGATCATGCTGATGAACTTCGTGACGGTCGCGATGGACCAGATCGTCAATCATGCCGCGAAACTGCGCTTCATGTCGGGCGGTCAGACGAACGTCCCGCTGGTGATCCGCACGACGACCGGCGTCGGCGTCGGCTTCGGCGGGCAGCATTCGGACATGCTCGAGGCGTGGTTCGCGCATGTCGCGGGGCTGAAGATCGTCACCCCGTCGAACGCCGCCGACGCGCAGGGGCTTATGCGCGCGGCGATCGCGTGCAACGACCCGGTGATCTTCATCGAGAATATCCTCTGTTACGGGCTCAAGTCCGACGATCCGGGGCCGGGGCATTTCGTGCCGCTGGGCAAGGCGGCGGTCGCGCGCGAGGGCAGCGATTGCACGATCGTCACCTATGGCCGCACGGTGCTCGATGCGCTCGAGGTCGCGGGCAAGCTCGCCGAAGAGGGGATTTCGGTCGAGGTTATCGATCTGCGCACGATCGCTCCCTATGACGAGGCGACGGTGACGGCCTCGGTCGAAAAGACCGGCCGCGCGGTCGTGCTCCACGAAGCGGTGAAACAGTACGGCACCGGCGCCGAGATCGCGTCGCGCCTCAACGAAAAACTCTTCGGCAAGCTGAAAGCCCCGGTGACGCGCATCGGCGGCGCCTTCTCGGCGGTGCCGATGGCGAACGCGCTCGAACAGGCGTGGATCCCCAACAAGGATGCGATCGCCGAAGCGGTGCGTGCCGCGATGAACTGGAAGGGCTGAGGCGATGGCGGAAGAATTGCGCATCCCGAAGATCGGCATGTCGGCGACCGAAATGACGCTCAACGAATGGATGTTCGGCGATGGCGAGCGCGTCGAGGTCGGCGACATCATCTATACGGTGGAGACCGACAAGACGACGGTCGAGATCGAAGCGCAGGTCGCGGGCACGATCCGCCCGACCGGCGTGGAAGGCCAAACCTATCCGGTCGGCGCGCTCGTCGGCACGATCGAATGACCCCGCTCGAAGCGAGCAGGGCGATGTACGCCGCGGTCGCGCGCGGCGAGTGGGATGCGGTCGCGGAATTCATGTCCGACGATCTCGTCATCCATGAACCGGCGTCGCTTCCTTACGGCGGCGAATGGCGCGGGCGCGACGCGCTGCAACGGCTCTACGCCCACGTCATGGGCTATTGGGAAGACCCCGTCGTCAAATGGCAGGAACTGGTCGGCGGCGAAAAATATGCCGTCGCGCTGCTCCACTTCACCGTCACCGCGAAGTCGAGCGGCAAGCGCTTCGAGACGCATATCGCCGAGGTCACCGAATTCGACGACGCCGGCAAGATGGCGTCGATGCGCATCCATTATTTCGACACCGCGCATATGGTCGAGCAATTGAAGGCATAAAGATGAGCAAAGCGCCGCACGTCATCGTCCTCGGCACCGGCGGCGCAGGGCTCACCGCAGCCATCTCGGCGCATGAAGCCGGCGCGCGCGTCTCGCTGTTCGAAAAGGGCGAGCAGGTCGGTGGGACCACTGCTTGGTCGGGCGGGATGATCTGGATCCCGAACAATCACCACGAAGCGACCCTCGGCGTCGCGGACAGCCGCGCCAAGGCGCTCACTTACTTGATGTCGATGTCGCACGGGCTGATGCAGCAGCATCTGGTCGAGGCCTTTCTCGATCATGGGCCGGAAATGGTAGCATTCCTCGAGGCGAACACCCCGGTGCAGTTCCGGCCGATCCCCGAATTTCCCGACTATCATGCCGAATTTCCCGGCGGTATGCCCAACGGCGGGCGCTCGCTCGATTGTCCGCTCTATTCGTTTCACGAATTGGGGGAGTGGGCCGAGAAGGTGACGAAGTCGCCCTATTATCCGTCGCCGCATTTCTCGATCTACGACACGCCGCTGGGGCAGGCGAAGCCGCAGCCGCTGGCGCCCGAAGAGCTGCAGCGCCGCATCGACGGCGACCTGCGCGGCAGCGGGCAGGCGCTGGTCGGGCGCTTGCTGCGCGCGTGTCTCGATCGTGGGATCGAGCCGAAGACGGAGCATCGCGCGGTCCGGTTGCTGATGGACGGCGAGCGCGTCGCGGGCGTGGTGTTCGAGACGGCGGATGGCGAAGTCGAGGTTGCGGCCGATGCGGTGGTGCTCGCGACGGGCGGGTTCGAGTGGGACACCGACCTGCTCCGTGCCTTCATCCGCGGCCCGCTGACCCATCCGCTGAGTCCGAAGACGAACACCGGCGATGGCCTCAAGATGGCGATGCGCGTCGGGGCGATGCTCGGCAATATGCGCGAGGCGTGGTGGATGCCCGTTGCCGAGGTGCCGACAAGCGATTGCTCGATGGGCAAGACGCTCGTCGCGGGACAGCGCAGCCTGCCGCATTCGATCATGGTCAATCGCGCCGGGCAGCGCTTCACCAACGAGGCAGCGAATTACAATGCGATCGGCGCGGCGTTCCACGATCAGGACGTCAGCGCGTTCGATTATGCGAACCTGCCGTGCTGGCTGATTTTCGACCAGCAATATATCGACCGCTTCGGCTTCGGCATGATCAGTGGCGAGCGCGGCGTCGCGCCGCCCCAATGGGCGATGCGCGCCGAGAGCCTGCCCGAACTGGCGGCACGGCTCGGGATCGATCCCGACGCGCTCGACGCGACGGTCGAGCGCTTCAACGCGCATTGCGCGACCGGCCGCGATCCTGACTTCGGGCGCGGCGATGCGGCGCACGATCAATGGTGGGGCGATCCCGATGGGCGCGGTTCGACCGCGGCGACGCTCGGCCCGATCGGGCAAGGGCCGTTCTTCGCGATCGAGATCAAGAGCGGTGCGCTCGGCACCAAGGGCGGGCCGCAGACCGACGTGAATGCGCAGGTGCTGAGCGTCGATGGCGGAGCGATCTCCGGACTTTACGCTGCAGGCAATGTGATGGCCTCGGCGATGGGCATGACCTACGGCGGCCCGGGCGGGACGATCGCGCCGGGGATGGTGTTCGGTTTTCTCGCGGGGCGCCATGCCGCGACGGTGTCTGCGAAGCAACTGGAGGGTGCGGCATGAAGAAGGTTCTCGTTCTCGGCGCGCCTGCCGATCAAGGGATCCCGTTGCTCACCGCGTTGAAAGCTCGCGGTCTCGAACCGACGGCCGGCGTGCGGCGGCCGGGCGCGATGGCAGCGACGATGCATCCCGATGCGCCCGAGGTTGCGGCCGACCTTTACGATGTCGAGAGCCTTACCGCGGCCTTTGAAGGGCAGGACGCGCTCGCGATGCACCTGCCGTTCGAGTTCGACCGCGAGCGGGCCGCGACGATAGGGCGCAATATCGCCGCCGCGGCGAGCGCGGCGGGGCTGCGGAAGATCGTCTTCAACACGAGCTGCTTCGTCGCCGACCGCGACCTTGATCTCTCGGCGCACGACGGGCGGCGCGACATCGAGCGCGCGATCCACGACAGCGGCGTGCCCTATGTCATCATCGAGCCGATGGTGTTCATGGACAATATCACGCGCATCTGGTCGCGCCCGGCGATCGTCAACAGCGGGGTGTTCGCCTATCCGGCGGCCGAGACGCTGAAGATCAGCTGGGTCTGCCTGGAGGATGTCGCGGCCTATATGGTCTCGGCCCTGCTCCACGAGGATCTGATCGCCGACCGGATCGCGGTGGGCGGGCCCGAGGCGCTGGTCGGTGCCGAAGTCGCCGAGCGATTGAGCGTCGCGACCGGCAAGCCGGTGCGCTTTCAGAGCCTGTCGCCCGACGAATTCGCCGCGCGGATGAGCGAACTGGTCACCGGCTCGCGCGACGTCCAGCCTGCCAGCATCTATGACGGGATGGCGAAATTCTATCGCTGGTACAACGACCAGCCGGTGTCTCCGGTGGCGCTCGACGCGGTGCCCGCGGCGCGGCTGCTGGGGGTGACGCCGACCTCCTTCGCCGACTGGGCGGCGCGGCAGGACTGGAGCTAGGTCGAGAACCAGCGTCGGGTCGCGGCGAGCAGGGTGCGGGCGCGATCGGCGGGGTCAGGATAGCCGTCGCGAAGCGCCGCGCTGCGCAATTCGATGCTGAGCGGCGTTGCCGGGGGCAGCGCGGCGACCAGATTGTCCAGCGGCAAGGCCCCCTCTCCCGGCATCAGGCGCAGGTCGAGCGCTTCGCGGATGATCTCCGGAACGTCGCTCGGCGGTGGGCCATGCGCCGGGGCGTCGCAGAATTGCGCATAGGGGAAGCGCTGCGGGTCGACCCGCGCCAGATCGGCAGGCGATCCTCCTGTCCGTGCCAGATGTAGCGGGTCGATCAGCAGGCCGAGATTGTCGCAATCGGCGGCATCGAGGAGATCCACGGCGCGCTCTATGCTGCCGACCGTAGTGAAGGCTGCGAACTCCAGACACGCGCGCAGCCCAGCCGCCGCCGCATGATCGCCGAGCCGGTTCAGCTTCGCCGCCGCGCGTCCGGCATCATCCTCCGAACTTACGATCAGCACATTGCGCGCGCCGATTGCGGCGCCGGCGTCGATCGCGGCGAAATGTGCCGGATCGTCGGCGCCGGGTTTCAGCCAGATCACTTCGATATCAAGGATCGCCAGCCCGGCGTCGGCGGCGCGATCGCGCACCGCGATCGTGGTCGCGGGCGTCCATGCTGCGGGATCGTACCAGATGCCGGTCGCCTGCCAGCCACCCTCAATCGCCGCGGCGACGGTCTCTTCGGGCGAAAATTCGGGCAGCACCCCCGCCGCCAGCGACAGCAGGGGCGTCGTGCGCGCCATCAGTCGGGCAGCTCGCCGTCGATATATTTGCTCAGCGTCCGGTGGAAATGCCGGATGCGGCTTTCCTGATAATGGCCGAGTTCGATCACGCCGTTGGGCGACGATTTCATCCCCTCCTGCACATAGGGCAGGTTTTCCATATCTTGGTCGAACACGCCGGCAAGCGCGGCGCCGATCAGATGGCTGGCGCTGGAGAAGGGCTGGTCGTCGGGGATCAGGTGCATCGGCGCCGACTTCGGCGGCTTTTCGCCCTTTGGCGTGCGCATCAGGATGCGGACCTCCATCAGGCTGTGGTCGGTGTCGCCCCACGGGCGCCAGCGATAGACGATGTTCGGCACCAGCCCGCCCCACGGCGCCCAGTTGGGGAAGACATTATAGGTGAAATTGTCGAGCATCTCGCTGTCGGTCGCGCCCGAATAATCATGCCCGTTCATCGCCGTAAAGGCGTCGCGGTTCGCCTGTGCCAGCACCTTGCGCGCCAGCATCGGGTCGTCGGCTTGGAAGCCTTTGAGGTCGGTCGGATCGCCCGTTGCGCGGCGCGCGCGGCTGTCGCCGCCGCCGATGAACTCCTCGAGCGATTTCAGGACGTAGAACTGATCCTTGCCCTTGATGTGCGGCGACATCGCGCCCGCCGGCGTGATCGCGCGATTGAGGAAGTCGCCGTAAAGGTCGTAGCGGGTGTTCGCGTCGGCAGTGAAGCCCAGGATCTGCGGATGGGTGACGATGCTGTGCCACGCCTCCATGAAGGCCTCGGCGACCGCCTTCCAGTTCGCGGGGATGACGCGGCCGACCCACGCGGCGGTGTGGCATTCGTCGAGTCGCCAATTGTCATAATGTTCGACGCCCGGGCCGACCCAGTCGCGGAAGCTTGGTAGATCATGGTTCTCGGTGACGAGCAGGAAGCCTTGCCAGCTTTCGACCTTCAGCTCGGGCAGGCTCATGTCCTTGCTCTCGAGATGCGTGAAGTCCCACGCGCAGGGCGCTTCCTTGAAGCGGCCGTCATGATGCCAGGAAAAGCCGTGGAAGGGGCAGCGCAGGTTCACCGCGGGCCCGCTCTCGGTACGCAGCTTGCGGCCGCGGTGGAGGCACACGTTATAGAAGGCCTTTACCGACAGGTCCTTCTGGCGGACGAGCAGGATGCTTTTTTCGTTGATGTCATAGACGACGGTGTCGCCGGGGTTCGGAATATCCTCTTCGCGCGCGGCGAACTGCCAGATATTGGGCCACATCTTCTCGCGTTCGAGCTTCGCCCAATCTTCGCTGACATAACGCTCGATCGCGATCGGCGCGTCGCCAAGCTCCTGATTGGACTCGGCGAACAGATAGTCGGGAACGCGCCGCGTGTCGGCATTGAGCATGTCGGTATAGCTGGTGCCGGGGCAGCGGTCGTCGCGGTTCTGGTCCTGGGGAGGCGAAAGGTCGTTCATCGATAAACTCCGAAGGGTCAGGCGATCTGGTCGAGCGGCATCTTGCATGCGGCGGCGATCGAGCGGTGGACGCCGTGCAGCGCGGGCTCGTTTGCGCCGAGCACGACGTGAAAGTCGGCGGGCGCGGTCGCGAGGTTCGCATAGCCGTTGCTGGCAACGCGATAATCCTCGGTCTGCACGACGGTGGCGGTCATGTCATAGGCCATCTCGCACATCTTGCGATGCTCCTCGCCCTCGACCCCGAACGGCGCATAGACGGCGAACTGGCAGACCGTCTTGCCCGCCCCGTCGGGGAACAGGCGGAAAAGCTGCGTAAAATAGACACCGGGGGTGACCGCGCCGAAAAAGACGACGGTGTTCGGGAACAGGAAATGGACCCCGCCATAATCGGTCTCGGGCCATTCGCTTTCGTCCTTGCCGACGAGGTTGCCGATCGACAGGTCGGGAAAGCTCACCCGGTGGTGGCGGCCGATCGGTTCATAGACGTTGCGGTCGCTGTAATGCGTACCGCCGATCGTCGAGGAATGGAGCATCTTGAAATGATAGCTCTCGCCATAGGTGTCGAGCGCGAATTTCCAGTTGGAATCGGCGGTGAGAATGCCCTTCTTCACCGGCTCGGCGCGATGGAGTTCGAGCTGTGCGAGCACCGGGCCGAAATCGCCGAGATGCGCCTCGGCATCGATCGGTTCGCCGTCGGGATTGGCGCGCACGAAGATCAGGCCGAGATGCTCGGCGCAGGGGAGTTCGATCAGGTTTCGGGCGCCGATCTCGCAATTGGCGAAGCCTTCCTTGCCTGGCTGCCCGACGAGCTGGCCGGCGGGGTCGAAGGTCCAGGCGTGGAACGGACAGACGAGGCGCGGGCGCGGGCCGCTCCAGGGTTCCTTTTCCTCGACCAGCTTCGCGCCGCGATGCGTGCACATATTGAGGAAGGCGCGCGCGACGCCGTCCTTGCCGCGGGTGACGAGGATCGACGGGCCGACCGAGTCGAAGACGAGCGTGTCGCCGGTCTTGGGGATGTCGCCCGACAGGCCGACGACGATCGGTTCGTTCCGGAAGATATGCTCCATCTCGGCCGCGTGGCGCGCCTCGCCCATATAGATGGATTTGTGCAGCGGCAGCGGTCCCTCCGCGCGGTCGGTGCGGTTTTCGGAGACGATCGCGACCAGCTTACGCAGGCCCGCGCGCGCGTTGCGCTTGCGGACAGCGAACCAGTCCTGCGGTGCGATCTTCGGATCGGACTCGGCCATG